>NZ_JADGFW010000005.1:0-320225 GCF_016613355.1 Psychrobacter sp. M9-54-1 | reverse complement strand
CAGTGCTGCCATCACTAATCGTGACAGTAACAACGGTATCTTCGGTACTTGGGTTGCTGATGCTGACTGTATAAGTCGCTTCATTAGGAGTACCGTCAGCAGCCATTTCATTCAGACTTGCTGTACCAGTGATGCTTACTATTACTGGATAGTCAACGGCGATGGTCGCTTGGTTAGATTTCTCGCCCGTTTTATCAGACACCACATAGTCCACTGGCGTTGGATCCGCTGTAAAGCCTGACACTGGTGTGAAGATCACTTTGCCTGTACTGCCATCAACGGACCAAGTACCTTCGCCATCTACCACTACATTGGTGACTTCATTGCCTGTCACAGGGTCGATCAGCTTGACTGTCGTTGGGTCTAAGTCGTTTTCAGGGTCGCTGTCATTCGCTACCACGTCGATGATGACGGGCTGACCTGTTTCACCTTTAGCAACATCATCGGTAGCAACAGGCGGCTTGTTAACAGGAGGGGCTACTGGTGTTTTATCACTACTACTATTACTATTGCCAGCTATTAAACCGACCAGTCCTAGACCAGCAGCAGCCGGTATCCACCAAGGTATAATAGTAGCATACTCTTGGCCACCCAAAGCCTGCCCTTCTACCGCACCCTCTTCTAGCTGTGTTACATAATCATAGGTTTCGCCAGTATCTGGAATATAGTAATAGTACTCTCCATCTTCAGCGATTCCGAGCAAGGCACTATCTGTATTATCATAAAACCCTTCTATAATCAGGTCGCTTTCTTGACCTTCTTTTTCAAATGAGACATGCAAGTCGTTCTTGACACGTTTAGTAATAATATGGTTAGGCGCACGACCAATAGCAGTATCGTGAAACTCATAGTTCACTTTGTTCGTAGCAGTGATTACCGTAGGGACACCATCTTTGGTGACAACAGATATTTGGTCAATGGTCTGAGTAGCATCATTTATTTTTACGATGACAGTATTCATTGGGTTACCTTTTTTTAATGATAGCAGTACCATTTTAGATTTTATATGGCACGGTTTCAGTGGTTATGAAATTTATTTGATATTAATTATTTGGTCGCTCTTCAATAATGGCAATCACACGGCGATTAAGCTGACGGCCTTCTACAGTATTATTGCTGGCTCTTGGCTGTAACTCACCATAACCAATGGCATTCAGACGCTCAGGTGCAGTCCCAAATTGAGTGATTAACACTTCTTTTACAGCATCTACTCTACGTTGTGATAATACTTGGTTATATTTTTCACTAGCACGGCTATCAGTATGTCCCTCGATAGTAACTAACGTATTAGGATATTGCGCCATAAACTCTGCTACTTCAGAGATCTTAGAATAGTAGTCTGGTTTTACTATAGATTTGTCGGTGTCAAACAGTACTTCGAGTTCAATAGTCATTTTTTCAGTTAATACGGCTGGTTGTTCTACTACTGGTGCTGGCTGCGTTACTGGTGGTATTGCAATCACTGGTGTAGGACAGTTGGGGACGACACGACTAATTTGGTGCGTTTGATAGCGTTTGGTTGCTAATAATGGCAATGCACTCTCTGTTGTTATCTGATCCAGTGTTCCTTGTCCACTTTCGTCCATGTCTACGTAGAAGAAGTACGTTTGACCACTAGCTAATTGGTAATCTTTTTGCTCAGCGAGCAAGTTATTGTCTTTAAAGCCAGTGGCATGAGCGCTTAGTTGGTTTGTGCCTACACAAGAGTTGACGGCGGTGTAGTTACCAGGATGCAGGCTGACTTGAAATCTGTCGTTGATTGCGATGTTGGCACTGGTTTGCTCAGGATCATTATCATTTTTTCGGATGAATATCAGGCGAGTTTCGTCATTAGCCACTTGTTCTGCTAGCATCTTACTAATATCAGTATCTACTTGGTTATTCCATGCGACTTTGCCAACACGTCGGCTATCTCCATCGTTATCAATACTATTATTGCTAGTAGTAGCACAGGCAGATATACCAAAAAAAATCGTTGGTAGCATAATAGTAGTGATGGCCTTTTTAAATACCTTTTCCATAGTAGATTCCTAAATATAAGTTTATAAAATAATGGTCACTTTAAGATTTTAAATCTCTTAGTCGTGAGAATCACGTCAGAGTCTTATTATTATGAAGTTAGCCATTTCTGATTACAGAGCATACGAAATTTCAATGCTTATACTAAATTTTAGTCATGGACACAAAGCCAACATAAATAGCAGATACTCTTTGCTTTACTAAATATTTAGGGGCTGTCCTAGATAACTAGTTCAAACCCTGTTTAACCCATTGTTTTAATTGTAGTAATTGCGACTTTGGGTCACTGTGATTAAAACGCCACTCACATTCCTTTAAATAGAAGTGAAAATGCTCTTTTGGAACTCCGTTAAACTTACGTAGATGTCGTTTAGCTTGGTTCCAGAAGTTCTCTATACCATTAATGTGATTCTTGTCATTAACAAAGGTTTTAGAGTGGTTGATACGATAATGAGTAAACTCACTGACATCTAATGCGTTATAGCTTTTAAATGAGTCAGTATAAACAATGCTATCAGGCTTCACTTTTTCTCTTATGATGGGGATCAAAGTATCTGCTTTAGCATTGGGTATCATACAAGCGTAGACCTTGCCATTACGCTTTAATAGACCAAACACGGGCACTTTGCTACCAGCACCTCGCCCTCGCTTGCCTTTACGAGTGCCACCAAAGTATGATTCGTCTACTTCGATTTCGCCTTCAAATAGACCAGGGGCTTGACTATTCTCGTAAATAAGCACTCGTAGCCTATGAAAGTAATAACTGGCTGTCGCTTTATTAACACCAATTAGGCTTGCTGCTGTTCTCGCGGTAGAACCGGCAACAAATAACTCGATTAGTCTGCTTTGTTTATACCAACTTAGTTTACTCTTTCTCATAGTGCTATCCTAAATAATTTTACTTATCTAGGACAGCCCCAAAATTTATTTACTCAATGTCCTTAGCCAATCATCCAATCCCTCGATATCAAATGCTTGTGCGCCGTAACCCATATCAAGCAATTCATCAGGTAGATATTCATCAAATTTTTCGATCATTTTGTTAGGAACAGTTTTAGCAAGTTCAGTGGCAGTCGGTACTGGGCGCTGGGCGATCTTCTGTAAAAACGCATAGACTTGAGCAGAACTGGTTTTGAGTACGCAAATAACCCCAGCGTAACTCTCAACCGTAAATCCATGTTGTAACAGTAGCGCTACCAACGTATTAACCACGCTATCGCCGCGCCACATAAATATATAGCAACTGCCGTCTTTATTGACGAGTGATTGATGACTTAAGTCATATCTTTCAAACGTTTTGATACTGTCTAAAAACAACTGCTTTGCGACTGTATCGGCAAAGTCTATGTACTCACTACCAACTTGAATTCGGTAGTCTTTTTTGTTCAATATACCAATCATCTCTTGGCGAACTTTGTCATGTATGGACATACTGCTGTCACCAAATGTTGGTGGCTTACCGCCGCCTTTGACTTTGATGACATCAACGATTTTTTTCTCAACATCAACATCTTTGACCTGCCAGCGCTTACCGCCAAAAATAATATATTGGTCGGGCAATATCATGGTGTCAATGGGCAGTGTTCCCAGCGTCTTATTGCCAGCCACGATACGGTACTCTTCTGGAGTCTTAAACACGGCATAAAAAGTATAATGACTGACTATACGCTCACCCATCACGCCTAGTACGAGTTGATTGTTGCCCAATTGGGTCAGCAGTTGCGCTGCCCCCATTTGAATGAGCAACAATTTAAAGTGCGCAGGTTTCACCTTTTGAAAAGGACCTTGGTTGCACAGGAGCACGTATATTTGATCAGCACGAATGCCGCCCCATTGTCCAACTAGGGCAAGTACTTGATGCAATAATGTTGAAAAATGATATAAAGACGTGTTGGCAGGCTCAAACCACTTGTCGGTAATGAGTAGCCTTATCATCGCGAGAGATTGAATCAATTCAAGCCGCAAGTCATCGATTAGGCTACTGTCTTTATTGATTTCATGCTCGGTAATCAGCATTCTAAGTACCGCTGATCCGCCGCGTCTGCCTGAGCGTCCAAGTCGCTGGCGAAGGCTTGCAACCGAATGTGGGGCGGTGACTTGAATGACGGTGTCAACCTTACCAATATCAATACCAAGCTCTAAAGTCATGGTGCAAACGGCAGTGGTTGGCAGCGCCTCTTTTTGTAATCGACTCTCTAAGCTTTCTCTTAGCTCTTTTGAGAGCGAGCCGTGATGCGGAAAGAACTCATTAGGCACGGTGTTGTACTCACACAGATCACTCAGTCCTGCGGCAATCAGCTCGGTACGCGCGCGACTGTTAGCAAATACCAAATGATTGCCGCCGCGGCACAATCGATAGAGATCAGCGCAGACTTTTGTCTCAGCAGTGTCAAGAACATCGATACCTTCAAAGACGTGATATTCAGAATCCGCCTGTTCTTGATTCGTGTTAAGTGTTAATTGGCTGGGCTGAACATAGCCCTTTACCTGAACTTTGACACTAGCGCGGGCATTACTGTCTTCTATGATGGTGCAAGGCAGCGACTGGTTGGGTCTGAGTGACCGCGGTACGCTTTGCAGCTCTCCTAAGGTGGCACTCAATGCCACTCGTGGGATGGGCGAGGTGATACGATTGGTCACATGTTCAAGCCTTGTCAATAACGACAATAAGTGCTGACCGCGCGCGCCTCCCAAAAAAGCATGAAACTCATCAATCACAATATATTGTAAGTTGCTAAATGCTTGTTTGACCCAGCCCATATCACGCACAAGCAGCGACTCAAGCGATTCAGGCGTGATCAAAATAATACCGGATGGTGATTTTTTCTGTTGTCTCTTTTGACCTAAAGAGCTGTCAGCATGCCAAGGCGTCACTTGCAAATCAAGCAGCTCAGCCAAGCTTTCAAGCCTGCGATACTGATCGTTAATTAATGCTTTGAGTGGGCTGATATATAAGATACCGACGCCATTATCGCGCTTATCTGAGCGCATAAGCGCACTACAGGCAGGCAAGAAAAACGCTTCCGTTTTGCCCGCTGCCGTTGCCGCACTGATCAATACATCTGTATCACCTGATAAAATGGGCACTATCGCTTGGGCTTGAACGTCACGTAACCCTTGCCAGCCTTGATTAAATATCCAGCGCTGTACCTGATGATCAAGCTGAAAATGCGCGTCTCTCAAAAGTTATTTCTCTTATTGTTATGAGTATTATCGAAAGCTTATAGTTTAAAATCAGCCAATTCATCCTCTACATCCATCCCGCTCATATCGATATCCATATCAGACGGATGTTCTGGATCAATGGCGACCGCGCTTATGAGCTGATCCCAAGATACGTCTGGATTTTGATCAATGACGGCAAGCATATCCAAAAACGCCTTAATTGTATTGCGAGGTGTTCTGAAATAAGCGTCACCAATGGTTTGGCTACAATGCTGCAAAAAAGCTTGCAAGGACTCATCTGGTACTAAGTATTTGGTTTCATCGCCACCTGCATAAACGTGACGCAGATTTTTGAGCAAGATATATAACTCTTCTGGCGTAAGGCTCGCTAAGTGCAGCGCAGGGGACGTGTAATCAATCACGCCTGCCCGCTTGGCAAAGCTATTGTCTGCAAGCCGTGTTTGTAGCGCGTCATAGCTGTAGAGTCCTTTACGCGGATCAAGTAAAAATTCCGGCGTACCGCCCAGTAAAAAGCCCAAATGGGCGGCTGATCCTTGCAAGCAGTCGTTTAAAATACGTAGGATTTGCTCATAATTGGCTTGACGGGCTTGAGTGCTATTGAGTTTATATAAGTTGACCATCTCATCTAGATTGACTAATAAGCCTTGATAACCCGCTTGACGTACAAACAGACTCATAATCTTTAGCGCGTCATAAAATGAGGCGTCAGAGATGATCGTACGCACGCCCAGATCGCGTCTGGCATCGGTTTTGGTTGAGTACTCTGCCCGTAACCAACGAATGGCATTGGCTTTTAGCGCATCATCGCCTGATTCGTGACCTTGCCAATACGCTTCGATCACTTTAGCAAAGTCATAACCGCCCACCAGTTCTGTCAGCTCAGCCAACTTATCTTGAATCACCTCACCAATGGTTTCATCCGTGCTATCAGCGCGTTTGCGAGCTTCGGTAATAAAGCGCTCGACAACGCTTGCAAGCGCATTGCCGTCTGGTTTATTACGCGTCGATAGGTTACGCATGAGCTCAGAATATAAGTATCTTGCTTGCCCGCTTGATGCTTGAATGCGTCTGTCAGGTGATAAGTCAGCGTTTACTGTGACCAGCTTACGCTCAAGCGCAATCGCTCTTACCACACTCAAAAAAAAGGTTTTGCCTGACCCATACTCACCAATAATCAATCGAAAGGCGGAACCACCATCCGCCACGCGATCAATATCATCGATCAGCGCTTTGAGCTCATGAATACGCCCTACTTGAATATGCTGAATACCGACCTTTGGGGTCACCCCAGCCTTTAGCGATTGAATGATGGCATCGCGCTCTTTGGTTCTGATTTTTTTGCTTGTCATGGCTTATCCTTACGCTGTCATTACATTGTTATTATCGTTATTGTCAGAATTATCGTGACTGTCTGTCAGACCAGTGTTTTTAATTCATCGACGATTTCAAAATCAATTACAAGGTTATCATCATCGTCTAACACAGGCGCATCAACATTATCAAAAGCCCAGTCATTAATAGTCTCAATAGCCCCATTAATCATAAGGTTTAGTGACTCACACAAGACTTCAGCCTCTTCACGCTGCCAAACCTCTTTGCTAATAAGCTGCTGATAAAGCTGACTGTGCGTGGTATCTAACCCTTTTACTAAAGTATTATGAGCGGTGTCGTCATCTACAGGCACATCTGACAATACACCACTGTCTTCATCTGCGTCATCTGCTATGTCCTCATCTGCAAATATGCTTGCCAGCATGGCTTTGGCATCCCCAGTATCGCTCTCATAAGCAGCTAATAATTCTTTATCAAAAACAAACGGCTGATGTGAGCTGTCTTTAACAGCTGTACTTATAGCGTCACCCATAATATCTGCTTTTTGATTCAGCGCAGTTGTGGTTTTTGATAAATTTCTATTACTGGTGATGTGATGAATGTCACTAATAACGGCTTGCTTATCAAGACCTAACGCCTGATATAGCTTTTCAATTTGCTTAACTTGGTTTGGTTTTACCTGACCATCTGCTAAGGCAACGCTAATAATAAAATGGCTGATAAAGCTGACGTGATCCTCACTTAAAGCGCTAAGTTTTGATTTTAATCCTGCCATATTGGATGGCGTGTTTAATCGCCATAGTAGGTATGCCTTTAATGATGACTTCTCAATGCTTGACAGTGACTGGTCCTGTTCAGTAATTGTCAATAGCGTATCTACTTCTTGCTTATCAACATGACCATCTATAGTGGCAACCATTGCTCCTAATCTGAGCGCTAAGCTGATTTGATAAAAAGCGGCGCTTGGCTCAAAGTCATGACCGTGACCGCCGCGAAATATAACGACATACCCATCCGACTTTAGCTTAGCCTGATAATAACGCGGATCAGGTACGACACCAAAGCCTACCCGCTCGGCTAAATTAATAATACGCTCATGATGTTTTTTGGTTAATGACCGAGGCAACGCATGGGATGATGCAGGCGCGTTGGATGACCGCTCATGAATACAACGCCACAATGCATCAACTGTCGTCAGTCCTTCATTGTTTAAAACAATAGACTCCGCCCATAGTTTAAAGTCTTTTATGGCAGGATATTTATTTTGATAATCTGGTCGCTCAGTCAATACCTCTGGCAATAGCAATATGGCATCGATGTCCATTTTGTCGTTATTATCACGACCCAAATAGCGACTATAAGCATCTAACGCCTCGTTGCATTGCTCAGCAATAGCCGTCAATTTTTTAACCGGTGCTTTTAAAACACTGGCATCTTGCAAGTCATCAAGCGTTAGATCAACATAACCAATGGCACGACTGGCAGCATTATAGTTTAATTTTAATTTGGTTTTATTAGGGGCAACCATAAAACCTTTGGGATAGGCTTTTTGATATAAAACATCAAACAAGTCTTTGAACTCTGATGCGCAGCGCCTTGCAGGCGTTTTAAAATGATACTCATTAGAAAAAACCAGCCACTCCCACGCCAATGTCGTAGGAACAGGCTGTTTTAAAGTTACGATTTTTGCCAATTGCATTTTAAAGATGAGATTATGGCTGTTGGCAGGTGGCGGTGACACTTGGTTGGCTTGTAATCGTTCTTCGAATAGTGGTGAGCGCACCAGCGTCATAAACTCTAAAAGACGGGCGGAATAATTATAAAAAGAGGACTGCTCGCCATAAATCGTATGCAAACGATACACTTCATTATAGAGGCTAATGAACTCATCGTCAGAGACATTATCTTCACTGATACTTTCAATCACGCGGCGCTCAAGCCCGTTGAAGTAAATAAACACGTAACCGATGGGTATATTAGGATGGGTACGATCTGACGCCAACCAGTCTAAATAAATGCCGCGGCATGCGGGTGAAAGCTGCACGTAAGATGGCCAGTATCCAAGCGACTCATCACTATAAATGGTGGTCATGCTATGTATGAATTTCGGCGGACTGACTGATAAGCGCTCATCTATTAATGAGGGCTCAATACCATAGCCGACCAATGTATCAAGCTGCGCACCCACATAAATAAATCCCCGTTCAATTGTGCGACCATGAATCGTTATGGACTCGTACTGAGTGACCCAGCGTCCTTTTTTGAGGTTTTGATTTGAGGGTATAATTTGGTCATTTTGACGGCTTGTTAAGTCGTCTGATGAGAGGACAAACGTCGCTAGGTTATCGATATCATCTGAGTCACTGTTATCGTATTGGCTCGTACGACTTGACTGTTTTATATCAGGCGGCAAATCGATAAAAGTGGACTTTGTATCATTGTCCTTGGCATCGTATTTCTCTTTAAACCGTGCCATGACGTTATCAATGAAGTTTTTCATTATCTATGAAGCCCATTATAAAAAACAAAGAATCAAACTATAGTTTTAGTATTTTAAGAAACTCATGCTCTGTAATAATACTGATATCACTACCTTCTGCTATCAACGCCTCAGACTTGCGCTGTTTACTGCTTTTATCATGTCCATTTAGTACGGCTAAGTCGGGCGTTCCCACAACCAAGTAATCAAGCTTTTTGGACACACCTGCCTTAACATGGAATCCTTGCTTTGCAGCAATCTCAGTAATTTCGGCCCGCTTTATGGACAGCTCACCTGTAAAACAAATATTTAGTCCAAAAAACCGCCCCTCTTTATTGCCTGCTATCGCTCGATTTTGAGGGAATCGCGGCGGCGTATGTTTGTTTTTTGATTGAGATGAGGCGTCTTGTAACCACTCTGTAATGCAGGCGCTATTTTCTCTAAGAATCGTAGTTGTCACAAAACCGCATGCCTTAGCATCTTCTAAGGCGTCATGATGGTTAAAATCATATCGCCACTCGCGGCACACATTGGCAAGGTTATATACTGAATCCTTAAAGCGCTGACAAGTATCACGTACCATGCGTGAGGCGTCTACCCATTGCCAAGAAGGTAGCGGTAAATTATGATCATCTAAGCATTTGGTTATCGCTCTTTGATCAAAATCGGTGTAACTGACCACCATATTGTTCCCAACAAACTGAATGATATTGCCATAAATATCAAACATAGACGGCGCGTCTTTAACTTGCATGGTATCGATACCGTGAATGCCTGTATTTACTCGACTAAAGCTAGACGCTGGTCTGATAAGATGACAGTAAGTATCTACCAGCTTACCCTTGATATATTTCGCCATTCCTATTTGGCAAATAGAGCCGACATCTGAGTTAGCAGTTTCCACATCAATAGTCACGAAATTCATCATCTATCCTTGCACAAATGGTATGTAATATATCTGAATCGCTAATAACAGTAAACTAAAATTGACATCCCAACCTATCTGACTGATAAATATGAATAGAGCTCTATTGAAACTCTGACGATAGCCTTGCGACATCTTCTTGCTTCACAAGCGCTATACTTTAAAGGGTTAAAACTATATTTTAATATTTTCCGCATGATTCATGACACTAAAGATGAGTGCTAGAGCAATATAATTTGCTGTCAACTTATTACTTATATACACCATCATTCATATTTGAGTCTTTAAATGCTATAATAGCACTTAAACATCCAATTATGAGCGATTAACATAATATGCGATTTGATTTTTATACGCCAAGTGAGATAGCTGTCATTTTGGGTGAGCGCCTAAAAACGCAGCGATTGGTACTCAATCTAACCCAAGCTACTCTAGCAGAAAAAGCAGGTGTTGGTGTCAGTACAGTGGCTCGCATTGAGTCGGGACAAGGTGGCACGCTAGATAATGTAATCCGGCTTGCCATTGCACTTGGTATGATTAATCATTTTGCCGAATTGTTTGACATCAAACCTAGCAGTATTGAAGACATTATCGCTAAACAAAACCCACGCCTGCGAGCATCAAATAAAGCTAGCGAGTAACGCTATGTACCAACCAATATCTGTTATTAATGTCTATTATAAAGGCTTTGGATCCAAACGTCTTATCGGTCAGCTCACAATGGACGGACGCCGCCCTGTATTTGGCTATGATGCGGCGTGGATTGCTGATGGTTTAGAGATATCGCCTATCGAGATGCCACTACGCAGTGCGCTTTATTATGGCAGTCATGCGTCCAGTCATTATCTTTGCGGTCTGTTGTCAGATAGCTTGCCTGATGGTTGGGGCATGCTGCTGATGGATAGGTTTTTTCGGAAGGTTATGGACAAACCTATACAGCAAATTAATGTTTTAGATCGCTTGGCTTATATTGGCGATTCAGCCATGGGCGCCCTGAGCTTTGAACCTGAGCATGATTTATCTGATGCTATTGATATGCCGGAGCTGACTTTAGCGAAGCTTGCGGCTGCCAATCAAACCATTCTATCGGGTCAAGACAGTGACATATTGGCTGAGCTTATCGTTATTGGCGGCTCCCCTCAGGGCGCTAGACCAAAAGCGTTGGTTTTATATGATGAGGCAAGTGATTTTATCACTACTGATTTAACCCGCGCAAACCCACCGGCAACACCTTGGCTTATCAAGTTCCCTGCTCAGTCTGAGCACAAAAGCGTCTGTCTATTAGAAGCGCTTTACGCTGATATGGCAAAACAAGCAGGTCTTAACATGCCAGCGCATCACTATTTTGATATTAATAACGACTATGCCGCGTTTGGGGTTGAACGTTTTGACCGAATAGGCGATCAGCGCGTGCATACTCATACGCTGGCAGGCTTATTAGACATTGATTTTCGCATCCCATCGCTAGATTATCTGCAGTATTTGCGCTGTGTGCGTATGTTAACTGGGTCACAAGCCGCGGTAGAAGACGGTTTTAGACATGCGGTATTTAATGTGATTTTTAATAATAAAGACGACCATAGCAAAAACTTCTCTTTTATGATGGACAAAGCTGGCAGGTGGTCATTAGCGCCCGTTTATGATCTTGCTTATAACTCAGGAATGAATGGTTATCATCAAATGGATGTGATAGGTGAAGCGAAGCACCCTACTCGATCTGACTTACTGAAACTGGCTAAAGCAGCTGATATTAAGAAAAATAAAGCTCAAGCAATGATTGATCAAGTAGCATCAGTCGCTGAAGCGTTTTTAACTATCATTGACAACTATGATATTGAAAAAGAGTTATCAAATAAGGTCGCTTGTGATATAAAAGATAACATTGAGCGGATGGCAAGTTGATGGCGTTATATAAGTTGTTAAATTTGTTGTTAAAATTAATAAAACAAATCCTATAGACCTTATATTTTAAGGATTAAGGTGTATTAGTCGATGCGCTGTGGGCGCACCAATCTTAGTATACTAATCACTGTATTTAGACATCACCTCGCATTACCTCAAACCCTTTAGCTCGAACCCTTTATTTTAAAGAATTAAGAGCTCATAAATCTGAGCGCACGAACGCTATTGAACAACATCAGTTTCCACCACTGATATCTCTATTCATGACATGAATTATCAGCAAGCGCGTTTAAGATGCCACATGACACCGCTGGTGCACTACTGGCACATTTTTGCCGCAAAAACGTGAGATGTTGCTTTAACTGCATCAACTCTTTTATACGAACTTCCACCGCCTCAATATGCTCGTCCAACAACGCATCCACATCGCCGCAGTCTTTATCAGGTTCATTCCAATACTGCAGCAGCACCCTTACTTCATCTAACGCCATATCAAGCGCGCGACAGTGCAAAATAAATTGTAGATGCTCAATGTGTTCTTCATTATATAAACGATAATTGCCTGCACTGCGAGAAGGCTCGGGCAACAAACCCTCCTTTTCATAGTAACGAATGGTTTCCACTGTCGCTCCTGTGCGTTTGGCGAGCTCTCCGATTTTAATCAACATAATTGCCTCTTTAAAATTAAACATTAAACATTAAACATTAAAGTAACTATAAGGTTAAATATAGAGGAAATCAAATTTATCCAGTTGCATGTAAATGCCCTTGACTCTGAAGCCACTACAGGGTTCATAATAAGTTTATTGAAAGAATTCTCACAGCAAGACAAGTTATCAGGACAACGCATTAGGAAAAATAGTTATGCAATATCATATTGAAGGTATGGACTGTGCCAGCTGCGTCGGCAAAATCGAAACGGCGCTTTCCCGTATGCCTGACGTCTCTGACATACAGCTTAACTTCACCACCGAAAAGTTAACGCTAACACTAGCGCCTAATGGGTCTACGCAGTTTAGTGATGTCGAGAAAACCATCAAACGTCTTGGTTTTGGTATATCTGCTATGACAAATCAATCAACGGCATCAAATAGCAGCCGTCAATCAGTTATAGCGCAGCAGCGCTGGTGGCAAAGCCGTAAAGGCAAGCAAGTGGTTGGTGTTGGTATTTTGATGGGTGTTGCCTATGCGCTGTCGTTACTTTTTCCCGATTATGGTATGTGGGCATTTGCTGTTGCAGTCATTGTGGGTGTTTTCCCCTTTGCTCGCAAAGCTTTAGCCTTGGCGATGACTGGCACACCTTTTTCGATTGAGATGCTGATGTCGGTTGCGGCAATCGGTGCGCTTATCATTGGTGAGCCTGAAGAGGCAGCAGCAGTGGTTTTTTTATTCTCGGTCGGTGAGTTATTAGAGAGCGTGGCTGCTGATCGCGCGCGTGCTGGCATTAGAGCATTGGCGTCACTGGTTCCAAAAACTGCCATTTTATTAGATGCACAAGGTGGGCAGCGTGATGTTCCTGCAGACTCGTTGCAAATAGATGACTTAGTACTGGTGCGCCCTGGCGATAAGGTATCTGCCGATGGTGTTATTACTCAAGGCGCATCCAGCCTTGATGATTCGCCGGTCACCGGAGAGTCTATCCCTGTTGCCAAAACGATAGGCGACAAAGTGTTCGCAGGGTCGATCAATATGGAGGGCGCGATACAAGTCCGCGTAGAAAAAACAGCCGCCGATAATACTATTGCGCGTATTATTGATTTGGTGGAACAAGCACAAGCCTCCAAAGCACCCACTGCCCGCTTTATCGAAAAATTCAGTCGCTACTATACCCCAGCAGTAATGGCGATTGCCGCTTTAGTTATCATCATCCCACCGTTAGCGATGGGAGGAGAATGGGCAACTTGGCTATATCGCGGGCTAGCACTATTACTCATTGCCTGTCCTTGCGCACTCGTACTCTCAACACCAGCCGCTATCGCATCGGGTTTGGCTGTCGGCGCGCGTCGCGGTTTGCTTATCAAAGGCGGTAGCGCTCTTGAAATCATTGGTCGCGTCAATACCGTTGCTTTTGACAAGACTGGTACGTTAACTGAAGGCAAACCTCGCGTTACCGACGTTGTCGCCTTTACCCAACAGCATACGGATTCTCAAGGTGAAGATGCGATATTAGCGCTGTTTGCCAGTATCGAGTCCGCCTCTAGTCATCCGCTTGCAAAAGCCATCATTGATCACGCCAAAGCCGCTAACATTGCCATACCAGTCGCTTCCAAGGCTTATGCTACTGCTGGTAAAGCTGTGCATGCAACGGTAGCCGGGCGCTCCTTAGTCATCGGTTCTCCTGTTTATGCCGCTAATGAAACTTCAATAACCCCTAAACAAAATACCCAAATTGAAGCGCTACAAAATGAAGGGAAAACGGTTTCGGTACTGTTCGATGAGCAAAGCCATGAGGTGATAGGCTTGGTAGCGTTACGAGATGAGTTGCGAGAAGATGCGCAACAAGGTGTGGCACAACTTAAAGCGCTGGGCGTGCGCTCTGTTATGCTGACAGGCGACAACCGTCTAACTGCGCAGGCGCTTGCCAATCATTTAGATGTCGAATGGCAAGCAGAGCTGTTGCCCGAAGATAAACTGCGTCTGCTAAACGAGATGAAGGATAATCATAAAATAGCAATGATAGGCGATGGTATCAATGACGCGCCAGCGCTAGCGACTGCCGATGTCGGTATTGCGATGGGCGGTGGTACGGATGTCGCTATTGAAACGGCTGACGTAGCCTTGTTGAAAAGTCGCGTGACCGATGTCGCTCATTTGATTGCCCTGTCGCGCGCAACACTCTCTAATATTCATCAAAACGTGATTTTTGCGCTGGGATTGAAAGCTATATTCTTAATCACTACAGTACTCGGTATCACTGGTTTATGGATCGCGGTGTTGGCTGACACCGGCGCAACGGTGCTGGTCACGCTTAATGCTTTGCGATTATTACGCTTTAAAGGTGCTCCGTCACTTGATGAAAGGGAATAATTGCCAGGTTTTTAAACAATCACTCGCACCTTTTCTCAATGCAGCCATCATTAGTATTTAGAGGCACTACTAAGTATTAATTTATTTAGTAATCTACAGTGTAGCTCAAGCCGTAAGTTGTACCCGAGGCAGGCAGACGATTCAAGTCGCCATAGGTCGTTTGATGATAGATCGTTAGATAATCCTTATTGAGTAAGTTATAAACCCCGTAGTCTACTCGCCCTACTGGCATTTTGACTTGTTCCAAAACGTCTAGTGTCTGTAGTAGCATAATAAACTTGGACAGCGCATAAGAGGTTTATACTAACCTAAAGAGGAAAATAGTATAACCACCAAACGCAATCAATATACCCGAGAATTTAAACTTAAAGCCATCAGCTTAGTTGTTGACCACAAACGTAAAATACCTGACGTGGCCAATTCTTTAGGAATAGGTAAATCCACTCTACAGAAATGGCTGAGTCAGTACCGTCAAGAAATGACTGGCCAAGCACCTAAAGTCGGCAACGCCTTAACGGATGATCAGCGCGAGCTTCAAGAGCTGCGTAAGCAGGTTAAGCGGCTGACTATGGAGCGCGACATTCTAAATGAGGAGGGATAAAGCGAAGCACCGCTTCGCCCCGACGCAAGACGAGAGCTATGCTCGAGTGAGGCTTCCGCTCTGCTAGCCTTGGACAGCCTGAACGGCTATCGCTAATCAGTCAGCTTGCAGAGCAAGACAAACAGGTCAGTAAAAGCCTTCTGTGCAAACTGTTTGGCGTGATAAAAAGCAGTTACTACTATGGCATGCAGCCCAAGCCCATCAGTCTTGAAACCGTCAAGCACAAGGCATTAATTCGTCAAATATTTAACGACTCAAAGCACTCAGCAGGCGCTCGCAGCATTGCCGCCATAATAATGAATGAACACAACATCAAGCTATCACGATATATGGTAGGTAAACTTATGGCGCAGATGAGGCTTAAAAGCTGTCAATTGAAGACGCACAAATACAAGCACGCTGACGAGGCGCATAAAACGCATGACAATATCCTAGCTCGCAACTTTAGCCCAACAGCGCCCAATCAAGTCTGGACGGGGGATGTGACTTACATTCGTATCAAGGGTGGCTGGTGCTACCTAGCCGTTGTTTTAGATTTATATGCTCGGCGTATTGTTGGCTTTGCGGTGTCAGATTCGCCTGACAGTATGCTGACAACCAAAGCGCTGCAGATGGCATATCAGACGCGCTTACAGCCAATTGGAGTGCTGTTTCACTCCGATCAGGGAACCCATTACACCAGTAAGACATTCGCTGAATCCGTTGCCAGTTGTGAGGGCATGACGCAAAGTATGAGCCGTCGCGGAAACTGTTGGGATAATGCCCCAACCGAACGATTCTTTAGAAGCTTTAAAACAGAATGGATGCCCAAGGGCGGCTATGAAGATATTACTGAAGCTAAAAGCGCCATTATTGATTATATCTGGGGCTACTATCAAATCGTGAGACCGCACAGTTTTAATGATTATTTAACACCGCTAGAAAAAGAGAAGCGCTACTTTAATAAAAACCTCTTATCAGGTGTCCTAAATTAGTTGACCACTACATTCTTACTTTCTTGGTCATAGTAAACTCCTGTTAATACGCTTAGTTTACCAAGTTTATCTCTACGGTTTCTTCATCATAGCTCAGCTTATAAAGTGTTGAAATGCAATGGCTTAATAACTGATGAGTAGGATGAGGAATCCTTCTACTTTTTAGCATAAACTTTATCCATTACAAATAAAATCACAACTTCCTATTTATAAATACATTGACAGTCAGCCTTATTAACGTAATAATAATCTAGATGTTAATGATTATCAATAACGCTTAGGTGTTTTTAATTCATATCATCGATTACTAATTCTATCGCCTTGCTTGACTCGCAATACTTATTGATTAAACCTTTGTTATTTTTATCTCTATTCTCCGCTACCTTATATTTTCAGATGCCATTTACTTGACGGTTATATGAATGAACCATTATGTGATTTTTTGGCTTGGATGACCCTTTATGGCTGAAACGCTTACTCGTTACGACATCGATAAAACTCCATTAGCCTTTGCTGATAAAGCCATGTTTATTCATCATCTTAATGAAGAGCATCAAGATGAACTTGCGATGTTTATCAATGCCTTTACCCCTGCTTCAGTCGGCGAGTACGATATAGTATCGATAAAAGAGCTGTATCCCGACGGCCTTTTGCTAGATGTTATGACGATGAATCGGTATCAAAATAACTCTAATACGTTAAAAGATGGCAGTTCTACCGATAACAGCCTCGCTGAAAACCTTTCTAGTGTTAATCATCAATACTTTATCAACTTTTTTGTGCCTATTAGTAACGCTGAGACAATACATGAGCAATATATAGCATTATTGCAGGCATCCGCTACTAAGCTTGGTAAGCGTACGATCAAGCTTCAAGAACAGTACTTTAGCGTGATTGATGGTTATTATGTCAGTCCTAATATGTATCGACTGGTGGTCACAGCACCCGATAATATCCCACTCAATCATCCAGGCTACGCGTATTTATTTGAGTTAAATGCTGATGTTTTATCTACCATAAATGGTGAGTCAGAAAATAACGATAAACCTTTACAGCGCTACTACACCCTACGAAAAGCATGGCGAGATCCAATCCGCTCGTCTGTTCAAGCTTGGATAGATGTTTATATCCATGGCGACACGCCAGGTGGTAATTGGGCACGCTCTCTCGTCTGCGGTATGCCAATAAAAACGGTGCGCGATTATCCTGAGAAAATAGAACACCTCAGTGAGGGACAATGCTTATTAATTTGCGATGAAACCTCTCTACCTACCGTCGCCAATCTATTAGAAAACTGGCAAAATCCGTTGCCGCCCCTTGTCATTGCTATTACCGAAGATCCAGAAGACATCAGTTATTTACACACTCTCAATCTCTGTCAGCACTTAGGTCATGATGAGCGTTTTCTACAAGACAATCTACTTCATATCATTAAAACGCCAACAACCGATCTTTCTGAACAAATCATGAGCTTATTACATGCAAGATTAATAACATTACCTCTTAAGATTGGCAAGGTATGGGGCGCGCTTGAAGCGGCGGACATCAAGTCATTAAGACAACGATTAAAATCCACCCTTGCTTTATCTCGTCAAGATATGGTCATAAAAGTCTATTGGCGCGCTCAATAACTGCTTCAATTCCATAAATAAAATGAAAATCATTTGCATTAACCAGCTATTTTTCTTTAAAATGCCCCATTTACTTTCGACTGCTCACTATGATGCACATCAATAATCTAAGCCTAATTCGTCAAAAAAAAGTTTTGCTTCACCCGACTTCTTTTATCATCGAACCAAATAAACTGTATGCCCTCATTGGGCATAATGGTTCGGGAAAATCTAGCCTTATAAAAGCCATGGCAGGAGAAATGACGCCCACGCAAGGTGGCATTGAAATAGAACGTCAAGATTTGCGTAGCTTTTCCGCTAAAAGACTGGCCACGCATCTTGCCTACTTACCGCAAAATCTACCTGATGCGGGTGCTTTTACAGTCTATGAGCTTGTGATGTTGGGCAGATACCCTCATCAAAAATGGCTGCAAAAGCCGACTGCCAACGATCATCAACAAGTAGAAAAAGCCATCGCCCTCACTCAAGTTGACGCCTTTAGAAACCGCCAAGTATCAACGTTGTCAGGTGGTGAGCGAGCGCGCGTCTGGTTGGCGATGTGCCTTGCCCAGCAAACAAAGTATCTGCTATTGGATGAGCCATTAGCGGCGCTGGATGTGGTCTATCAAATAGAAGTGTTAAAACTGATTCGTCAATTGGTCGACGAGCAAGGCTTAGGTGTTGTCATTATCCTGCACGACCTAAATTTAGCAGCAAGGTTTTGTGATGAATTTATCGCTTTAAAACAAGGCAAGTTGTGCCATATGAGTGATGTAAAACGCACGATGGAAAAGGATGTACTGCGCTCGATATTTGGTGTCGATTTTACCCTACTAACCCATCCTACCACTACTCATAAAGTCGCAGTTATATGAAAGCGCTCACCTTTTCGTTCGGGCTATGTGTGGCATTATGCTCAAGTTTATTGTTAAGCAGTTGCCAGTCGTCTGACGCTACATCACAAGCGCCACAAGCAATGTCGCCTCAAGAAAGTCAAAAAACACCTAAAGTCATGACGCCTGATTGGGGTATTGCGGCGACGCTGACTGCCATGGGATACCCACCAGTTGCTATGGGTGATAAACCTTTCTATAGAGAATGGGTCGGTAAGCCTCTTATACCTGATACGACTCTCGACGTAGGAACACGCTATCAGCCCAACCCTGAAATGTTCTCTCAGTTAGATTTGGATTTGGTCATAGACAACGATTTTTATGCGCACCTGCGTCCTATGTACGGCGATTTGCCTATCCACTCTATTGAATTGACCAGTCCTAACAAAATTGCAAAGTGGGAGGACTTTATAGAACCAACGTTAGAATTGGGCCGATCTATCAACAAACCGCAAGCCGCACAAGATTATCTAGACACCAGTAAGAAACAAATCGCACAAGCGGGACAGACTTTCCACGCGCGTTATCCTCATATTAAAAAATTGGCTGTCGTGCAATTTGCCGATACCAATAATTTGCGTATGTTTTCTTATAACAGCTTGTTTCAACCTGCTTTAGAGACGATGGAACTACAGCTAGTGGCGTTGGCAGATGGCAATCAATGGGGGTTTACGCCCATTATGCTAGGAGATTTAGCGCAGCTTGATGACGATACTTGCCTTGTGGTCGTTGAACCTCTTAGTGACCTTCTCAAACTTGAATTAGAAGACAGCTTAGTGTGGCAGCGCTTGGGTTATTCCTTTGATCAAGCGCATGCATCTAGCAAAAAAGGCCGCTGTATCACCTTACTGCCTGCGACATGGAACAATAGTGGCGTGGCTTCTATGAATGTTTTAGCCGATCGCTTAACGAATGTCACTTTTGTAGGCAGTACCGATTTATGATAAATAAAAATAATTTTTTGTCTGCTAACCGTATTTATATGATGGTCGTTTTCTTAATGCTGCTAGCAGTAGTCAGCAGTTATGCAGTCGTACATCAGCTATGGTCTCTCACTTTTTTAGAATTGTTCACCCCCTCTTTTGACCTATCACTTTCGGACATGAGTATCCAGCTACAAATCCTACCGACTATGTTGGTAGCATTAACCGCTGGCGGTCTTTTAGGATTGGTCAGTGTGTTATTACAACAGCTGGTAAAAAATACACTGGCCTCAGACACGACATTGGCAGTCGGTAGCGGTGCAAACATGGCGCTGCTCATTGTCACGTTATTTCTGCCTAGTTTGGCATTAGGGGGAAGTTTTTGGGTCGCCTTTATTGGCGCGCTTGGTAGTATGGCGATTGTGTTTCTTATAGCTGCGCCTAGTCGCATGAATCCTTTGGTATTAGTGCTTGGTGGACTGGTGACAAATATTTTATTGGGCGCTATTACTGCTTTATTATTGATTTATTATGCTGAAGAAACATTAAACGTTATGGTTTGGGCGGCGGGTAGTCTCACGCAGAATAACTGGCAAGTATCTGTCATATTACTCATCGCTAGTGTGGTCGCCTTTATTAGCTTAATGCCCTTATTAAAGCCATTAGAAATAATGAGCTTAGATGATAGGCAAGCCAAAAGTTTGGGCGTTCCTATCAACCTCATTCGTGGATTGGTGGTGGGATTGGTGGCCCTACTGACCGCCCTTGTCGTCAGTCGCGTGGGCCCTATTGGTTTTATTGGCTTAGGGGCTGCCACACTGGTGAATGTGTTTTCGGTACGGCGTATTGGTTACCGCCTGCTTTTGGGTTATGTGTTTGGGGCGCTGTTGTTATGGATCACCAGTAATGCCACGACGCTATTACAACATTATTTAAGCCTAAATATTCCTGTTGATGCAATGACGGCCATCCTTGGTGCGCCATTGGTAATATGGTTAATTGTGAGCCAAAGTCGTCAACATACCGATGAGATTATTCCAACCTTGATTTCAGAACGCCGTGACACTCATTTAATAGGTTGGGGAATCGCCTTAATACTGTTGATCATAGGCGTACTTATCTTTACGGCGACTTCAAATGGCTGGCAGCTTAGTACGCTAAGACATTTAATTATTGACTTTAGATTGCCTCGCACGTTAAGCGCAGCCGCCACTGGCGTAATGCTAGCCACTGCTGGCGTGCTGCTACAAACCTTGACTCGCAATCCTATGGCTAGCCCTGAAGTACTCGGTATTAGCTCAGGCTCAGCAATAGGCGTGGTATTGGCCTTTGTTTTCCTACCCAGTTTTGGCTATACAGGTATTATATTATCAGGATTGTTGGGCGCTTTTATCGTCCTTAGTTTGATCTTATGGCTTGCCCGTCGAATCAATCCAGCTTATTTATTATTGGTTGGTGTGGCCATTGCCGCATTGATGGGCGGTTTATTAAGTCTGGTAAAAATATCTGGCGATCAACGGTTACAAGCGGTGTTAAGTTGGCTATCAGGTTCTACGTACCTTGCCAGTCCAGAAACGGCATGGATTTTAGTAGGGTTGGCTTTTATACTTTTCCTATTAAGCTTTATGGTGATCAAACCATTAGAAATATTGAGCCTAGGTAGCGGGATTGCCCGTGAGCTTGGGGTATCTTTGAGATTGTATCAAAGCTTGATACTCATTCTTGTAGCATTACTGAGTACGATATCAACGTTGGCAGTGGGTCCGCTCAGTTTTGTGGGTCTGATGATTCCTCACCTTGCCAGCACATTAGGCGCGGTGAAGCTCAAACGTCAAATTCAATTGTCTGCCATCTTAGGCGCAGGCTTAATGGTCATAGCGGACTGGATCGGGCGCTATCTTATATTTCCCTATGAGATACCTGCTGGCACCATCGCTGCTATCATTGGCGGCGCTTATTTTCTATATTTGATGCGGCGTATTAGAGCGTAACCTATATGGTTAATACTTCAATAACGACATGACAACATTATCGCTATTTAGGGCTTTGAAAATTTTTAAAATTAATAACGCGCCACTATTGTAATGAAAATGCTTATCATTATAATAGTGATTTAACTTACATATTGGTAACATTCATGCAACTGTCTCGCCTTTATTCTGCTCTATTTTGCCTCAAGGCAACTAACAGAGCACGTCACCCATTTTCAGTAAAATCACTGTCTATCTTTCATCTTTCTACTTCAGTGGTTTTACTTGCTGCAAGCCAAGCAGCGTGGGCACAAACCGATATAAATAATGACAGTCAATCAGATGTGCCAAGTGCGGTACTTGATACGATTGTAGTGACCAGTAGTGCGGATGCGTCAGCAGATGGATTGCCCGATGCTTACGAAGGTGGTCAAGTGGCGACCGGAAGTCGCGTAGGGATTTTAGGCAATCAAGACATCATGGATACGCCATTTTCTACCACTTCTTATACCAACGAGTATATTGCCAACCAACAAGCCCAAAGTGTGGGTGATCTGCTCAAAAAAGACCCAACCGTCCGCGTGGCCAGAGGTTTTGGTAACTTCCAAGAAGCTTACTTTATGCGCGGTTTCATCACCACATCAGATGATACGATGTTTAATGGCCTATATGGTATTTTGCCCCGACAGTATATCGCCACCGAATTATTTGAGCGTGTTGAAGTCCAACGCGGCGCATCTGCTATGCTAAATGGTGCAGCACCTAGTGGCGGCAATGCTGGTGGTACGATTAACCTATTACCAAAACGTGCTAGTAATGACCCGCTACGTCAATTGACGCTTGGTTATGGTCAAGGTGACCAAGGTAAAATTGCCGTCGACGTGAGTGACCGTTTTGGCACTGAGGATGCATTTGGCGTGCGCTTTAACGCCGCTTATCAAGATGGCGATAGTGCCATCGATAATGAGTCTTCAACATTAGGATTGGCAGCGCTGGGTCTAGATTATACAGGCGAGCAATACCGATTATCAGCAGATTTGGGCTGGCAAGACAACAAACTCAAAGAGACTCGCCCTAGTGTCAATCTTGGCGGTGTTGCTAGCGTTCCAAAAGCGCCAGACGGTTCAAAAAATTGGGCGCAGCCTTGGACGTACTCAGATGAAAAAGATGTCTTTGGTACCATTCGAGGAGAATATGATTTTAATGACAATCTCACCGCTTATGGTGCTTACGGCATACGAAGTGGCGAGGAAGAAAACTCACTAGCCACCTTAACCGTCAACAATGCTGATGGTGCGGGCACGATTTATCGTTTTGATAACTCTAGAGAAGATTTGGTGCAAAGTGCCGAGCTTGGTCTACGTGGTAAATTACAAACCGGTGAAGTGACTCATAACTTGGTGTTGGCCGCAAACCTCTATGATCAAGAAGAAAAAGGCGCATTCGCATATGATTTTGGCAATCAGCTAGCGACCAATTTTTACCGCCCTACCGACTACACGGAAGTCCCTTTTACAAGTACAACTACGTTTGGCAGCAACTTAGACGATCCAAAATTAACCAATGAAAAGCAACTCCAAAGCTTTGCGCTGGCTGACACCATATCGCTGTTCGATGACAAACTGAAAACCACGTTAGGGGTGCGTCATCAGAATATAAAAACGACTAGCTATGATGCCAATACCCAGGCAGAAACTGGTCATTACGATAAAAGTGAGTGGACACCAAGTATCGGTATTGTCTATCAACCGAACATGGACTGGTCGTTCTACGGTAACTACATCGAAAGCTTAGCACCAGGAAAAACGGCCCCTCAAACAAATAATAGTGCCCCTGTCACCAATGCGGGTCAAGCTTTGGACCCTTACGTGAGCGAACAAACTGAAATTGGCGTGAAATATGACAACGGACTTATTGGCAGTAGTTTAGCCGTGTACCGCACTGATGCCGCACGTGACTATATCGATGATTCAAACACCTTTATATCTGCTGGTAAAAACCGTCACCAAGGCGTAGAACTGACCGTATTTGGTAGCCCTAGCGAAAATACGCGCCTAAATGCTGGCGTGAGTTATTTAAGTGCCAAACAAAAAGATACCGGTAATGCGGCGCTAGATGGCAATAAAGTCATCGGTCTGCCTACCTTACAAAGCAATGTCAATCTAGAATATGATGTTGCGGCACTCGAAGGATTAACTTTAACAGGTGACATCATTCATACGGGCCCACGTTATGCTGATAATGCCAACACCTTAAAGGTTGACGGTTATACGACGCTAGATCTTGGTGCTCGCTATAAAACCATGCTAGCCGGACAAGATGTTACCTTAAAAGGCATGGTAACCAATGTCACAGGCGAAGATTATTGGCAGTCAGTCGGTGGCTATGCAGATGCTGGTTATTTAAATGCAGGCGAACCCACTGCGTTAAAAGTTTCAGCGACGTTTGACTTTTAAATTTGAACGCTAAGCCACGCCGCTTAAACTGTCGTTATAAAAACAGTTATGAGATTTAAACAAAAGGGATTAGGCACCACCTACTCCCTTTTATGCTATCTAAAAATATGCAAAATTCATTTTACTATTGAGTCAATATGTCCTCTCGCGCTACAGCTTCTCTATATCATATGATCTGGTCGCATTATCGGCTACCTTTTTTCAAAGTCATCTTACTTAACTTAGTCAATGCCGCTGTTAGTGTGGGTATTATTGCTTATATTAATCATACTTTTATCAGTCAGCCTGTTTTTAATACCTTATCATGGCAGAGCTTAGGCTATTTTTCAGCGTTAGTGGTTCTGCTATTGGTCACGACTTTTTTATCACAATATGCCCTAACCCGCTTGGGTCATAGATTTGTGTATGAGCTCAGAACCAAGCTGGTCAAACAAATCATCGATACTAACGTTCCGCAGATTGACAAGTTAGGAAACGCCCAACTACTCGCCAGCTTGTCTACCGATATCCAATCGATTACCGTCGCCTTTGTCCGTATGCCAGAGTTGGTTCAGGGGATTATTTTATCTAGCGGGGTTGCCTTATATTTGGGTTGGTTGTCATTGCCATTATTGCTGATCATCATGGTTTGGATTGTAATGACGATTTGGATAAGCACCATTTTGGTGAAGCACGTTTATAAGCATTTAACAGAATTAAGGGAGATTAATGATCTTTTGTATCAAGATTATCAATCTATTATCGAAGGGCGAAAAGAGCTTGCACTTAATCAGCACCGCGCGCAAAAGCTGTATACCAATGAGTTTTTGAGTCACGCCCAGTCCTATAAAGAGCGTGTTATTAAAGCGGATACCTTTCACTTATCAGCAGTGAATTGGTCGAACATTATGATGTTTGCAGCGATTGGCGTCGTCTTTGCGGTCTCAAACTATCTTAATATACCCATGAGCGTTGCCACCACTTTTTCTTTAACCATTCTATTTATGCAATCGCCGCTGCTACAAGCCGTTGGCGCTTATCCCACTTTACAAACGGCGCAAGTCGCGTTAGATAAAATACAGACGTTGGCGCTTGCTGATTATCAGCCAGCGTTTTTAACCAATATGGCAGCAAATGACTGGCAGACCATCTCACTGAACAATGTGAGCTATCGCTATCAAGGTATATCTGAAAATGAGACGCTTACTGATGACATTTTAAAAAATGTCAATCTCACCTTGAGGCGCGGCGAAGTGGTATTTTTGATAGGCTCTAATGGCAGCGGTAAATCTACCCTTGCAAAAATCATTACTGGTGTTTTTACGCCTACGACAGGTGCTGTGAAAGTAGATAAACAGATGATTGATTCGGATAACAATGCTGATTATCGGCAGCTATTTTCTGCCATTTTTAGCGATCAACATCTTTTTAAACAACTGATTGGCAGTCAAGACAGTGACCCTGATATGTCTTTAGTGACTGAGTGGCTGCATAAATTAAACCTGCAAGATAAAGTGACGGTAACTGACCATCGATTGTCTACCGACAAGCTGTCACAAGGACAACGCAAACGCTTGGCCATGCTGCTCGCTGTCGCCGAACAAAAGGACTTTCTGCTGCTCGATGAATGGGCCGCTGACCAAGACCCTGCTTTTCGCCGAGTATTTTATCAAGCGCTGATTCCTGAATTAAGAGCCATAGGCAAAACGCTGTTTATTATCAGTCATGACGACGGTTATTTTGAGCATGCTGACCGCTTGCTGATGATGAAAGGAGGAAAACTGACTGAGTTAAATGCAGAAGAACGCCAGCGCGCCAGTGCGGACGCCATCGCTATGCTAGAGTAATTGATGATAAATCATATCACTAAAATATCTGATACCAAAGCATAACCATGGTCAAGAAACACGTATATCAAGCAGGAGAAATTTAAGGGTGTTGTTTATTTCAATAGCTTTTGTACAAAGTGCGCCCGAGAAATTACCAAAAAATCCAACAACGCAATAGCCATAATTACAATGATTGCTGCTGGGAATATAATAGCCACAACAAGCAATGGAATGGCAAATGGCCACCATATGGAAAAATCTTGTCCACGTGCTGGTGGATTTAGTCCAGTGATTTCGTTGGTATTACGAGGACGACGTTGCCACCACATGACATAACCACTCACACAAATAGCAATCACAGATAAGCAAAACAGCACATTGGCTAAGACGCTCCATAATCCCAGCGTTCCCATATGAATAGCCGCACCCGCTGCCATAAATTTGCCTAAAGCATTGTAATCCTCAAAGCGGATATCAGCCAATATGTTGCCCGAATAGCGGTCGATATGTACCGTACGGTCAGCCGTTGGACTTTTCATATCGTAGCTCATAGAATCTTGGCTAATCGTCCATACGCCTGTCGCGCCTTGTGGTAGATTCAGCTGATAACGTCCTGCAAAGCCAATCTCACGCGCAAACCTATCTACCGTATCAATCATGATAGGAATATTAGGCGCGATACCGTTCTCACCTTTGGTTGTCCCTGACAGCGGCATTGGCGTCAGTTCTAGCACCCAAGGTACCTCTTTGGTACTGCCCGTATTTAATACACGACCATGGGTTGCTGCAGGCGTTGGTGTTGCTCCATGAACGTGCAGCGTGGCATCAGCGTTATTCATATCCGCATGATGCTGACTATGGTCAATCGAAAGTGGCATAGGCGCCACACCCCATTTTCCAGCGGGAAATTGACTCCATGCCTGCACGATTCGCTCACCCCAAATACCTGCCCAAGCCATACCTGAAATGCAAAAAAATAACAAGACAATGGATACCCAAGCGCCTAAGGTTGCGTGAATAGTACGAAAAAATGATCGCTTTTTCTTTAGGGTAGTATCGTTAGGAATCAACATCGCTTTGACAGATTTGCGTTTTTGCCACCACAAGTACCAACCCGTTAAAATCATCAAAATAGTTAATGAAGCGGTGGCTTCTTGAATAAAGTCACCCACCTTCCCTAACAACAAATCGCTATGAATACTATCAAAGGTATTGTACAAGCCCGTATTAATGGGCGTAATTTTAACAATATCAGCGGTGTACGGATTCACCGCCACCATATTGTCATGCCCATCTGATATC
Source organism: Psychrobacter sp. M9-54-1 (assembly GCF_016613355.1). NCBI lineage: Bacteria > Pseudomonadati > Pseudomonadota > Gammaproteobacteria > Moraxellales > Moraxellaceae > Psychrobacter > Psychrobacter sp. M9-54-1. Next base: position 292,818 of record NZ_JADGFW010000005.1, on the reverse strand, counting down.
ACTTGAAACAAGGCCACCGTCTCGTTATCACGAGGTGCGATATATTTAATCAGCGTGCTATTTGGTAAGGTTTTGAGGGCGTTTTTTGCCTGGTTGGCAATTGGGGCTTGAACCATAGACTGTGAAGGGGTAACCGTTAGACGGTCATTATCTCGGCCTGTTGTATTGGACATAAACAGCATGCCAAGTCCTGTACCCGCTAAAATAATCAAAAAAGGGGCAATAAACATACCTGCATAAAAATGCCATCTCCATACTGTAAAATAGCGTTGATTGTTAGGGGATTGACGTGTGTCTCTACTCATAAATATGACCTTTACCCATCTTTGGCTGCTCAATTAACGTCTATCAACGCATTGACAATAGTAATATAAAATAGCTGATTGTCAGATTCGACCCAAAATACTTTTAAGCCAATAACGTGATTTTAAAGATGGCAGCATCATACAAGAAAACTCATTAAAACATCGCGAATTATGGGAAATAATTGGCCTTATATGAGATTGTTTTTAACTTTTTATAATTTTTACAATTTTTATCAGTAATGATTTTGCCCCATTCATGCTTTATCTGTCCTTTATAAGCGCCGCCAATGACCGCCTTTAAGGCTTTTATAACAATCCTATTGTAATTTATTAATGATAATAATAATCATTAGTGTTATAATTATTTTCGTATTTAGCATCCACATCTTTTAACTCAAAACCCTCAACTACTTCTATCTGAAAGGAAATACGATGCCGTCTCTTTCACGTTCCGAATCTGCCCAAAAAAAACAATTAAGAATGGCAGTCAAGATTGGCTTATTAATGAGTATTAGCCATGCTGCATACGCTGAAGAAACGGCAAATAGTATTGAAAATGACCAAAATAAAAAAGAGAATATTGCTACGGTTAGTTCGACACCAGCGACGACCTTAGATACCATCACGATTTACGCTGACAGCTACCGTAGTACGGGTACTAAAACTGCATTAGACCCTAGTGATGCCCCAATGAGTTATACGAGAATCAATCAAGAACTATTACAAAAACGCCAACCAGACAGTGTCAACGCGGCCTTGCGTTATGAGCCCGGCGTGAGTACCGAGAGTCGCGGTACGGTATCTATTTTTGATGAATACAACATTCGCGGTTTTAAGACTTATTCCAATTTTTATGATGGATTGCGCCTCCCCTATGACGGCGCTTGGAACCTGATGCCGCAAGTAGACATTTATGCGACTGAAGCGGTAGAAGTGTTAAAAGGCCCAGCATCCTCTCTTTATGGCTACGCGGCTCCAGGTGGCATGGTCAATCAGGTCGCCAAAACGCCAAAAAGCACCCAAGAGTCTGAAGTACAGTTGCGCCTTGGCAATCAGAATCTCAAAGAAATGGCAGTCGATACGACCGGCCCTATCTCAGATACGCTCAATTATCGCTTGGTGGCATTAAAACGTAAAAAAGAGGGTCAGATGCAGACCACAGAAGAAGAGCGCACTTTAATTAATCCGTCACTTGAATGGCGACCGACAGAAGATGTCTCCGTTCTTGCCAATCTTTTTTATCAAGACGACCCAGAGATGGTGCCTTCCACCCCGCTGCCGGCTGCTGGGACAGTCTACAAGGCCAGCTATGGCAAGCTAGATAGTAATGCCTACGCAGGTGATGAGTGGAATCATTTTAGCAAAGAAGTACTAATGCCAAGTGTGACCGTCAACTGGGCTATCAATGACAAATTAACCTTTAAGCATATCCTACGCTATACCGATGCCGAAGCGCAGCAGCGCAATATGTACAATCAAGAAGGGTTTATCACGGGTAGCGACAAGATTTTAAATCGTGTGGCCTATACCACTGATGAAAAGATGAACAACTGGACCACAGACAATCAGCTGGCTTATCAGTTAGATACCGCCAATATCTCGCACAATTTATTATTCGGTGTGGAATATCAAGAAACAGACAGTAGCGCCACTTATTATGATGCTGGCGCAGATGGCACCCCAAACCTTGATTTGTCCAACCCCGATTTTTCACAAATCAATGCTGGCACACTACCATTAGATATTTATCGACAGAAACAAGACATCGAACAAAGCCAGCTGGGATTTTATGTACAAGATGAGATGCAGTGGCAAGATTTGACAGTGGTGGCAGGATTACGTCATGACAATTTTGACAGCACTACCGAGCAAACCGAAGCCTCTAAAGGTGCTGTTTATAGTAACAAAACGATTGACAATGACGCTTCAAAAACCAGTGGTCGCCTTGCTGCCATATATGACTTCGATAATGGCCTATCTCCTTATGCCAGCTACTCACAGTCGTTTCAGCCCGTTGTCGGTAGCAACTTCATTACCAATAAGGCATTTGAGCCAACCACCGCTGACCAGTTAGAAGTTGGTATCAAATATCTGTCCCCAGATCGCGCCACACAAGGAACGTTGGCGTTGTTTGATATCACCCAAAAAAACGTGGTGGTGGCAGATGAGATCAGTTATAGAAGTCAAACCCAAACGGGTGAAATTACCTCTAAAGGTTTCGAGGTTTCAGGCAGCCACATGCTAAGTGATTGGGTAGATATTGCTGCAAGCTACAGCTATACCGATGCTGAGATTACCAAAGATGAATTCAATCCTGACGTGGTAGGTAACACCCCAGCACAAACCGCTAAGCACAAAGCGACACTGTGGGCAGACTATTACGCCACAGATAAGCTTACCCTCAATGCAGGGGTTCGCTATGAAGACGGCATGCAACTTGATAAGCAAAATTCCGATGAGCTGCCAAGTGTGACATTGGTAGATATTGGTGGCAGCTATCAAGTCAATCCGATGCTCACTGTTGGCGCTAGTATCAACAACCTGTTTGATAAAACCTATGTCGGTACTTGTTACGATAGCAATAATTGTTGGATGGGACCTGAACGTCAAATATCAGTCAGTCTAAAGGCCAGCTTTTAAGCAATGTAGGACCTTGCATCAACCTAAAGGGCCTGCCTCAATATGGGCACGTAACGCCCAAGTGGGTGAGCAAATATTGGTAGGCGGCCTAGGGCCAAAGAAGCTGATTAGTAATGATTTGAGGGCTATTGGTTCTGATGCTTTCATTACTTCACTCGTAGGCTAGATTGTCATTTTCTAGACGTCGATTACTTTATCAACACGGGAATGTAAATATCATTTAATCTCTAAATATTATCAATAACTCAATTTTAATACTGATGCAAAAGATTACTAGCTACAACCTTAAAGGCTTGCCTTAACTTTATTAAATTCCGAAAAAGATATTGCTAGCCTATAGCAATATCCGCACTCTAAAAAACATCTAAACGATGCTTTAAAAACTAAGGCTTTCTGTTCTTCTTACGTTTTAACACTGCCCATCTTTATACTTTCTTTATACCCCACCGCGTTATCTTGACAACACTTTTATACCCCTCTCGGCATACTGTTGCTATTAATAAGTAAGCAATAAAGAAGTAATAAAAGATCAGTCTAACCATCACTGATCTTCATTATTCATGGTTCATTGTGCGTTTTTGGAGAGTGTCATGGAAGTTTTTGCAGGGTTTCTAGCCTTCGGTTTATTCATCTATTTGTTATATGTACTGATTAAACCGGAGGCATTTTAATGACAATATATGCGCTATCACAGCTGGTTATTTATCTAATCGTTCTATTTACTTTAGGATATTTTTTATCAGGTTACCTGCTGCAAAGGATGCAAGCCCCTGTTTCTCGGCTTGAATCCCGTATTTTTACGACGCTGGGTATGATCGGTCAAGATACCAAGGGCAAGCCTGCTTTTGGTATGAATTGGAAGCAGTACGCTGGCGCCATTGTACTGTTTAACCTCATTGGACTATTGGGGTTATTTGTTTTGCAGTTGGTGCAAGGACACTTGCCGCTAAACCCTGCCAATATGTCAGGCGTCACGTGGGACTTGGCGATGAATACCGCCATCAGTTTTATCACCAATACCAATTGGCAGGCTTATGGCGGCGAAAGTAGCATGAGCTACCTGACCCAAATGATGGGCATGTCGTTGCAAAACTTCTTATCAGCGGCAACCGGTATCGTGGTGGCTTTTGCCTTAATGCGTGGTCTGGTATTTAAAAAGAGCGCGCATTTGGGTAATGCTTGGATAGATTTATGGCGCTGTAATCTTTATATTTTGCTGCCGATAGCGGCAATTATAGCGGTGCTACTGATGAGCCAAGGCGTCATACAAACGCTGTCCATGTATACCGACGTGCAGACCTTACAAGGTGAATCGCAAACGATTGCTTTGGGGCCTGTTGCCTCGCAAGAAGCGATTAAGATGCTCGGTACCAACGGCGGTGGGTTTTTTAATGCCAACTCCGCTCATCCGTTTGAGAATCCCACGCCCTTTTCTAACTTTATCCAAATGTTGGCTATTTTCCTTATCCCAACGTCGCTTTGTTTTTGTCTTGGCAAAATAAGCGGCAACCTCAAACAAGGTATCGCAATCTTAAGTGCTATGACGGTCTTGTTTATAGCGATGTATTCTTTGACCGTCAGCAGCGAGCTTGCCGGCAACCCTTGGTTGGCGTCACAAGTTCAAGGCCTTACCGATGCCAGTGTGAGCGGCAACATGGAGGGCAAAGAAGTACGTTTCGGCATTGTTGCCACGTCACTGTTTGCCACGATTACCACTGCCGCTTCGTGCGGAGCGGTCAACGCCATGCATGATTCATTTACGCCCCTCGGTGGACTGAGCACCATGTTGCAAATGCAATTGGGCGAAGTGGTCTTTGGCGGTGTGGGCGCAGGTCTCTACGGTATGCTGCTATTTGCCATCTTGGCGGTATTTATATCGGGGCTGATGATTGGGCGTACTCCCGAATATCTTGGCAAAAAAATCGAACCGTTTGAGATGAAAATGGTGGTTTTGGGCTTATTGGCCGCGCCAACGATGGTGCTAGTAGGCACCGCTATCAGTGTAATGACGGCCAGTGGGCAAGCCGGTATCTTCAATCCTGGTGCTCATGGTTTTAGTGAAGTGCTCTATGCCTTTAGCTCGGCGGCCAATAATAATGGCTCTGCCTTTGCAGGCTTGGGTGCCAACTCTGTGTTTTATAACTCTATGCTTGGGCTTGCGATGTTGGTTGGTCGCTTTGGGGTCATCATTCCAGTACTGGCTTTAGCAGGATCGTTGGCCAAGAAACCCAGATTAGAGGTTAATAGCGGCACCTTGCCAACCACCACGCCATTATTTGTCGGGCTTTTGGTCGGCACAGTGCTGATGATTGGCGCCCTAACCTTTGTCCCTGCTTTAGCGCTCGGACCCATCATAGAGCAGATTTGGATGTTGGGAGGCTAGCCGATTAAGTATAGGCAAGCATTAGACGAGTCGTTATTTAGTTAGTTAATTTATTACTAATAACGTGACTCGCTACCCAATAGTGAATCGACCCATTTTATGATTACGTGAGGAATACAAAGCATGAGCGTTTTATCAGACCCTAATACACAGGCTGCAAATTTACAGTCTCAGCAAGACCCCAATCATTCAAACTTACCCGAAAAACCAGCGCAAGGCCTCCTTGATCCTGCTTTGATCAAGCCCGCCTTAAAAGACGCTTTACTTAAGCTTGATCCCAGAGTGCAATGGCGCAATCCGGTGATGTTTGTGGTTTATATCGGCTCGCTACTGACCAGCATCTTAGCGATTACGATGTTGATTCAAGGGCAAGCTGGCATTGTTTTTACCCTATCCATTACCTTTTGGCTATGGTTTACCCTACTGTTTGCAAACTTTGCAGAAGCGTTAGCCGAAGGACGTAGCAAAGCCCAAGCGGCCAGTCTCAAACAGGCGCGTCAGGATGTGCAAGCTCGCAGGCTTGCGGGCACTGACAGGCATTCTGTACCTACCATGATTCAGGCAACTGAGCTTAAGCAAGATGATATTGTTTTGGTCAATGCCGGCGAGATCATTCCTGCTGACGGCGAAGTCATAGAAGGTCTAGCCTCCGTTGACGAATCGGCAATCACCGGCGAGTCTGCACCGGTGATTCGTGAAAGTGGTGGCGATTTCAATGCGGTGACAGGTGGCACTAAGGTGTTATCTGACTGGTTAATGATACGTATTACCCAAGCTCCTGGACAAGGGTTCTTGGATCGTATGATTGCCTTGGTAGAAGGCGCCAAACGCACTAAAACGCCAAATGAGATAGCGTTGACGATTTTGTTGGTGGCGCTAACGCTAATATTTTTGCTGGTATGTGTGACCTTATTGCCTTTTTCACAGTTTGCCGTGCTGTCTTCGGGTAATGGCGAGCCGATATCGATTGTGGTCTTAGTGGCGCTGTTGGTCTGCTTGATACCGACTACGATTGGCGGTCTATTGTCAGCGATTGGCGTGGCGGGCATGAGCCGGATGATGCAGGCCAATGTCATCGCGACCTCTGGGCGCGCGGTAGAAGCGGCAGGCGACGTTGATGTTTTGCTACTTGATAAGACTGGCACGATTACCTATGGCAATCGACAAGCGTCACAATTTATACCCGCACACGGGGTGACAGAAAGTCAGCTTGCGGAAGTGGCGCTGATCAGCTCATTGACCGATGAGACACCAGAAGGTCGCAGTATCGTCAAGCTTGCCCAAAGCCGTTTTGATATTGATGAAAATACATGGAAAGCAAAGCCGTTTGACACCATCGAATTTACCGCGCAAACGCGCATGAGTGGCACCGATATTGATCAGCGCCATATCCGTAAGGGGGCGTTTGATGCCATCGTAAAATGGGTAGAAGCACAAGGCGGCATCTTACCCACCAATCTACAGCAACAAGTAGAGGAAGTCGCGCGCCGTGGCAGTACGCCGCTACTGGTCGCCGATAGCCAGCAGTTGCTTGGCGTCATCGAGCTTAAAGACGTGGTCAAATCCGGCATAAAAGAGCGCTTTGCCGAGCTGCGCAAGATGGGCATTACCACCGTGATGATTACTGGCGACAATCCTTTGACGGCGGCAGCTATTGCTGCCGAAGCAGGCGTCGACGATTTTATGGCGGAGGCAACCCCTGAGCAAAAGCTTGAGAGAATACGCAGCTATCAGCGTCAAGGTAAGCTAGTCGCCATGACCGGCGATGGCACCAATGACGCACCGGCACTGGCGCAAGCAGATGTGGCTGTTGCTATGAATAGCGGTACTCAAGCGGCTAAAGAAGCCGCTAACATGGTCGACTTGGACTCAAATCCGACCAAGCTGATTGAAGTGGTGCAAACCGGCAAGCAGATGCTCATGACTCGCGGCGCACTGACGACATTTAGCTTAGCAAACGATATCGCCAAGTACTTTGCCATTATTCCAGCCGCCTTTGCCAGCACCTACCCTGCGCTTGGGGTATTGGACATTATGCGACTAGGCAGCCCTCAAAGCGCGATTTTATCGGCTATTATCTTTAACGCATTGATTATTGTGTTTCTCATTCCACTGGCGCTGCGCGGCGTGACTTATAGACCTGATTCTGCCATCAATCTATTGCGCCGCAACTTGCTGATATACGGCTTGGGTGGACTCATTCTTCCCTTTGTCGGTATCAAAGTAATCGACATGCTCATTAATGCCTTGCACTTGGTATAACCAACGATACGGATGACGACTATGCAACCTAATAAATCTACGCCACTTAATAACTCTGTGCAATCTAACAACGCTATACCATCTGTTCCTATTGACTCTAAATACTACCAGGCGGATGAAAACAACCTTTCTGCATCGGACAATTCTATATTGGACAATAGTACTGCCCGTATGCCTATGCTCAAACCTGCGCTATCATTATTTATAGCCTTGGCACTTATTTTAGGTTTATGCTACCCCTTATTAATGACCGGCGTTGCCCAAGTGACCATGGCGGATAAAGCCAATGGTAGCTTGGTATTACACAATGGCAGCTTAGTGGGCTCTGCGCTTATCGGTCAGCGCTTTGATCGGCCAGAATATCTATGGACGCGTCCATCAGCAGCGGGAGACGGTTATGATGCCGCGCAATCTTCGGGGAGTAATTTGGGACCTTTAAATCCTGAATTAGTGATTGGTGTCGAGGCACAAGTACAACGACTAAAAGCCGCTGATCCACAAAACACCGCGCCTATCCCTCTTGATTTGGTCACGATGTCAGGCAGTGGTTTAGATCCGCACCTCTCACCGGCGGCAGCTGAATGGCAAGTCAGCAGAGTGGCGCGTATACGTGGCATCAGTGCCGAACAAGTCCAAACAGCCATCGATGAGCATACAGAAGCGCGACAATTCAATCTGTTCGGCGAACCGCGCGTGAACGTATTGGCGGTCAACTTAGCCTTAGATGAGATGACAGTCGTTAAATGAGTCAACCCATTAATCAGCAGTGAGCATCAGCATGAGTGAGCAGAGACCCAATCCAGAAGATTTACTGCAGCAGATAAAGCAGCAAGAAAATACGCGCAGCAGAGGTAAACTAAAAATCTTCTTTGGGTCATCAGCAGGCGTTGGCAAGACCTATGACATGCTCTCTGCCGCCCATCGAGACCAAGCACATGGACTGGATGTCTTAGTCGGCATCGTAGAAACTCATGGCCGCAGTGAGACAGCAGCGCTGCTCGACGGATTAACAATACTGCCGTTACGTCAGGTTGAGTATCGAGAGCAAACCTTGGCGGAGTTTGATATTGATGGGGCTTTGGCGCGGCATCCAGATATTTTATTGGTTGACGAGCTGGCGCATAGCAATATCCCAGGCTCCAGGCACCCAAAACGCTGGCATGACGTTGAAGAGTTATTAAAGGCAGGTATCAGCGTCTATACCACGGTTAATGTTCAGCATTTAGAAAGCCTGAATGATGTGGTGAATCAAATCACAGGGGTGGTAGTACAAGAAACCATTCCCGATTGGTTCTTTGATCAGGCCAATGAGGTGGTATTGGTCGACCTGCCAGCCGATGAGCTATTGGCTCGGCTGCATGATGGTAAGGTCTATATCCCCAGCCAAGCCAAGCATGCGACAGAAAACTTCTTTCGAAAAGGTAATCTGATTGCCCTACGTGAGCTAGCATTACGCCGAACTGCCGACCTAGTTGATGCCGATATGCGAGATTACCGCAATCAATCGCGTATTTCATCCATCTGGAATACCACCGATCAGTTATTAGTAGGCATCAGTACGCGCGCGCATAGCGAGCGCCTTATTCGTCATGCCGCTAGACTTGCCAGCCGCTTACACTCGCAGTGGTATGTCATCTATGTCGAAACACCGCGAAATGCCCATAAACTATCCAAAAATAAGCAAAGTACGTTAGAAGCATTGCGCTTAGCAGATGAGTTAGGCGCCAAGACAGAAATCATCAGCGCCATTAGTGTTGCTGAAGGCTTGGTCAGTTACGCCCATCAATTTAATATTGGTCGTATTATTATCGGCCAGAATTACTCTAGGTTTTATTATAATCAATCATTGGCCAAACAGATCTCAAAGCAGGATATCAATTTAGACTTGATACTCGTCAATCAAGCTAAACAGACAAAAAGTCCCCGTAGTAAGCGACAACTGCCTACTTGGGATATGACCACCCTAGCCTCTAAAGACAATCGTATCGGTTATCTGATGGCCGCTTTAGGTTGTACGCTCGTCACCGTCAGCCTAGTCGCCCTCACTCGCTGGTTTGATTTAGCCAATGTGGTGATGCTGTACTTGTTGGTCATTGTGTTCATCTCGGTTCGCTTTGGGCGCGCCCCTGGTATCTTTGCAGCGCTCTTAAGTGTCATCAGCTTTGACTTGTTTTTTGTGGACCCTAAGCTTTCTTTTAGTGTCAGCGATGTCCAGTACTTAGTCACCTTTGCGGTGATGATTGTCGTCTCATTGATTATCAATAACTTAGCGGTTGGACTGCGCTTTCAGGCGCAAAATGCCCGTAGACGTGAGCAACAAGCAATCTCTATGAGTCAGTTGGCACAAAGTCTCAGTGCGGCACGCAAAAACGAAGAAATTATCAACCAAGCCATTATTTGGCTGACCAAACATATTGCTAGTAAAGCGCTTATAGCGATGCCCAATGCTGACGGTAAATTGACAGTCGTCTCAGAATCGAGTATTCCTTCAGAGTTCAATTGGAATGTGACCCAATGGGTGTTTGATCATAAAGAAAGCGCGGGTCTATCGACACATACGCTGGCCGCCAATCCTATGCACTATCGGGCGCTTGCAACCTCAAGTCAAGTACTGGCGGTATTGGCACTGATGCCAACCGACATCGATAACTTTAATCAACCAGAACAACAACGTACCCTCGATGTCGCGATTGCCCAAATTACTTTGGCATTAGAGCGCGTTTATTACGCCAAAGTCGCACAAAACGCCCTTATCAAGGTTGAATCAGAACGTCTGCGCGGCTCGCTGTTATCCGCCTTATCTCACGATATTCGCACACCCATTACCGTGCTATCAGGATTGGCCGCTTGTCTTGCTAGCCAAAATTTAGCACCTGCTGAACACAAGCAGCTGGCTATCGATATCGAACAGCAAGCCAATGTCATTCAGCGTTTGGTCATCAATATCTTAGATTATGTGGCGCTGCAATCCGGCGGTATGAAACTCAACAAACAATGGGTAAGCTTGGAGGAGATTATCGGTAGTAATATACGCCAACTTGAACCGTATCTACAGAATCGACAAGTCAAGATAGACGTAGCCAGTGCTGTCGATTTTATTTATACCGATGAATTAATTTTGGCGCGGATTTTAAATAATCTGCTGACCAATGCCATTAATTATACTCCAGACAACGCAGCTATCACCATTCAAGCAACACTCACTAATCAGCACACTGCTCAAAATTTGCCAAATCATAAAGCTTTGCAAAATAATAAAACCGTGCAAAGCTACCAAATAACAGTAACCGACAACGGTCAAGGGCTGCCAGTAGGGATAGAAGCGCAAATATTTGAACGTTTTACCCGCGGTGATAGTGAAAGCAATACAACAGGACTCGGATTGGGGCTGGCGCTCAGTAGAGATTTGGTCCAGCACTTAGGCGGCACGCTAAGCGCGAGCAATATACAACCGCACGGTGCGCAATTTGTTATAGTGCTACCGTGGCAGCCTTTAGAAAATCTAGCTATATTTGGTGATAAATTTACATCAAATGTGACTCAGATAGAGACCAGCACAGTTGCAAACATAACTACAAATATAGCTAGCAGCTCAGAAAACTCATAAAATACGTTTATTCAACATTGTTAGAAGCTTGAGGCAGTTATTATTTCATTACTGCCGCAAGCTTCCTCTATAAGTAGTAAATCCCCTACTATGAAAACCATCTTAATCATTGAAGACGAAGCCCATATCGCCCGCTTTATCAAATCAGCGATGGAGCAAGAAGGCTATCAAGTCTACGCTGCCGATAGCTCGCAACGCGGGTTGATTGAAGCGGCCTCTCGCCGCCCAGACCTATTGATATTAGACTTAGGTCTTCCAGATGCGGATGGTTGTGATGTCATCTCAGATATTAGGACTTGGTCATCATTGCCCATTTTAGTCCTGTCAGCTCGCAGTGACGAGCAAGATAAAATCAAAGCTTTAAATTTAGGCGCCGATGATTATTTGGTAAAACCCTTTAGCATGGGTGAGCTAATCGCTAGGGTCAACGCCCAGATGCGCCGCTGGCAAGCCGGTTATGAGGCACCGGTTGTCTTAGTATTAGGCAATGTCAGTATTGATTTGGCACAACGGCAAGTCAATAAAAATGGCGAAGACATTCATTTAACGCCGATTGAATATCGCCTACTGACCGTACTGATTAAAAATGCTGAAAAGGTCATGACGCATCAGCAACTGCTAAATGAAGTATGGGGTAAAGGTCACAACCACCAAGAGCACTATGTGCGCATATTTATGTCAAATTTACGCCAAAAACTAGAAGACGACCCTTCCAGACCTAGTTATTTCTTCACTGAAATTGGAGTTGGTTATAAGCTGCATATTCCTAAAAGCTAATCTACAATGCAAATCTCAAAAAATATAAGGCTAAAAAACAGCAGCGTTAACTTTTATAAGAATAAAGTTAACGCTGCTATTTATAGGTACTTCTTAAGAACACCCTTCGACTAAATAGATTGCTTCTGGTGTGCCAATATCGATACTCTCTACCTCACCTTTTAATAGGCTTTGCTTGTCTGCTGTCCACTCTGTCGCCTTTACTTTATGCTCGTTAAGCGTTTGACCACCCTTAATGTGATATTCAATTTGTAGAGGTAATTTATCTTCTTTACGATCAAGCTTCATATTTTCAGCTTTTAAAGACTCTCCAAGCTCAGGTTCTTTTATCACCTTGAAGTTAACGTTAGCAATCAAGTTATAGTAGTCACCATCAACCGCGTATTTATCGACTTCATAAGTCAGCTTATTATCATGCGCTTGCATCACCTCTGCTACTGCATCGCCAACATGAATGTCTGTATAAAACGCTATGTTTGGATCCTGAATAGTGATCAGAGCAACTTTGTCATCAATAATCTGATACAGCACAGAAGCGCGTTTACCATACTCTTTATCCATATAGTTTAAGGTTGGATTACTGACGTAATAGCACTGCTCGTTGTCAGTTTTTTCTTTGGTCAGTCCCAGCTCGTTGAGTAATTCAGGGGTAATAACCTGCCCAAAACTAAGCTGTTGGTACCCTGAGGGATTAACAACTTTATGATTGGATATATTTTTTGTTTCGATAGCTTTTGCTTTATCCGTAGTAGCATTGATAGGCGGAGAGTTTATAGAGGTTGAATGTGTAGAAGTTTCATCACTCTTAGCCGTATTCTTATCTATATTATCCGTTTGAGCAGTCACGTCATCATTCGAATTTGAAGGCTGCGAGTCACAGCCTGTCATCAATGGCGCACTACTGAGCAATACAGTAGTGAGCAATACTGTCTTGATAGTTGGTAAAGACAACTCTTGGGTGACACTTAACATGGTAACTCTCCTGAATTGGGATTATCCATATGAATAAAGCGTAAGAGTCTATCAATACGCAACGGGCGTGCCCTGCGTGCTAAACGCAAAACTTTTATTGCTAAAATTACCGATCATCACCGCTTCAATGACAGGTTTGACGGTCTCATCGATTCCTTCAATTTCAATAATGAAGTTCGCGCCCGAACCGCCTTTATCTTCTTCTTTTTCAACGATATAATTTAACGTTGCCATAGCTGGCAGCTCAATTGGGCTTTTTAAATACGACTTGACCAGTTCACCATTGGTACCGTAATAATCTATTTTGTTGATATACAGCGATTTTTTTAAAGTCGTATTGCGCACGCTTAAGGTCGCTGACAGTAAAACCTTACGGTTATCCCTATCGGTATAAATATCTGAATAAATCGGCACGTAGAACATTTGTTTATAAGCGAACTGGCTGCGATCCACCTTCTTAGAGTGTTTCTCAAGCTCTTGAATGGGATCTTGATGCTTCTCTGAAAACATGACATTTGGGTCTTGGTTGGACCCATCACAGCCGCTGAATAACAGCATACTGGCAAGGCATAGTACGGATAGGCGGCACTTATTCATAACATTATCCTTATCGATTAGTGTACTTTGACCCCGACACTGCGTAAAAAGTTATTAATATGCTTATTAGCACCATACACCACCAGTACGTCGTTGTCTTGTAGCACTTGCTCTGGGGTCGCTAAGCCCTGAATACTGGGTTTTCTTTGTAGACGCCCAAAGCTGTCTTCATACTGCTCATAGTGCATCGTACTTAGCAGCTTAAGATTAAATTTCTGCTCCATTTGCAAATCCGCAATCGTCTTACCCACTAACATGATTGGAATGCTAATCTCAACAATACTAAAGTGCTCTGTCAAGCTAAACGAGTCAACGTAATAACGCAGCGATAGGCGTTTTGCCCAGCGCATCGCCGATTCCTTTTCAGGATGAAAAATATCATCAACCCCAATTGCCTGTAGTACTTTTTCGTGCAACGGGTTAATGCTACGACTAAAGAGGCGTTTGGCTTTTAACGTTTTAAATAACGCGGTTGCCATAATATTAGCGCCCTCGTTTTCTCCAATGGCTACCACCATGATGTCCGTATCCTTAATAGGCAGGCCATTAACCGTATACTCATCGGTGGCGTCCATACAGACAGTATGGGTGATGGCTTCTTTATACGCTTCCACCTTTTGCATACTGACATCAATCGCAATTACTTCATGCCCTTGGCTGGTCAGTGCTATCGCCAATGAAGAACCAAAGCTTCCCAAACCTGCAATAATATACTTCATAATATTCCTTATTATTTATGCAACCATAAAGGCAGTAATCTCCTTATGGTTTGCCAATGCATATCTCATTTATACTGGCTTAGTTAATCGTTATCTCTTCAGTGGGATATCGATAATTCGGTTGATACCTATTTTTTAGCAGGGCAATAAATATTGTCAACATGCCCACCCGCCCAACAAACATAATTACCGAGACAACCAGCTTGTTAAAGGTCGATAGCTCAGCGGTCAGATTCAAACTCAAACCAACGGTACTGTAAGCGGAAAAACACTCAAAAACCACTTTAATCAAATCAAGCTCAGGCTGATGATAACTTATCAAGGTAATGCCAAGCCCTATGACCAATAACGACAGCCACATGATTGAGAATGCTCGGCGAATAGAGATATCAGCAATCTCGCGTTGGAACACTTCAACCTTAGACTGACCACGCGCTAGGCTCAACGTGTTTAACACCGCAATAGCAAAGGTGCTGGTTTTTATACCACCGCCCGTAGAGTTTGGTGACGCCCCAATCCACATCAAAAAAATCGTCAGCATAATAGTTGGGAACGCCAGCGCATCCATATCTGCAATATTAAAGCCTGCCGTCCGCGGTGTAGCCGCCGTAAATAGTGCAGTGATCACCTTAGCGGAAAAACCCTGATGCTCCGCCAAAATACCATTGTACTCAAACAACATCACCCCAAGCAGACCAATCAACAATAAAGCGCCCGAGGTAATCAAAGTAATACGGCTATTGATGCTCAGCAGCCACGGCTGATAACCATAACGCGGATCATTTTGAAAAAGCGCCCTCTGAGCGCGGTGACGCAGATAGCGTAATAAATTGACAACAATGATAAAACCCATGCCGCCAAATAAGAATGTAGTGCCAATAATAAGCTGCAAAGGATAGTTAAAGCGCAGCGACTCATCATATAAACCTGCGCTGAATGTTGAAAAGCCTGCATTACAAAATGCAGAAATGGCATGGAAAATAGAAAAAAACAGCCGTTCAGAAAAATCCATCTCTGGCAAATCATAGATACTTATAAAAATCAAAATAGCCGCTAGTGCTTCAACCCCAAAAGTCACATATAAAATAGACTTAAGAGTAGCAACCATGTCACCCACTCTGCGCGACACATTCATCTCACTGATACTCAGCTGCGTCTCATAACTGACACCGCCCTTGAAAAAGTAACTAAAATAGGTCACAAAGGTCAGAATACCCAACCCTCCAATTTGAATCAGTCCGATGATAATCCACTGCCCAAAGGTGGTAAAACGGGTCGCTGTGTCTACCACAATCAGTCCTGTGACACAGACCGCGCTGGTAGCTGTAAACAGAGCATCGACAAAAGATATCGGCTCTGTAGTGGCATTGGGCATCATCAGCAATAATGCTCCAACCAGTACCACGGATAAAAAACTCAAGATAAAAAACTGACCCGGGTTTAAAAAAGCACGATTGAGGTTGAAATTATTGTCCGATATCTCACGGATAAAAGTAACAAAAACAGCAACCTTAATGGCAATAAAACCATCAACCGGCATCGACAGCCCTGAGCGCGCCAGCTCAATAAAGTGAAATGCCAATAACACAAAAATAGCCACACTGGTAAGTAAGTCAAAAACTGCGACCTTATTGACCGACAAGTGCGATTTTGAGCGAATATAGCGCCATACCGTCGTCGAAAAGCCCAGTAGAATGATTATCAAGTAAAAAATATGAAAAATATGCTGTAGCCATGTCGCGAGCGTAAAACCACTATCGACTAAGGCGATTCCAACGCCAATAGCGCTAATAATAATCGTGAACCTATTTAACAGCCGATACAGTAGGGCTGGATGCATAGTCTAATTCCATGAAAGGAGTAACGGTAATACTTATACGCCTTTTTTTCGCCATCTACTAAGAGTGTTTTTGAAATAATCGTAACCAGTTATGACATTTTTTACAGTCAGACATTGCCCACTCCTTAACCTCCTCTTGCTCCTTATTAAAACAAGAATCAGATCAATAGCAGTTCATTTAGCCTTAAAACAAAAAAGCTTTCAAACTATAAAAATACAGCTTGAAAGCTTTTTTGAGCACTTATCTTTAACGCCTCGTTATAACCGCGATCAATATAAAATATCACCTAAAGTATGGTTGTTTTAGCTTATAAAAAAACCGCTTTGTTTTCTACATATTTAAAATACTGTATCGGGTAAAGCTTGTCATAAGCCCAGTTATAAGAAAAGGTATAGACCAGATAAAACCCAACCAATGACGCATCCATAATAAAAGCTTGGAATAAAGTGATACCAAGATACCATAGGTAGATATAACATCAGTAGACCTCCCTCAAACAGCAGCACATGAAGTACTCGTATCATTGGAGTCTTAAAAGTACTGCTTGTAAACTTTATCAGACTTTTATCAAAAGCAATATTAAAACCATAGTTCCATATCGTCGCCATGATAGAACCTGTGATAGCAATGACACCGATATCTTTAATATCAAAACTAAAAAAGAAGCTCATAATGGGAATGGATAATAGTAGTGCAATCATTTCAAATCCAACAGCGTGACGAATACGATCTCTATGAGTTCGCATGATTAATCCTTATAGAATATACATTCATATTACTTAGTTGACTCTATTGTATCTGTTAAACTAATAGATCAAAGTTACTACCTATAGGAAAAACCGATACATGAACTTTTCTTTAGAGCAACTACAAGCCTTTGTCGCCACGGTAGAGACTGGGTCATTTTCAGCAGCGGGACGGCGGCTTGGCAAAGCACAATCTTCGGTGAGTGCCGCGGTGGCAAACTTAGAAATCGACTTGGACAACGTGTTATTTAGCCGAAATAGTCGCTATCCTGAATTGACGGAAGAAGGTGAACGGTTATTGGCGGAAGCCTATCTAATACTGGAGCGCTGTGAGCACTTCTTTGGGGTTGCTAAGAGCTTAAGTGAGGGAGTCGAAAGCCGATTGGTATTGGCCGTCGATGATCTTTATCCATCAGAATGGCTAGCAAGATTGCTTGATGAATTTGACAAGCTGTTTCCAACTGTAGAATTGGAGCTATTGCTGCCCATCATGGAAGATGTCAGCCGCTTAATTTTAGAAAAGCGCGCAGATTTAGGCATTATGTGGAGCCAAGAAGACTTACCTTCAGCGATTAGCTTTCATACGTTAGGCTGGATTCCTCTTAAAATGGTTTGTTCACCTGAACATGAGATGGCAAATAAAATTGTGAGCTGGGAGGAGTTAAAAAGATATCGTCAGCTCATTGTGGCGACGCGAAATGACAGTAAAGAAAAGTCCCGTCTACGGGTTGCTGCTGATGTGTGGTGGGTTGAGAGTCAGTGGGTGATTATTGAACTCGTCCAACGTAACCTTGGCTGGGCACTGGTGCCCGAGCATTTCATTGTAGATGGGCTAAAAGATGGCTCTTTGGTATCCCCAAAGCTGGATTTTGATAAGCACAGCTGGCCGGTGGCGGTTGAGCTGATTTGGCATAAAGAGAAGCCTTTAGGTAAGGCTGGTGCATGGTTAAAAAAGGCAGTCATTACTTTAGATCAGCACGCATAACGGCATTTTCCCATGACACCTAAAAAGATGACTTTTTATTTTGGCAGCCAGTTTTTTACGCTTCCTGCTTCATATGCCCATGAAAAACTGCATCGATTAGCTAATAGTTGCAGAGCGAATATGAGCAGTAGGAAATACAGCGCTAAAGGTTGAGCCTTTGCCTTCTGACGACTTAATCTGCAAAGTCGTGTCATATTGATATAACACATGCTTTACAATCGCTAGCCCTAACCCTGTACCACCTGTCGCTCGACTACGCCCGCTGTCTACTCGATAAAAACGCTCGGTCAACCGCGCGACATGCTCCGGCGCAATACCAATACCATCATCGCTGACGGCAAAGCGACAGCCTTCTGCCACTTTTGCCCAACTGATGACGATGTTACCGCCTTTCGGCGTATATTTAATGGCATTGATAACCAAATTGGATAACGCACTGTTCAAATACATCTCCGAGCCGTAGAGACCATCATAGGTATCTATCTGCAGGTGCAGCGTATGACCATATTCTTGGTTATACGCCTGCGCATCATCATAGACATGGGTGAGCAGCTTGGTCATATCAATATAATGCAGCTCATGTGTCTCTTCGATTTCAATTCGAGACAATAGCAATAAGTCATTGACCACTCTATTCATGCGCGCAGTCTGCTGTGTCATTAGCTCAAACCCGCGTCGCCATTGCCGCGGCACATCTTCTTGATCGGAGAAATTCTCTAGGTAACCCATCAGCACAGTCAGTGGCGTTCGCAATTCATGCGAGACATTGGCCACAAAGTCGCGGCGCATTTGCTCTAAGTGTTGTAAGCGGGTCACATCATAAATAATCAGCAGCTTTTCATCGCCAAAAGGCGTGAGCTCACATTTAAGATAACGGTTAGGATCTTGCCATGACTTCATATGTACACCATCATTGGGTGTCACCATGCTCTGATAGTATTGCCGAAACTCAGGAACGTTAATAAAGTCAAAAATACTTTTGCCATGATCCGCTGACTGCAACAATAATAAATCTTCGGCGGCCTGATTCCACCACTCCAAACCATCGTCACCATTGAGCAAGATAACTGCATCTCGTAATGCGCGTAAGGCACTTCTGATTTTTTGAAGCTGATCGGGAGAATTTTGCTGCAAGATTTGATGGTCCTGTTGTTTTTTACTTTTTTGCTCTTTATTTTGTTGTTCTTTATTTTGTTGAGCATTTTCTGGTTGGGCGTTTTTTTCAAGCATTGTTATGCACACCTCTTATCTTTATTGAACCAAACTAGAAAACCGATAACCTGTCCCGCGCACCGTTTGAATCAAGGTACTACAATCGTAAGGCTGGAGCAGTTTACGTAAACGCCTGATATGCACATCAATCGTGCGATCTTCGATATAGACATTACCGCCCCAGACCTGATCGAGCAATTGAGTGCGCGTATAAGCGCGCTCTGGATGACTCATAAAAAACGCCAGTAATCGATATTCTGTCGGCCCGATATCGATGACTTGATTGTCAGCGGTGATGCGTTGGCTTTTGGGATCGAGGCTAAGCTTACCTATTTCGATCGGCTTATCACTACTAAGCGCACGACCACGGCGTAATACCGCTTTGATTCTTGAAATCAATTCACGCGTTGAAAACGGCTTGGTCATATAGTCATCAGCGCCCGCATCAAGTCCATGAACCTTACTATCTTCCTCACTTTTTGCCGTTAGCATAATCACCGGTATCTCGCCCAGCATTTCATCACTTTTTAGCATGCGGCAAAAATCAATACCGCTTTTATCGCCTGGTAACATCCAATCGAGCAAAATCAGCGCAGGTCTGTGATCGACCACTTGCTGATGTGCCTCTGCGACGTCAGCCGCTTCTAAACTCTCAAAGCCCGCCATCTCTAGCGTCATTACCACCATCTCACGAATTGCAGGTTCATCTTCTACAATCAAAATCTGCTCACTGCGCATACCATAGCCTTATTATTAAATGACAAAGTTGAAAGTCAAAGTTAAAAGACAAAAACGTAGAAATAAATAAAACAATATTAAATGCCAATGCCTACCCATTAAACGGCTTAATTATGACAGTTTAATGACATTGAGTTTGAAATCCGCTTTTACGAAAACGCCTGCCCACATCATAACGACTTTTGCACAAGATATCAGCCGTCATTAGAAGCATTTCTACCCTTTATCACACGTCTATTTTAATTAAATGACTTTTTTCATAAAAATGTCTTATTTCATCAAACTGTCATATTTGCGCGGCACAATGGGCTCATCGACCACCAAGCGTCTTTGCAGTAAATCATTTTTAATAAAGCGTTATGAACAAAGCAGTATGAATAAAGCACCATTTATAAAACATCGAAATCAGCTCTGTTATTTATAAATATCCAATACTCAACTATGTTTACTTAATATCATTACTTTTTAGGAGAAATAATGCGTTATTCATTAATGGCTTTAGCCGTCGCGAGTACCTTGACCTTAGCTGCTTGTAATAAAAACTCCAATAGCAATGAAAGCAATGAGCCAGCTACTTCGGCGCAATCAGCCCCCGCCTCTACCGACAGCGCAAACGCTCAGTCGACAGACAATGTGTCGATGAATATCACCGGCGCAGGCGCCTCTTTCCCGCAGCCTATCTATGCTAAATGGTCAGATGCCTATCATAAAGCAACTGGCGGTCAAGTGAACTATCAGTCGATTGGTTCATCGGGTGGCATCAAACAAATCGTCGCAAAAACCGTTGATTTTGGCGCGTCCGATGCACCGATGACGCCAGCTGAATTAGAGGAAGCCGGTCTGATTCAATTCCCGACCGTTATTGGCGGCGTGGTACCTATCGTTAATATCGATGGCGTTGCGCCTGGTCAATTAAAGCTCGATGGAAAAATACTCGCTGACATCTATCTTGGCAAAATCAGCAAATGGAATGACCCTGCCATCGCAGCCATGAACCCTGATTTAACCCTTCCTGACGCCGCTATTACCACGGTATTCCGCTCAGACGGTTCGGGCACAACCTTTAACTTTACCGATTACCTAGCCAAAGTCTCAAACGACTGGAAAGACAGCGTTGGCGTCGATAAAACCGTGAAATGGCCAACCTCGGCAACCGGTGCTGGCGGTAAAGGTAACGAAGGCGTTTCAAGCTACGTAAATCGTATGAAAAACTCTATCGGCTATGTCGAATACGCCTATGCCAAGCAAAATGGTATGTCACACGTTGCCCTAAAAAATGCTGCCGGCAATGTCGTTCAACCATCTGCGCAAACATTCGCCGCCGCTGGTGACATCGATTGGTCAAAGCAAGAAGGCTTTTATAAAGTCATCACCAACTCTGAAACGGCTCAAGCATGGCCTATCGCTGCTGCGACATTTATCTTAGTCCATAAACAACCAAAAGACGCCAAGCAAGTGGCGGGCGTCCTTAACTTCTTTGACTGGGCTTATACCCAAGGCGATGATGATGCGATGAGCCTTGATTACGTGCCTTTTTCTGATACGGCCGTGGCTTTATTTAAAGCGAAATGGAACGAGGTGGTAGATAGCGAAGGTAAGCCTGTTTATACCCCAGCGCCATAAGTCGAGACCTAGTAAATCGAACACAAGCAAGTCAAGAATCAGCCAACTGATGCCGCCAAGCAAATACTGAAAAGCATGTTTGCTTGGTGACGTCTTAGCCATAATAAATTTAATGATACGTCGTTAGAGTAAACAGTTTATTACGGTAAGACGCTACAGCCAACACCAATAAGCGTCAACACAATAAAGCGTTAGATCGATAAACAATAGAGGCTTTTATGGCAGACCTAAAATCCCAACTGGCAAAACAAAAACGCTTTGACGCGGTATTTGTCAACGCCACCAAAGCATTTGCAATATTGGTACTCTTGTCGCTTGGCGGCATCATGCTGTCATTGATTGTCGGTGCGTGGCCAAGTATCACTAAGTTTGGTTTGGGGTTTTATACCAGCAATAACTGGGATACGGTAAATGATCAATACGGTGCGCTTGCACCCATTTATGGGACGGTGGTCACCTCTCTTATCGCTATCTGTATTGCCGTGCCAGTCAGCTTTGGGATTGCTATCTTTCTAACGGAACTTTGCCCCAATTTTTTGAAAAAGCCACTGGGAATTGCTATCGAGCTACTCGCAGGTATCCCTTCTATCATCTATGGCATGTGGGGCTTGTTTGTCTTTGCGCCGTTTTTTGGTGATCATATTCAGCCTTGGTTTATTGAACATATTGGTCCTCTGCCTATTATTGGCAAGATTTTTACCGGTGCGCCGATGGGATTGGGGATGTTTACCGCCTCGTTAATACTGGCGATTATGATTATTCCCTTTATTGCCGCCACCATGCGCGATGTTTTCTCTGTGGTGCCAGACCTGCTAAAAGAATCGGCTTACGGCATGGGCGCCACTACGTGGGAGGTGATGTTTAAAATCATCTTACCTTATACCAAAGCAGGTGTGGTTGGCGGCGTGATTTTGGGACTTGGTCGAGCGCTTGGCGAGACGATGGCCGTGACCTTCTTGATTGGTAATGCCTTTAATATCAGCCCAAGCCTATTTACGTCTGGGGTGACCATTACCTCAGCGCTGGCCAATGAGTTTGCCGAAGCGTCAAGTGAGTTGCATTTAGCGTCATTACTACATTTAGGCTTAATACTGTTTGTGATTACCTTTATCGTTCTATCAATAT
The DNA here is from genome assembly GCF_016613355.1 of Psychrobacter sp. M9-54-1. Taxonomy (NCBI): domain Bacteria; kingdom Pseudomonadati; phylum Pseudomonadota; class Gammaproteobacteria; order Moraxellales; family Moraxellaceae; genus Psychrobacter; species Psychrobacter sp. M9-54-1. Next base: position 270,286 of record NZ_JADGFW010000005.1, on the reverse strand, counting down.
CTAAGCTGATGCTCATGCGTATTGACCAAAAAGCAGGTAATTAAACACCCTATTTTAATAGCCAACAAAGCCAATGAAATCAAGCTGAAACAAAATAAACATGTTATTTGCAGCCATAATTTGACCTAAGAAGGACAAACACTTCATGACTTTCGCACCAGTCACTACTCAAACGACCCAATCAAGCCGCCAGTCTTCTGTACGCTTTGAAGATCGCTACAACAAGCGTCTTTATAACAAGCGCCGTTTTATCAATAGACTTGGGCTTGGTTTCGCTTTATCAGCGCTTGTATTTGGTTTGTTTTGGCTGATTTGGATTTTGATTACACTGTTTATTGAAGGCTTTCAAGGTCTAATCGAGATGCCCATCTTTATGGCAGATACCCCGCCGCCGATGGGCGAAGGCGGTCTACGTAACGCCATTGTTGGCTCAGTGATGTTGGCTTTTTCGGGTTTGGCGATTGGTGCGCCAATCGGCATGATGGCGGGTATTTATTTAGCAGAGTTTTCACAGGGCAGTATGCTCGGTAAAGTCACCCGATTTTTAAATGATATTTTATTGTCGGCCCCATCTATCGTGATTGGTCTGTTTATTTATGCCCTGATGGTCAAAGGACAGAGCTTTTCGGGTTGGGCCGGGGCATTGGCATTGGCGCTGATTGTCATTCCTATTGTCGTGCGTACGACGGAAAACATGCTAAATCTTGTACCTAATACCCTGCGCGAAGCGGCTTACGCACTAGGTACACCAAAATGGAAGCTGGTCAGTACCGTGACGCTGAAGGCTGCCAAAGCCGGTCTGACTACTGGTGTGCTGCTCGCTTTTGCGCGTATTACCGGTGAGACCGCGCCCTTGCTATTTACCGCGCTAAACAACCAGTACTTTAGTACCGATATGAGTGAGCCAATGGCTAATTTACCCAATACGATTTATCAATTTGCCATGAGTCCTTATGACAACTGGCATACACTGGCTTGGGCGGCGGCGCTACTCATTACCGCGACAGTATTGCTATTAAATATAGCCGCGCGCTTTATCGGTGACAAACATCATAGTAGATAGGTTAAAGCGATTACACCTCTAAGAATATAGCCAAAAAACCCTTACTTAACAAGACTTTAAAAAAATGGAGACCATTATGACGGATGTACTAGAAAGAAAAGCAACTAAGCTAATGACCAATACCAACAGCACGCGCCGTTTACTGGATGATGTGCTGGCCAATCATGGTCAATATCAACAGCCAGATATTGGCCGTTTTATCAAGCAAACGATGGCAGATATGCCAGACGACATGCCACCTACCAAGATTGCCGTTCGCGATTTGGATTTTTATTATGGCGATTTCCAAGCATTAAAAAATATCAATATTGATATTGCAGAAAAAAAGGTTACCGCTTTTATTGGCCCATCAGGCTGCGGCAAATCAACGCTGCTACGTACCTTTAACCGTATGTACGACTTGTATTCGAGTATGCAGGCTAAAGGAGAAATCACCCTTGATGATCAAAATATTTTGACAAAAGATACCGATGTAAATTTGCTGCGAGCGCGTGTTGGTATGGTCTTCCAAAAGCCCACGCCCTTCCCGATGTCCATTTATGACAACGTCGCATTCGGCGTCCGTCTTTACGAAAATCTCAGCAAAGCAGAATTGGATGGGCGTGTCGAGTGGGCACTTAAAAAAGCGGCATTATGGCTGGAAGTCAAAGATAAACTCAAAGCGTCAGGCTTGTCACTATCGGGCGGTCAACAGCAGCGACTTTGTATCGCTCGCGCAGTAGCAACGAAGCCTGAGGTTTTGCTCTTAGATGAGCCAACCTCGGCACTCGACCCTATCTCTACGGGCGCGATTGAAGACTTGATTAGCGATTTAAAAAACGACTATACCATTGCTATCGTCACGCACAATATGCAGCAAGCCGCCCGCGTCTCCGACTACACCGCTTATATGTATTTGGGCGATATGGTAGAAATGGGCGAGACAAGCCAGATATTCAACAGTCCCGCGCAAAAAGCGACCAGAGATTATATTACTGGGCGTTATGGTTAAATCATCTGAGCATAAAGCTAGATAACTTTGTCCTTATTAAAAGCATTGAAATTGAAGTTCTCTCTTGACGATAAAATGGCTAAATAAAACGTCTTTATCATAACTCTAATCGGCGTAGTCTTAGTGCGTTTCCAATGACCGATACTGACGATAAGCTCATCGCTGCCGCCGCTATCATCGGGCTAAGCAATAGTCCAAAGGCTGGGTATAGCACGCCTGCGGCAATCGGTACGCCAATCGCGTTATAGACGAAAGCGAAAAATAAGTTTTGTCTGATATTGCGCATGGTCGCATGGCTGAGCTTATGGGCTTTGGCAATACCCATTAAGTCGCCTTTTAATAACGTCACCCCTGCGCTCTCCATGGCCACGTCCGTACCTGTACCCATAGCAATACCGACATTCGCCTGCGCCAGTGCTGGCGCGTCGTTGATGCCATCACCTGCCATCGCTACCAATTTACCGTGGTCTTGCATCTCTTTGACAATACGGTTTTTGTCCTCTGGTGACACATCGGCATGCACTTCATCAATGCCCAATTTATTGGCGACGGCCTGCGCAGTTTTTTCGTTATCGCCGGTTAGCATGACGACTTTTAGCCCTGCCTTGTGTAGCAGTTCTATGGCATCAGCAGTACTTGGCTTAATCGGATCAGCGACCGAAACCAAACCAGCTGCTTTACCATCTATAGCGACAAACATTACCGTTTCGCCGTCTTTTCTACGGACGTCGGCTTTAACGGATAGCTCCTGATCAAAACTGTTTAAGCGTTCCATCAGCTTTGAGTTACCGATGGCAACTTGTTTGCCGTTTACTACCGCTTGTACACCCTCGCCCGTGGTTGAATTAAAGTCATGGGCTTTAGGAATGGTCAGCGATTTATCCTGAGTAGCTCTCACGATAGCCTCTGCTAAAGGATGCTCGCTTGCGCTTTCTACCGCAGCAACCACTGCCAAAAACTCGTCTTCATTTTGACCTGCCAGCGCATCAATTGCGGTAAGTGCAGGTTTACCAGCGGTTAGCGTGCCTGTTTTATCGACAACGATGGTATCGACTTTTTCCATCGTCTCTAAGGCTTCAGCGTTTTTGATAAGAACGCCGTTTTGCGCGCCCATGCCCGTACCGACCATGATTGACATGGGCGTCGCCAGCCCAAGCGCACAGGGACAGGCGATGATAAGTACCGCAATCGCATTCACCATGGCATAAGCCATTGCTGGTTCAGGGCCAAATAACGCCCAGACGATAAAGGTGATGATAGAGGCGATAATGACAATAGGCACAAACCAGCCTGCCACTTGGTCAACCAAACGCTGTATGGGCGCGCGGCTACGCTGGGCATCGGCAACCATTTGTACGATTTTGGACAACACCGAATCTGCGCCAACATTGACCGCTTCAACCAATAACGTCCCTGTACCATTTACCGTGCCGCCAGTCACAGTATCGCCCTGCTCTTTAGATACTGGCATCGGCTCACCCGTTACCATGGATTCATCGACGCTACTACTGCCATCGATTACCGTGCCGTCTACGGGTAATTTCTCGCCAGGTCTGACGCGCAACTTATCGCCGCTGACGACTTCATCAAGTGAAACCTCTGTCTCTTCGCCGTTTTCATTGACGCGTCTTGCTGTCGGCGGAGCGAGCTCAAGCAACGCCCGAATGGCCCCTGACGTCTGACTTCTGGCTTTGAGCTCAAGCACTTGACCAAGCAGTACTAAAGTCGTGATTACCGCTGCTGCTTCGTAATAAACGCCGACTTGTCCAGCGCTATCTCTAAAGCTATCTGGGAATATACTGGGAAAGAAAGTTGCCACAATACTAAAACCGTAAGCTGCGCCGACGCCAAGCGCAATCAAGGTAAACATATTTAGATTGCGGCTTTTAATAGACTGCCAACCACGTACAAAAAAGGGTGCTGCGCCCCAAACGACAACGGGAGTCGCCAGTACCAATTGTATGATTTGACCAAGTTGCCCTGAGATATCAAACGAGCCAATTTGATCGAGATTTATCCCAACCATATCGCTCATGGTATAAATGAATAGCGGTAAGGTCAGCAGCGTACATATCCAAAAGCGCCGCGTCATATCGTCGAGCTCTTCGGTATCTTCTTCACCTATGGCGACCGTTTCTGGCTCGAGTGCCATACCGCAAATCGGACAGCCACTATTTCTAACGTCTCTGACCTCAGGATGCATCGGACAAGTATAAACCGTGCCATCGTAATCTTCGGGCACTTTGTCGTATTTACCGCCTTTGACCGACTTGACTTCAGCGCTGCTTTCGTTACTCCCGTGACAATGCGTCTGGTTGTGTTCATGGTTATGATTGTTTTCATGGTGATGATTTTGATGACTTTGATAATTGTCACTGTGGTTATGCTCCACGTGGCTTGCGCCATCTATCTCGTCTTCAGGCTGCAAAAACATACCGCATATCGGGCAATCACTTTTTTCAACATCTCTGACTTCAGGATGCATCGGGCAAATATAGACCGTACCGTTATAATTTTCTGGCACTTTATCGTATTTGCCACCTTTGATCGTTTTTTTATCAACCGTATGTTTCATAAAATCCTTCCTTGAAGACGCTAAGCGCAGATGACAAGCAAAGCTTCTGCTCACTTATCATCAACTCTTGGCTATATCATCAACCTTTAACCAATGTTTCTAACTTTTACTTATTACGTAGGTACTTAAGCAGCCCCATAATCGTCAGTATCAGCACTATAAAAATCAGTAGCATAAACAATCCATAAACGAGAGACCCGCCCTAGCCCATAGCGTGCATCATGAGAATCATTACAGGCTCTCCTTATTTCATTACTTTATAATTAGTCATCATAGAGCGATACAGGACAAAAGTCACCTTTTCAGCTATAGCTGGGCGTTGGCACTATCAATCTCAGCATATACCGCTGTGCTACCGTCTTTATTGATTTGCATCACTTGATAGGGTGAAAATTTATTTTGGTACTCCATACCAGGGCTACCCATTGGCATACCGGGTACGGCAAGGCCAATAGCATCGCTTGGTGGATTGGCTAGAAACTGGGCTATATATTTGGCAGGCACATGACCTTCGAATACATAACCATCGGTCGTGACTGCCGTGTGACAAGAGCGCATATTACTAGGGACGCCATAGCGCTCTTTAAAAACAGCTAAGTCGGCGACATCTTGTCCCGCCGCAGTCATACCGTGATGTTCGGCATGGCTAATCCACTCCTTACAGCAGCCACAATTGGCATCTTTATAAACCGTCGCAGAGACGTTTCTCAGCGCATCACTGTTACTGCTAGAGCTCGTCGACTCAGTTTTAGACGTTTGGACTTTTGAATTCTGGCTGTCTGTTGCCGTCTCTACAGGCGCTGTGGTTGCAGCAGTGGTATTGGTGTCGTTACAAGCAAATAACGACGATGTCACTGTCAGTAGGATAAGCGCACCAAACAATTTATGCTGCTTAAAAGTTAAGTTATGGTTATCAGGTTTCATACATACCCTCTCGTCATTTATTGTTTAATGTCGCATGTGATATTTATAATCAAAAAGAGCTGTCTTTCATTTTTAAATTTGGAGCAATACGTTAAGCGTTTGACCCGATATCACGACACTATCATCATACATGCATGATACATGAATCCTTCTGACTAACAGATGACGTTAAGATTACAATATTGTCATTCTCCCACTTTGAAATTTTCACAGATAATTTATTTGACAATTTTTAAGAAAAAACAAAAGGGCAGTACTAGCGCGTGTCTTCATTTTAAAAATGGTGATAAAAATGAGATAAATTGCAGTCAAACAAGGAAAATAGCGCCGTTAATATCGGGATATTACCTAGCTATTTGATGAAGTTTGGCAAAATTTAGCCATTTTTAGCCCATTTAGATGTCCATCGATTGAATTGAAGACACGCCCTAAAAACAATCTGCAAATAACAATATTTAAAGCAGCGGCTATAACAGTGCTCTTGATAAGAAAAGCGATGAGATCTTGCATAGGATATAGAGAAAGGATTGAGGACTGCGTCACTGCTTATCCTCCATTAATAGAATAAGCAGCGATTATTTATATAGACTGGACTTTATCTCTTATACACCCCCAGCCCCTTTATTTGACGTCTCATTATCTTCGACCAATATTGCCGCCGCGCTTTTTTTGAGCGTCGCCCACTGCTCATCATCGACATAAATGCCTTCTTTCCAAGCGCGCTGATGGGTTTCAAACAATTCATCCGTCGAAATCTTACGATCAAAATGCTGAATATCCTGCTCAATATCAAAGTTAGCCGTCGATAATTCAATCACCATATCATTGGTATCGTAGTTGTCCTGCGCCTCATTAAAAAAATACAAATCAGGATAAACAAACCTTTTATCTAAAGTGAATACCGTATGCTTAGGAGCGCTACCATTATCCCATTTAGCGAGACATGCAAACCCTTTTGAGGCCAGTTTTGCAAGCTCGCTGTAGGCTAGCCAGCGGTTATGACAGTTTTTTAGATAGATTTTAAAATGCTCGCGATCGCCCATTTTTTCAAGCGCATAGTCCATCACCGCAGGCAGATGACAAACCAGACTGCTACCATGCAAATCTAAAATAACCTCACCCTCAGCTTGATGCACAATATCGATGGGCATATCACGCTCAGATAAAATAAACGGACTGGCATTATTAAAATGCAAAATACCATTAAGCCCCGCCATTTGTAGCTCTGCCACCATAGAGGCGATCAGGTCTGCCTCGCCTACTTCACGCTGCAACCCTAAAAAGGCTTTATTGACCATGGTCACGATTTCATTGTGCGATACAATCATGTCTTGATACTCCTTATTGGGCGGCTAATGGTAAAGTTGATAAGTCATGTGTTTTTGGCAAAAGAGGAAATAGCCACTCATCGCTATCTACTTCATCGAATAATGGCGCGCCTTGGAACAGGGTCACGCGTACCCAACGATCTGAACGCGGATCAAACTTGGTGGCCCCAAACATGGACAATTTACAGCGCAATAAATGCATCGGTAGTGCGGTTTTTTGCAAGACATTAATCTGAATGTCACCCATCTTTTTATGACCCAACGTCCAGACGCGTCGGGCGATGGTGCGGTATTTTGGCTGGGTTAAAATGAATTCAGACAATAGCTGCTGAGAATTAGCTTGTTTTAGTGCTAAATACAGGGTATTCGCTTGGCGGCCGATATCTAACAAAAATTCTTTATCATCGCCATGCTCTTGGCCGCGCACGCCCATTCTCGGCTCTTCTTTATCTTCAGAGCGATACCAAAACCAATAGACATTCTCTTCGGCAGAAAAATCAATACTAATCGCCCACTGATAACGCGCTTCCAATACTTCAATTAAGTCTTGAACCACTTTACCACTAGGCAATGACATGGTTTCATCAGCATTTACTTGGCCGGCAAATCCATCCACACGCTCAGGATATAGCTCCATCATACAAGAGATAATAACCTCTTGGCTCTCAAAACTGAGATAATCGTTGCGCTGTAAAAAATCCGCCCACGTGGTACATTTTTTCAGCTCAGATGTCAGCTTGCTTTGTAATTGGGTTAGCTCCGTCACAATCGTATGGTTAAGCAGAATTTGTGGCTCGTTAATAGTCACCACTTCTGAGAAATGCTGAATAGCGCGATTCATCAAGGTTGAAAATTGCGCTATTTTATTATCATCGGCTTCAAAGTCGATATCGCAAACCAATACCGCTTGCAGTGCCGCTTCACGCGTACTTAACCATTGATCTACCACACAAGGATGATTGATCAAATAAGGCGCCATACCAAGACCGGTGGCATTACCGATACCTAAGTAGCGTTTAATCTCTGGATGTAGGCTGACAGCCTTATTACCACCTCTTTTCTTCGCCAAATAATCCACACAATCAAGACTAAATTCTCGGATAAGATACACCGCACACATCTGCGCGCGAAAAGATTGGTTAAAATCTTCACTATGATCCAGAGGTTTGAAATCGTAAATACCAAACTTACCATTGCCATAAACCGCGGTGGTGCGCAAGATATAACCGACTTTGGCTAGTACTTCTAAATCAGGCTGTTTGCCATCGGCAAGTGCGCTGACAACATGATCAAAGACGCGCACGCTTTTATTAGCACGAGCCAGCACCATGACCATGTTTGAGTTGCGACCGGCTTCTTGTAGTGGCACATTAACTTTTAGATTTGCTAATAGCTCATCGCCGATTTCGCCGTAAACCAAAGCAAAGGTCACATCCCACTTTTGCGCAATCACGCGGTCATTACGCTCTTCATCAGCGATTTGATTGCAAAATACCACCAAATGATAAATATGCTCCGGCGTTTGCAAACGATAAATCACTTGTCCGTAGCCGTCATCATCTAAATCCCAAAGATGTTTGCTGAGCGTCCAATTTTCTTGATCGATTTTACGCAATAGCGTGCGTACAAAGCTGATCCGCGTTTGGTGCATCGCGCCCAGTCTTTCAGAGTGCATCACCACATTGGGGGTACGAAAGCTGACCGCGTCTAGCTTGGCATTTTTCAGCATTTCGCTGTTTGGCAAAGTATGTTCCATATAACTATCACCTTAAATATATCTCAAGCTCATCACTTATCGGGCAACTTTAAAGACTCATTATTATTTATGACTTTAATGTGCAAATAAGTTATGCGCTTTATTAATGATGCATTCAATCGATTTCTTTCACAATCTCTTGATTAGCAAGTTTTTCTTCCGCAATTTTATGAGCCGTCTCAACACGGTTAGGACGATAAAGGTCTTGGTCGCGTGCCATTTGTTGCGCAATTTTGGGACCATTCCATAACGACGGTAGGAGAATGAAGGATACCGGCACCGCGGTAATGACAATAAAAGACTGCAAAGCTGTGACGCCACCTGCGCCAAGTGATATTAATGCAATCGCCGTGACGCCCATCATAATGCCCCAAAAGGTACGAATCATAGCGTTGGGCTCGCGCTCACCACTGATAACGACACTAATGGTATAAGTCATAGAGTCGCCAGTCGTGACAATAAATATCATGGTCAAAATGATAAACAGTAATGACGTAATCAGCGGAAATGGGAGCTGCTGCGTGACTGCAAGCAAGGCGCCGGGCAGATTAAAACCTTCAAAAGCCGTACTCACACTACCAGGATTGGCAATCTCAAACGCCAGACCCGAGCCACCAATCACCGTGAACCAAAAACAAGTGACAAGCGGCGCGACGATACAAACGGTGGTAATCAACTCTCGAATCGTACGACCACGAGAGATACGAGCAATAAAGATGGCCATCATCGGACCATAACCCAAGAACCAACCCCAAAAGAATACTGTCCAACCACCAAGCCAGCCTTCATCGCCGCGATATGTTGCCATCGGAATAAAGTTATGTACCATGGTACCAACGCCTTGGATATAACCATTGACAATAAACTTGGAAGGGCCAAACATCAAAATAAATACCATGAGGGCAAAAGCCAATATCACGTTAAAGCGGCTTAGCAGCTGCATACCGCGAGCAAGACCACTAATGGCTGAGATGGTATAAAGGGCTATGGCAAATATGATGATAATCAGCTGGGTGACAAAGGTATCAGGAATACCAAACAGCGTATTAAGAGCATAACTGGTCTGCAACCCTAAAAAACCAATAGGACCAATCGTACCGGCAGCAACCGCCACGATACAGCAAGCATCGATAATCGCGCCCGTTTGACCCGTGAGTACGCGCTCGCCAAACATAGGATACAAAAGCGTACGAGGTTTGAGCGGCAAGCCTTTGTCATAATGCAGATGCATCACCACAATGGCGGTCAAGCTACCGACAATCGACCATGCCAAAAAACCCCAGTGCATAAAGGATTGCGAAAGTGCATTAATACTTCTTTGTTGGATATCAGCAGATTCGCCGTAAAGAGGCGGTGCCGACACAAAATGAGCAATAGGTTCAGCGGCTGCCCAAAATACCCCGCCGCCCGCAAGCAGTGTACAAAATAGAATCGCCATCCATTTAAAGCTATCCATTTCAGGCTTAGGCAGATTACCTAAAATGACCCGTCCTGTGCGACCCGCCCCAACTGCTAAAGCGATCACAAAAGTAGCTAACAATAAGATTTGCCAAAACGGCCCAAAGACTTTAGCCGACCAGACAAAACCTATATTGACTATTTCTGCTAGGCGCTCTTCGGCAAAAATTGCCATCAGCACAAAGGCAATGATAAAGCCGCCGCTGTACCAAAACGCTGGATTATTGAGCCCCAAGGTATCAGATGAGTCTTGGTTCAAATCCTCATGTACTTTTACAGTATTATGCGAGCGTCCATGCTCATTATTTCGGTTAAGTCCCTTTAAGTAGGCCATGATGTGGCTCCATATGATAATCTTGCGTCATTTAAATTAGCGTTACATCTAAATTGTGTTATTGCACCTGTCCATACTTTAATGTTTCTGGTTTACATGCTATTTGATGTTATATAACACCCAATATCGCGTGAGCACTTAGGTTAAAGGTTTGATGCCAGCCTCAAGAAAATTAAACCAATTTTGACCGATAATCTTGCCAGCGTCTGTGTCATTAAAACCATGTTTGAGCAAACCTTTGTAGATATTCTCCATACCATCCTTGCCCGCAAACCATGGCAAGGTGTCCGGCCAGCCTGAATTGTTGGCATTACCTTCACCATAATCCATGGCCTTTGACCAACGTCCATTGCGCATCCATTCAAGCACCGCTTGCGGCTGGTTTAAGCACAAATCACTGCCAATGGCTAAATGCTCTACGCCGTATTTATCAGCACAATCAGCAATCATGCGACAAAAATCATCAAGCGTACAGTTGCTACCATTCGGCAAATGGAACGGATATAAGCTAAAACCCAACAGACCGCCTGCTTGGGTTAAGGCGCTAATGACCGTATCGGATTTATTACGTAAGGCATCATGGGCTGTGGTTGGATTGGCGTGGCTGATACAAATTGGACGGCTCGATATCTCAATAGCCTCAAGCGTTGATTGCTCAGCGCTATGTGACATATCGATAATCATGCCGACGCGATTCATCTCTTTGATGGCTTGTTGACCAAAACGCGTCACACCGCTATCGTTTTGCTCATAACAGCCGGTCGCTAGCAAGCTTTGGTTGTTATAAGTTAGTTGCATAATCAGCAATCCCAAACGGCGCATGACGCTAATTAAGCCAATCTCATCATCAATAGGTGAGCAGTTTTGCGCGCCAAAAAAGATACCGACTTTGCCTTGTTCCTTTGCAGTCTTAATATCAGCGACCGAATAAACGGGCAAAATCAAATCGCTATTTTGCTCAAAACGCCTATGCCATTCGCTAAAGCGCGTCAGAGTTTGGCGCGCATCTTCATGATAGACCAAGGTCGCATGTACCGCGTTGATACCGCCAGCTTGTAGCATCTTAAAGTAGTCTCGATCCCAGTGGCTATACTGTAATCCGTCAATGACGATATGGTCTTGGTACATATCAAATTCCCTTTTTATACTTTTTAAAATGGTGTCGATATAAAATAAAGCAGTGCCATAAATACCGACACATAACTGGTATAAATTTTTTTCGCTTGCTGTTCGCCATGCTCGCAGAGGCTACAAAAAACTTATCCCAGCCATACTTCCTTTTACGCTAGAGCTACTAAGTGACCAACTCTATAGTGATTTTGCTTAGTACGCTTTTTGATAAGCCGTCTTGACGATGGTATAAAACTCTTTGGCATATTGGCCTTGCTCACGCGGACCAAAGCTCGACTCTTTACGACCACCGAACGGCACATGATAATCGGTACCTGCTGTCGCCAGATTGACCATCACGCAGCCCGCTTGCACTTGTTCTTTAAACAGCGCGCTGTTACGCAAGCTTTGGGTAATAATGCCGCCGGTTAAGCCAAAACGCGTGTCATTGGTCATGGCAATGGCTTCTTCTAAATCTTTGACACGCATGACGCAAGCGAGCGGCGCAAATACTTCTTCTTGGTTGATATCCCAGCTATTATCAGTATCGGTAAACAAGGTTGGCGACATATAATAGCCGTCATGGGGCATCTCTAGACGCTCGCCACCAAAGGCTAAATTGGCACCAGCCTGCTTGGCTTTTTCAATCCAATCCATGTTAGACGCTAGCTGCTTGTCATCAACGATAGGACCCATAAAGATACCGTCATCCAGCGCATGACCGACTTTTAAGGTTTTCATTTTTGCAATCACGCCATCGACGAACGCATCATGAATACCGTCCATCACAATCAAACGCGAAGATGCGGTACATTTCTGACCTGAGCCACCAAACGCGCCAGCAACCGCCGCATCAATAGCCACTTGCAAATCGGCATCATCAGCGATAACCAGGGCATTTTTACTGCCCATCTCAAGTTGGCAACGCACAAAGTTAGGCGCCGTTGCCGCCGCAACTTTACGGCCGGTTTCTACTGAACCGGTAAAGCTGACTGCATCGATATCTTTTGAATTGATAAGCGCATCGCCAACTGATGAGCCGCCACCGAGCACTAAGTTAAACGTACCTTCTGGCAAGCCTTGACGGTGAATGATTTCTGCCAACGCTACAGCACTGGCTGGCGTTAAATTCGCAGGCTTCCAAATCACGCTATTACCAAAGGCAAGGGCTGGGGCGATTTTCCATACCGCGGTCGCCGTTGGAAAGTTCCAAGGTGAAATAATAGCAACGACACCGACAGCTTCGCGGGTGATTTCAACTTTGACACCAGGGCGGACTGAATCAGCAAGGTCGCCCATTTGGCGCAGCACTTCGGCGGCATAATAATGGAAGAACTGCCCCGCGCGATAAATCTCACCGCGACCTTCCGCAAACGGCTTGCCTTCTTCGCGTGATAATAAAGTACCCAGCTCATCACAGCGCGCAATCATCTCATCGCCAATCGCTTGCAGGATAGCTTGCTTTTTTTCCATCGCGACCGCTTCCCACTTTGGCTGGGCACGGCGTGCGGCAGCGATAGCATCTTGTACTTGATTACTGCTGGCTTGAGAAAACTCACCAATCGTTTCTGTGATATCAGAGGGGTTAATATTAGCAATGGTATCGCTACCTGCCTGCCATTCACCGTTGATATAAAGCGATTTTTTTGGGTCTTGTTTGAGCGCTTGAGTTGACATAACAACATCCTTTATAAAGAGTTTGGGTGCGTTTATTTAAAAACATACAATGAAATTGAGTGATAAAAACCGTCTAACGCTTATAAATTAGCGTTTAATCTTAAGGCACAGCCGCGTAAACGACCAACTCGACCAGCATTTCTTCTCGTGCCAAGCCTGAGATGACTAAAGCTGCGCGGTTGGGGTAAGGCGCCTTGAAATATTCTGCATAGACTTGGTTAACGGTTTTTAGATAGTCGCGGTCAGTGACATAAATGAGCACTTGTAATACCGCATCCATACTACTGTTAGCACATTCTAAGGTGTGCTTTAAATTATCAAGGGTTTGACGGGTTTGCGCTTCGATACCACCTGCGACTACCTCACCGTTTCCATCAATAGGAATTTGCGCGGTGTATAACGTGCCATTATTGGTGATTGCCCACTCAAGTGGCGATTTTGAGGCATAAAGTGCGGTATGAACCGCTTGTTTGGTTGAGTGAGTGCTCATTTTTTCAATCCTTTTCTTAGATGGCTTTATCAATCCTTTATTTCTAATCCTTATGCTACCCATTTACATACGATAAATCTAACTAATTAAATATTAAATATGATAGATTTAATCTATCACTTAGATTTGTATTGATTTAACGGTTTGTGACGTTATGAAAGTGCATAAAATTAAACAGTCAGCAGCGCTTATAAAGGTAGCCAACATTATGAAATTACAACAATTACGTCATTTTTTAATCGTGGTAGAAGAAGGCGGTTTTCGTGCAGCTGCCAGTCGCGCCAATCGCTCGCAAGCGGCTATATCTGCATCGATAAAAGAGCTAGAAAAGACATTGAACCAAAGCTTATTTGAAGTTGGCAATAAAGCGACATTGACGCCGTTTGGCGAAAGCTGTGTGCCCAAAATTCAGCAGTTCCTGAGCATTTATCAAACGTTGGAAGATGATTTGCAAGCGATTGCAGCTGGAGAAAAAGGTAAGATTAGGATTGCAAGCGTACCATCACTGGTCACAAAGCTGCTGCCAAGCGTTTTGGTTGCTTATTCTAAAAAATATCCTGATATCGAAATTGTCTTGATAGACGATAATGCGGTGGGGGTGGCGAATCGCTTACTGACGGGTGAAGTAGATTTGGCATTGGGCAATTGCACCAGTATCGACCAAACTGACATTGATTTTACGCCGCTTATATCAGACCCTATTGGCGTGGTTTGCTTAAAAAGTAATGAGTTAAACCATATAAACAAAAACGGCGAGTCAAACCAAACGTCAGGATTACATTGGCAACAACTGATGTCGCAGCCCTTTATTTATAATGGCACTTGTAGATTACTTGAAAACACGCCTGCTGAAGCCCTAAATCGTAAAGCGCGCTATACAGTAGAAAATATTACCTCCTTGTTTTCCTTATTAAGGAATGATTTGGGCATCACTACCCTACCAAAACTGGCTTTCCCAGCTAATGAGCCTGAGCTGGTTTGGATAAAGTTGCTGGAACCATCTTTAGACAGACAAATCGGCATCTTTAAACGGGCGGACAAAACCATCTCTGTGGCTGCTCAAGCTTTTTATGAGCTATGCATTGACTATGTACAAAATCATTACCTGATGTAATCTATGAAAAATGACAGATGCTATTTTTTATAGATAAAAATGCAAAATTACTGCTACCCGCCATTTAATAACCTTGTAATTGCCTAGAGCAAAAGCTAAAAACTGAGCGTTTAAGCTCCTGCCCTAAACAATTAAACCATCACTATTAAATTATTGTCATGAAACCATCTGATTAACTTGCAGCAAATTTATGATTAACGCAACTCATCAACGACCGCCAGCATAGCGACCAACGAGGCTTCCCCTAATTTAATAGAACGCTCAGGTGACCAACCTGTATCTTCAAAAGGTAAATTGGCATTCTCTTTAAATGGCATCTCTAAGGTATTGGCAAGGCAATCAAAACGCTCGGCTACCCAGTGGGTGGCAATCGTCATATTTGCTGTGCCCGGCGCATCAATGTCATAACCAAATTCAGACTGAAAATCGGCACTGGCCAATGTTAAGACTTCTGAGAATTTATCACGTAGATGGGCAAGGCGGTCGTTATAGCTTGGCGTGCCCTGCGAGCCGGCAAGGAACACATAAGGCAGCGCTTCATCGCCATGCACGTCATAAAACAAGTCCACACCCGTTTCTTCCATTTTATTGATGACATGAAATACTTCAGGGCTTTTTTCTAAGCTTGGGTTTGCCCATTCACGGTTTAGATTCGTCCCTACCGCATTGGTACGCAGATGCCCGCGCACACTGCCATCAGGATTCATATTCGGTACGATATAAAAATTGGCTTTTTCCAATAACAACTTAGCCGTGGCATTATCCTCGTCTAACAAACTGTTCAATAGCCCCTCAACCAGCCATTCAGCCATTGTCTCGCCCGGATGCTGGCGCGCCGTAATCCAGATACTGCGCTTCTTGCTATCACCATTACCTACTTTTACTAAGGTTAAGTCGCGTTTATCAAGCGTTTCGCCCAAATGCTCCAAACACGCGAGCGGATGCACTTGCACCGCCGCTAACAAGTCTTGATGACGCTCATAGCTATAGGGAGCGAAATACGCAATTTGAATACTTTCGCACGCAAGCTCTGCCGTTATCGTTAACTTACCATCCTTATAAGAGGTTGGCAGACGGAACCAATACTCGCGATCATAGGAAGCCACCGCTTGATAATCCTCCCAGCCTGCAAGGTAGGAGGCCTTCCCTGCATTCATAATATTGAGTACGTACTGCTCGCCAACTTCGCCTGATAAACGAAAGTTAAACCACTGAAAAAACTCTCCGCCCACGTCTGGACGAATCGCCAATTGAATGTTGGTTTGATCTTCTGCATTGATAACCTCAATATTACCGGCATCGAAATTTGCGCTGATATGCATAATTTTTTCCTAATGATTTTTGTAAATTAAAAGACAGATACTAAAAAAACTTATACTAAATACCATATTTTGTCCATCGTAGTAAGATGGACTTTATGGCAAACTTATGAGGAAGCTTAATTGCTAAGCTTCGTTAATAATTTTTATTTACTTAACTTTAATGACTTAGCCTTGATTGCTTAGTTTTAATTGCTTAGCTTCGATTAAACAATACCCGTTTTAGAGCATCATATAACTGACACGTTAAAATAAGGATAACATGTGACTTCAGGAAGAAGCGTCCCAGCAAATAGCGCCCTTATCAGATGTCCTATATACGTTGCGCCAAATCACTTCGCTGATTATCTCTCTCATCAGCAGCGCTACTGCTTGTTTTTAGATATCGACGGCACGCTTGCTGATTTCACCTTGAACCCGAAAGACAGCTTTATCCCCGCTACCACTTTAACACTTTTACAAAACATACAAGATTATAGCGTCAAAATCGCTGCTGTTACTGGGCGCAGTCTAGCCGAAGCAAAGCAAATGCTGGCGCCGCTACGCTTACCCATCGCCGCAACGCATGGACTAGAAATAGACTTTGAAGATAACGAATCTAATAATAATATGAGCGTTTCATCCGTCGACAGCGCTGAGCTTGCTGTTATAAAACAAGCGCTTATCCGCTCTTGCTTGCGCTATGACGATTTTATCATAGAAGACAAGCCCTACTCCGTTGCCCTACATTATCGTCAAAATCCCGCCTTAGCCGATATCGCTTATCGCATTATAACCACAATCGTAAAAAACCATGGCGATTGGATAGTAAAACAAGGTAAATATGTCTGGGAAATCGCGCCCAAAGACGCCGATAAAGGCAGTGCGATTTTGACCTTACTAAAAAAATTTCAGGCTAACAATAGGCTTTGTCCTATCTTTATTGGCGACGACATCACCGATGAAACAGGATTTATGGCAGTACAAGGTGACAAGCACATGACAGAAAGAAGTCGCTTTATACAAAATAACGAACCACGAGAGGATTCTAAACCACCCATAAAAGGTATGGGTATGAAAGTAGGTTATGACGGCACTGAGCCAACGTGTGCGCATTATTATGTCAATAATATTTTTGAGGTCACGGTATTGCTTGAGAGCTTTTTGAAGTTTTGCCAACAGCGCCCAACCTTATCTCCCAAATTATCTGGTTTAACAGAGCAAGAGCAAGTGGCACCGCCGCTAATAGACACTAACCGACGCCCATTAAAAAATACAGCGAGACCACTGACATGAGCCGCTTAATTGTCTTATCTAACCGCGTAAAGATGCCCGATAACCACCCTATGGCGGGCGGGCTTGCTGTCGCATTGCAAGACGTTTTAATCGGCAAATCAGTCGTCTGGATGGGCTGGAATGGCGAAGTCGTCAATGACAACAACGCCAATAATACCGACGCCGCCAATACATTTAGCAGTATTCAACATCGCTTTATGGCGAGCAGCAAGGCAAAAACCCGCGCCACACAAATCACTTATGTGACCACCGCATTTACCACCCAGCAATATCAGCATTTCTACTGCGGTTTTGCCAATAATGTATTGTGGCCTCTACTGCATGAGCAAACAGCGCTTATCAGCCAAGCTGCAGATGATTATGCGGGCTATCAGGCGGTCAATCGTTTATTTGCGCGCCAATTAAAAAGTATTATCCAGCCTGACGATGTCATCTGGGTCCATGATTATCATTTTTTAAGTGTGGCGTATCATTGCCGAAAGCTTGGTATAAACAATCGCATTGGGCTTTTTTTACACATTCCCTTTGTGGCGCTGGATTTTTGGCAACAGCTTAAGCAAAGCGCTGAGCTCATTCATCATCTGGCGCATTATGATGTGCTCGGTACCCAAACCCAGCAAGGATGCACCAATTGCGTTGACGTTTTTCAGCATTATTTAAAAGACAGGTTGTCAGAAAATCGTTTGAACGAAGAGAGAGCGGAAAAAGAAAGTGTAGATAAAGAAGACGTGCTAGCAAACGGTTTAGCAGAAAACAGCGATGTCGGACTTACCCCCATCAATATCTTACAAAAAAACCAACCTTTTACTCATACTTACCGCTCATTTGGGACAGCATTAACGCTTAATTTAGACTTTAAACCTCAGCATTGTTTATTGATTAACGCCTATCCGATCGGTATTAATGTCGCAAGAATCCAGCAGCAGGTCAGTCAATTAGCCTCGTCTTTACCTGCACATTTGGCGCACCATAATGTATATAAAAAAACCGACAAGACGACGACACAACAAATTATCGCGGTAGATAGAATTGATTATTCAAAAGGCTTATTAAGACGTTTTTCAGCCTATCGTGACTTTCTAGAGCATTATCCAAGCTATCAAAATCAGCTGCAATTATTACAAATCGCTTGTCCTAGTCGCTTAGATTTGCCAACTTACCAACGGCTTTATCAGGAAGTTAAACGAACAGTCAGCGAGATAAATCAGCAATTTTCAACTGACAACGGTGCTTGGCAAGCGATTAAATATAGCGAAAACGTCTTAAATCATGAACCCTTGATGGCCGCATTTTGGCAAAGTGATATCGGCTGGGTCAACTCCTTAAAAGACGGTATGAATCTGGTTGCTAAAGAATATATCGCCGCGCAAAATCCTGATAATCCGGGCGTGCTCATGCTCTCGCGTTACGCAGGAGCCGCTGAGCAAATGCAAGCGGCGGTCATTGTCGATCCGCATCAGCCTACGAGTATGATAGAGGGGTTAAGGACGGCTTTGACGATGCCATTAAAAGAGCGGCAGTTACGCTATCAAGCATTGCTACAAGGGCTACATCAAGATGATTTATACGCTTGGCAGCAACGCTTTTTAGACGATTTGTATTTAGATGGCCGATATGATAATAAAAAACGGTCAGCAGATGATGGCGCTTTTGGTGCCATTCAAATGTCTGATTCATAATAATTAGGAGACTGTATGCAAGTGCCCGATGCCAAAAACGCTGTATTAATAAATATAAAATCTGCTATAGAAGAAGTTATACAAGCAGAAAACCAAACTATCGGCAGTTTGGCTATGACCGATAAATTGCGCCGTGAAATATTAACGATTTTAGTTCGCTATAGCGACCACATTCCCCACCCTGCTAGTGGTGCTGGGGCTGTTTCCAGTGCTGAAAATGTTATAAGCGAAGGCGATACGACGAACGCTCAAAATAATAAACAAGCAAGCAAGCCAAATCAGTCTAACACCTTGATTCGATGGCAAGTCTTGGCTTATGTGTCGAGCCTAGATTTAACACTTGCGAAATGGTTTGAATCGTATTTGGATGCGTTAAGTATTTTGCATGAAGTCGGCTACGATAAAGCGCCTCAAGGCTTATGGGCGGTTTGGGCAGCAGAAGGACACCCCGACCCGATACGTCATACAGAGGGCAAAATCAGCGGTAGCAAGGCATGGTGCTCGGGCGCCAACCTCGTGGATTATGGGTTGATGACTTATCGCGATGAGCAGGGACAAGCGCAACTATTGATGGTGGATATGCACCAATCTGGTATTGATATTGATAATAACGCTTGGCAAGCGATTGGCATGCAAGCCACTGATACGGCAACCATACAGTTCCATGAGGTAGACGCCGATAACGTTGGTGCGCCAAATACGTATCTAGAACGGGTAGGATTTTGGCATGGCGCGGCAGGCGTTGCGGCTTGCTGGTACGGTGCGGCCGCTTGCATTGCCAATTATTTAATAACCGCTTATCAGCATAAACCCAATGACTATAAAGCCATGTATTTGGGTCAAATCAGCACAGCATTGGCCGTTACTCAGCAGTATTTTTATCATGTTGCTGACTTAATAGAGAGTAAGCCGCAGCAAAACCATGAACTTGCTATCCGTCAATTACGCGCCAATGTTGAGCAAGTAGCGCGCCAAGTGATGGAAACAGTCGGACAAGCATTAGGGGCAGCGCCATTTTGTGGTAATGCCCATTTTGCGAGGTTAACCGCAGATTTGGCGGTATTTATTCGTCAAAGTCATGGTGCCTTTGATTTACAAAAAATCGGCGAGCTATCTAGCGCTTTAGACCGCGCCGCAATCAGCGATTTGACAGACAGGCAGGACAATATATGGCAACTGTAAACCCCAAAGTAAATGTGGCACGAGACTTTATTGACCATCATGTGCATCAGGCAGAAAATAATACGCAAGCCTTAACAGACCATAATGTGATGTCGGCGCACTCAGCACCCTTAGCGCACTTAGTCAAGCCTGAGCATCCGATTGTCGGTGACCGCGTCATTGAAGGCGATGGTACCAGCACCGATGCTTGGCAAAACTGGCAGGGACTGCACGATTTACCTCGACTAGATATAGCAAAAAACTTCCCGCCACAGCAGCGTATTTGCGTATTTGCGCCGCATCCTGACGATGAGATATTGGGCTGCGGCGGATTGCTGCAACGACTGGCAGCCAACGGTAATCCTATCGTCCTTGTGCACGTGACCAACGGTACACAAAGTCACCCAGACTCGCAAATTTATCCGCCGCGCCTGCTTGATACTATCCGTCCGCAAGAGAGCTTAGCGGCATTAGAAGTGTTAGGCATTGCTCAGCAGGTGACCTGTATGTCTTTAGCGCTAACCGATGGTGACGTTTTTGCTGAGCGGGCACAGTTTCACCAAAAATTAGCAGCAATTATTCAACCTGATGATATTTTAATCACGCCTTTTGTACATGATGGTCATCCCGATCATGAAGCAACAGGACAAGTAGTCGCCGCTTTCGCTAAGCAACACCAACTCGCCTGTTATCAAGTGTTGATTTGGGCATGGCATTGGGCAAAACCTGCCGATAGTCGTATTCCTTGGCACTGCACGCTCAGGGTGGACTTAACGCCCGAGCAGTTACAGCGCAAAACCGAGGCTATCGCCTGTTTCAAAAGCCAAATAACCGTTGATGAAAGTACAGGCAACCCGCCTATTTTATCGGCTCAAACCATCGCTAGAATCAGCCAACCTTGGGAAGTTTATTTATATGAGCCACAATCTTAAATTGACACCGCCAATGCATGAGGTCGGTAATTTGCAGGTATCTACAACCGACTTACATACTGTTCATACTGATTTGTCGAATGGTAAAAAAGAGACGACAGCCACTGCTTATTCAGAAAGCTATTTTGATGCGTTATATAACGACAATAGCGATCCGTGGCAGTATCAGACCCGCTGGTATGAAAAGCGTAAACGCGATATGTGTCTAGCGGTGTTGCCACAAGCAAAATATACCAGCGCTATTGAATTAGGGTGTGGTAATGGCGTGTTCAGTGCTCTACTTGCCAACCGTTGTCAGACCTTGGTCAGTATTGACGGTAATAAACAGGCGGTGCAACTGTCTAAGCAGCGTTTGGCAGAGGTCGGACATGTAAAGGTTATACAGGGTGTCATTCCTGAAATATTACCGATTGCGAAATCGCATTTTGATTTAATTGTGATTAGTGAAATTTTATATTACTTATCGCCAAATGATATTGATACCGTCATCGCTTGGATTCAGCAAAATCTTGCGGTAGGTGGCACGTTACTATGCTGCCATTGGCGCTATGACATCGATGGCTTTACCATGACGGGTGAAACGGTACACCAACGTCTGCACCACGCATTTAATAGAATAAGTAATGAGGTAAACTCTGCGCAAATACAGCAAGTTGATAGTCAACACCCTACCTTTACCCATCAAAGTAAAGTCGTCGATAGCGATTTTTTATTGGATGTGTGGCAACGTTCGGTAGAAACGGTGGCTATGCAAGAAAACTTGGTTTAACGTTAAATCCGCCGAATAAAATGCATGAATACTACAAATATCGCTATCGTCATTCCTGCTCATAACGAAGCGCTGACCATCTCTAAATGCTTGGCATCGGTGCAGACTGCCATTGAGCAGCTGCCCTCTACCATTACCGCCACTGTGCTCGTGGTGCTCGACAGTTGTAGCGATGACACACTCACATTGGTCAAGCACGCTGGTGTGGATTATTTATGCTGTGATTACCGGTGCGTGGGGCAAGTGCGAGATTTGGGCATTCGTCATGCGATTGCCTCTGGCGCGACTTGGCTTGCCTGTACCGACGCTGATTCGCTTGTCACAGCAGATTGGCTAACGCAGCA
Source organism: Psychrobacter sp. M9-54-1 (assembly GCF_016613355.1). NCBI lineage: Bacteria > Pseudomonadati > Pseudomonadota > Gammaproteobacteria > Moraxellales > Moraxellaceae > Psychrobacter > Psychrobacter sp. M9-54-1. The sequence continues at coordinate 247,987 of NZ_JADGFW010000005.1, read as the reverse complement.
AATCGCTCATATTAATCATCAGCCGACTGCTATGATATGCGGCGTTGTGAGCGTTGATGACTGGGCGCATTTAACGCCCCAAACCCGCAAAGACTATATCGCTCACTATCAAGATAAGATGGGACATCGCCATATTCATGGGGCAAATTTGAGCTTTAGTAGTGCAGCGTATCTCGCTGTTGGCGGTTTTGCTGCCCTGCCTTGCCATGAAGATGTCGATTTGGTTAAAAAATTTGAGAAGCAAAATTTTGCTATCACTTGGAGCAATCGCGTTCGGGTCATTACTAGCAGCCGCTTACAAGCGCGAGCGGCAGAAGGGTTTGCCGCATTTTTAGCAAACTTAGAAACCAGCAATTCACAGTAATTAATTTTAAAAAGTGCGACAGATTTTATGAAAATAGTGCATTTATGACACGGGATATACCTTGCTAACACAATGAATCTATCGCTAAGGTTTGGGTAACACTCTACACATCGGGGCTACAGACAAGGCAATTATCCATGTTTATATTAGATTTGTCAGCTAAGGATTTATGCCTGCTGATAACCCATAAGTGAGAAATATAACAAAGTAAATTGATGGGTTCTAAAAAAATTAATGTAATCTAATAATAGGAAAAGGAATACCACTATGAATGAACATACGCTCAAAGGTGATTGGAACCAACTTAAAGGCTCAGTAAAACAGAAATGGGCCGACTTGACCGATGACGATCTCACGCACATCGAAGGCAGCCGCGATAAATTGGTTGGCCGCGTCCAAGAACGTTATGGCCATAGTAAAGAAGATGCCGAACGTGAAGTTGACGATTGGCGCAGCAGTAATAACTACTAATCTTAGATTTTAAGATTAATTTTAAGATTTAAATATCATTTAAGACTTATTAGTTATTGATGATAAAGCGTATTGGGCATGGTGGGTTTTTACCTATAAGTGTCTAATGCGCTTTTATCGTTTATAAGGTTCATTATATTTTAAACAATTTATAGCCGATTATGATTTAACACTACCCTCTTCGTCACCTTTCCCTTACTTCTCTTTTCCTTTTCTTAACCCTTGTCATTTTTTCCTAAAAATTTTTTGAGATTATTAAATCAATATATCTCAAAAATTTCGCTACTCGTCCAGTAACACAAACCTCTTCTAAATCGTGTTTTACGTACTGACAGCCATAAAATCGGCTGTATAAATTACGTAGTATTACACTCTTAAATATTTACCAACACTTAACAGTCTTAAGGTTACCGAGTTTTATATTACTATTTAACGGGTAATCAAAAAGACAACAATAACTACTACATTATAACTATTAATACATTCGTTTTTCGCCTGTATCTTTCACTCATGCTTTTTTCTCCTATTCTCGTCCGTCGTATGTGCCTAAGGATAAGCCATGACAATTCATAAAAAGAATCTTTTAGCTTCTGCGTCTCTCAGCTTTCAGTTAATGACACGTTCTGAGCCACCAGAACTGGTGATTGCGACTATCCAATCTTTGCTGGCTGTTAAAGAGGCGACTGATGAGATACTTATTATTGATAACAACAATACAGACACCTCACTATATCAGCCTTTGGCCGCTTTTTGCGCCAGTCTAGATCCAGCCCTTAATGTCCGCTTTTATCATATTGATGCGGTAGAAGGCTTTAAGGCAGGCGCGTTAAACTTGGCGTTGGGGCTTATGAATCCAGATTGCTCACACATTGTGGTGGTCGATAGTGACTATCAAGCTTTGCCCCACGCCAGAGATTCGATTGCCAATGCTATTAAGCAATATCCAAACCATACGCTTTTGCAGTTTCCACAGTTTTACCGCAGTGCTGGGCAAGTGGACACGCACAGCGAGCTTAACCATTATTTTAATCATCATTTATACCGCCCCTTTAATCGTAAGCGTGCTCTATCAACAGGCACTTATGCAGTGATACGCCGCGCAGATCTTTTGAGCTTAGGCGGTTGGTCAGGTGTCTCGATTACCGAAGATGCGCAAATGGGCGTCTTGATGCATAAGAAAGGGTTTCGAAGTCAGTTCATACCAGAAGTCATTGCGACAGGTCTCTTACCTACTTCGTTAAATGATTTGATGTGTCAGCGTCGGCGCTGGATTTATGGCAATATGCAGGTGTTAAGCAACTATTTTTCAATAGCCTTGCCCACTAAAACCCAAGATACGAAAAGTCTGGGTAAACGTTTAGCGTATACGCGCGCGCATCTCTCGCAGCTCAGTGCTTGGATAAACTTTACGGGTTTATTTATATTTTTGCAGCTAGCGACCTTATTTATCCTTGGCTACGCACTTCTAAAGTTTCAATTCTCGGACATCACGCCTAACATGCCCCTACTCACGCCTTTATACTTGGTCTATGCCAGCTATGGCGTTTTTATCATAAGGCGATTATGGGCATATTTACAGGATAAAGCGCCACTGAACAAACAACTCCATCAAAACCATCAATCTAGTATCAAAATGCGTGTCAGAGCATGGCTGATGCATCTGAACTTTTGGGAACTTGGCGCGCTATCGTGGTTGCCTGTGTTATGGGGTAGCGAAAAACCCTTTGTCTGCACGCCAAAGCAAGAATACATTCGTACTCAAAGCTCATTACGTCGTGCAAATGTGGTGGCGTTACCCAAGCTTATTTTGCTACTCAACATCATCACTGCCGTTATAGTGGCACCGTTTTCGCCGCTTTATTCTCCGCTATTGTTTATCTGTGCTTTGATCATTTGTACATTAAAAATCGGCGCAGCGAAAGTGGCATTTGATAACTTTAGGGTTCTTGAGAAAAATCCGTCCACCATTAGCATTAAGTCTAAACCTACGGTTGCCTTGGCTACTAGTCAGCCTCGCAAACCCACCAAAAAGCTAAAACCACTGCAACCTGAAATGCATACGACATTTGAAGACAAAAAGATTATTAATTCTTAATGGTTGGCTTTAGGCATTGATTTTATTAAATCCTTTTTTACTTATTTACCATAATCGCTCGTTTTACTTTGAGGTACTTATGCCCGTTGCTGACCCTGTTAATTTTATAGAGGCTATTGATAATACTGCTGAACGCCCTGCCCTGTTAGTGGAGAAACCTTTACGCATTGCGATGATTGCTCATTGTTTATATCCTATTGCGCAGCCCTTTGCTGGCGGGCTTGAGATGATTACCCAGCTTATATGTGATGAGCTTGTCGCCCAAGGTCACGAGGTTTTGCTTTATGCGCATCAAGACAGTCAAACGCAGGCCCGCCTCGTCCCGATGCTAACCCGAGAAGCATTTGATAAGATGGTCTATCGGAATGAGCATGAGACTTTAGGCATGAGCCGCGAGGAGATGTATCAGTATCTGGTCTATCAGGATGTGCTACGCGATATCATCGAGCGCGATGAACATGGTGAGATTGACATCGTGCATAATCACAGCCTGCATCATATCCCGATGATGACCGGTCAAGCGTTTGGCTCGCGGTTCTTTACTACCTTTCATACGCCTATTTTCCCGCAATTGCGTTTGGCGCTATTGACCTTGCGCCACGGTACAACCACCCAGTTTACTGCTATCAGCAAACACCAACAGCAGCTATTTTCTGAGTTTGTGCCATCAGAAGTGGTTTATAACGGCATTGATGTAAAATCCTTTGATGCTAATATTACATCTACGGATGATTTTACCCGTGAAAATGGTGAAATTTATTTTTGGTTTGGACGTATTTGCCCCGAAAAAGGCACACATTTGGCCATGCAATACTGTATGGAAGCTGGGAAGAAACTCATCATTGCTGGCCCTAAAAGCAATGAAGCGTATTTTGATGAGCAAGTTGCCCCACTCTTGGCTCAAGATGGTGAAAATGGCGCGCAAAAACTGTTTGATTATGTCGGTCATGTCACCAAAGACGAGGTAAATCGCTACCTCTGTCAAGCGACTGCCATGCTATTTACCAGCACATGGGATGAACCGTATGGTTTAACACTGGCTGAGAGCCTAGCCTGCGGTACGCCAGTGATTGGCTTTGATGTCGGTGCTAGCGCTGAGATTGTTACACCAAATACTGGCGTTATCGTCGCTAAGGAAGATAAAGACGCTTTTATCAGAGGCTTTACTAAGATTAAAAGCATCTCACGTCAAGCCTGCCGAGAACGCGCCTTACAGTTTTGTTCCGTAGCAGCCATGGTAGCAGGCTATTTAGCCTTGTATAAAGCAGCAGTAACAGAAAGTGAGCAGAAAAAAGGCATTGAAGCTCCAACAGATGCACATTTAAAACTGAATTCATTTAACCACAAAAAGGGCAAAGACAATAAAGCAGAGCCGATAATCGGTTCAAGCAGTGGCTTAAATAACATAATGGAGCGAGGATAATGCGGCTTGGTTATTATGCCCATCATCACGGCTCAGGGCATTGCCGCCAAATCGATAAACTTGCTGCCTTATTACCCGCTGAAGCAAGACAGCAATTAACGGTATTTACCAGTTTAACGTCCGATACTTATACGTTTTCGGCTATAGATGAAGCGCAAGTTGTACGACTACCCGCCGAAGATGAACGTGCAGATGATGTACTCGCTGGGCGCGCAGGGCAATATTGGCAACCAGCCAGCCTGCACTATTCGCCCGTGGGTAATAGCGATATTCAGCAGCGCAGCCATAAAATACTGGATACCATCCATCAGCGGCACATTGATTTAATGGTTGTTGATGTCAGCGTTGAAGTCGCAATGCTATGCCGCGCCGCCAGTGTTCCTTACCTTTATGTCAGACTGCCAGGTATTCGCGATGATGAGCCGCATCTAAACGCTTTCGCTGGTGCGCTTGCTTTACTTGCCCCTTATCCTCGCACATTAGAATCTGCGATGACACCTGATTGGCTGGCTAAAAAAACCCTCTATCTTGATTTTATCAACACGGAGCAAAGGAATGCGCAAACTTACCGAGATTTTATAAAAGACTTAATACAGCTTACTACTGATGAAGAAGCGCTTTCTTCGATGTTAGAGGGTAAAAATACGCCAACTATCGTTACCGTCATTAAAGGCTATGGTGGGCATCAAGCCATTGATGCAAAACTGCCCGAGCTGCGGCAGCTTTTGCCATATGCCTTTATTATATCGCTTGGCCCTATCGACGAGGATAAACGGCATTATGTTGATATCGCGGCCGAAGTGAGTGATGTGACGCCATTCATCGAACACAGCGATTATTTGCTAATGGCGTGCGGTCTAAATGCCGTCGCCCAAGCCTATGATTATGCGACGCCACTGGTCGTCCTACCTGACGACCGTCCCCACCAAGAGCAAGAGGTAATGGCAGAGGCGTTGATAGCCCAAGGACGCGCCTTAAGTTGGCAGCAATTTAACGCCTTAATGACTGCAAATGGCATACATAAGCTAAGTGGAGAAACGGCTAACCAATCCACTCAAACCCATTCCTTATCAAAGCCTGTTAGTGCAACACTTAAGCAAAAATCAATACCTACAGCCCAAGCGTTTATGCAGAGTACGGCCGAGTATCGAACGTCTAAAGCTTGGTTTGAACAATGGTTGCTGCCGCAGCTTACATTAAAGCCTGAACGTTAAATGCAATAGTTATCAATAACGTCGTAGTAAAAACATAAAAGCCAAATTAATACGAGAGGTGCTGACAAACAATGACCGTAAAACCCACCACCAATCCTAATGCGGTTTCTGAGCATGTGCCGGTAACGGTGATTACGACTTGTTATGGACGCAATCGTCACCTGTATAATCTGCTCAGTAGCCTTGCGAATGGCAGCGTTAAGCCCGACGAAGTTATTATTGTCAATGATGATGCCGACCCTAAACGTCTGGCTGATTTTGCTTTAAACATTGTCAAGATTCCTACGACTGTAGATTTAGTGGACAGAGCAGACCATCAAACGTTAGAAAAATCGGACAAAACCGAATTTGATATCGGTCATAATCGCAATATTGGCGCCGCGCGTGCTACCCATGAGACGCTGATATTTTTGGACGTTGATTGCATCGTAGCGCCGAGCTTTATTGAACAACTAAGCACAAAATTAAACCAGTATCCAAACGCCCTACTTATGGGACAACCGCGCTATCTGACGCGACCTTTATCAAACGAGGAAAGCTTAGAGTTGCAAAAGGGCGCGCTGACTAATGATTACTTGAATCGTTTGTCTGTTTATAATCCTTATCGTGATAACTTCGATGCGAAACAATCGATTTCTACTGAGTCAGCACCGACAGCTATTAAAAAAACAAATGACTACGGCGCTTTTTGGAGTTTATGCTTTGCTATTAAACGTGAACAGTTTGAGCAAATAGGTGGTTTTGATACGCAGTACACCGGTTATGGCGCAGAAGATACCGACTTTGCCTTTGCTGCCCGTCAGTTAGATATTGCTTTTTATCTGACTGCCGACCTTATTTATCATCAGCAGCACGCTGTCTATCGCCCGCCTCTCAATCACTTAGAAAGTATTATCATCAATGCCAATCGTTTTTATCAAAAATGGCAATGCTGGCCGATGGGCGGCTGGCTTGAGCAGTTCTCTGAAACGGGCTTAATTGATTGGACGAACGAGCAATCAAATTCAATTACGCTGTTACGACAACCTAGCAGTAAAGAGATAGAGCTGGCTTATTGTGCCGATGCCGCCTACGTTTAGAGGGCATTTGTTACAACAGCCAATGCTCGAACAGATATATCCATACTTAGGGTGTGTTCTCATTTAAAAAATGGTGATAAAAATGAGACAAATTGCCGTCAAACAAAGACAATAATGCCGTTAATATCGAGATATTACCCAGCTATTTGACGAAGTTTGGCAAAATTTAACCATTTTTAGCCCATTTAGATGTCCAGCGCTTGAGTTGAGGACATGCCCTAATACTGGCGTATGATCTCCACCTCTGGCGGCGGCAAACTCATTTCATGGCGCTCAAATTCCCAATTATGCCCTTGCCAAAAGTGCGCCGTTTTATCGTTGTCATTAAAACCTATCATTAATAATTGCAGCGGTAGCGGTGCTTTTTGCAGAAGCTGCACATGCTCTCGCGCCGCTAGCAACAAGCGATACAACAAAAATCCTGAAGAAGGGGCTGAAGAGTGAATATCTATAAAGTAAGGATAGTCGTCAACGACCGGATGGCGCTCCGATAACACGCTATGATGCGCCGCATCCTGCAACAACACTTGCACCGCCGGTGGTAACGTCAGTATGCGATCATCATCAATCGGGTCATCATCGGGACTTGGGTCATCACTGGGCAAAGGAAATTGATAAGGCTGATTACTCAGTAAAATACCTAATGGTGCCGCTTTTGCCATGCGCTTCATCACCGCGACATTGTTGCTCCTCGGTGGCAAACCAAAATGCAGTTTACTATCCCCAATTTGGCGAAAAAACAACAATTTAGGCAGGCTACTGGCTAGCGGATGGTTGGCAAAAAACTCAGCGTGGATGAAATGGTTAAATAATACCAAAACATCATCCGAACGTAATAACTGCTTAAGTTTATCAGTGCTAATAGAAGGGTTGTTGGCGATAAAGACGATTCGTTTATTTTGCTTTAACGCGTTTTGGATGTTGAGTGGCAAGGCCGTAAATGCAGCGGCTTCTTTGCTTATTTTATTCAAATTATCCTCATAATTATGGGCGGTTGATTATGATGTTAATAGCTTGTTATTGAACCAAATTTTCAAAAATTCAAGTCTGTATAAATGAGTTACTTTCCTCCTTAATATACCTTACTTTTTCATAGATAAAAGCCTATCTAACAATAATATTTATTCGCCTGCCTTGGATGCTGCTCTACGATTCACCCTATAAAACCATTAACCATCCTTTTATATAAAGAACACCTATCATTAAAATATTAAATCAACATTTTTATTTATATATTGATAATAATTATCATTTGTAATATTATTCGCATCCATAGTTACACCCATTTTACGCTATGTTGCTATTTCCTATATTTAAACACCTATTCTTTTATTGATCATTTATTGAGGTTTTTATGCGCTTATCCCGTCTTAGCCAAGCAGTGGCACTTATCAGCGCGACTTTGATGCTAACTGCTTGTGGCAATGATTCTGATGACACCACAATCATTGATGGAACGCCGCCACTTTTGACCACTGATAGCAATTTTACCGATGGCTATAGCGCGGTGGCGGCAATATTTGTTTCTGGGCAAGTGCAAGATAGCAGTGGCATCAAATCGTTGACATATAAGCGCAACGAAGAGCCAGTGCAAAGCTTAGACTTTGATACAAACGGGGATTTTGACGCGCGTATTTTATTGGCATTGGGTAGCAATAAAATCACTTTAGAAGCCACAGATAATAACGGCAACATCATGCGCTCGACCAAAACTGTCTATCTGGGCGATACTGTCGCGGCGGGTGGCTCACATACGGCTGCTCTGCGCGATGGACAACTGTATGGTTGGGGGCGCAATAATTTTGGGCAAACGGGTCTGGGAATGACGACAAAAATTGCCGACGTCATGGGTCATCCAGCTACCCCCATGCTGATGCACAGTGCGCCAAAAGATCTGGTGTCTATTAAATTTAATCAAAATCATTCGCTGGCGCTAGATGCTAAAGGTCAGGTTTATAGTTGGGGCGAAGATATTTCTGGGCAATTAGGACGCGGTAAGACTGGTCGCAACACTTGTAGTAAGACCGAAGACTGCCGCCTAGATATTGATGCTATCGCTGGTATTGATAATGCGCTGATGGTAGCGGCAGGTTACAATCATAACTTAGTACTGACCAAAGACGGCAGCGTCTGGGCGTTTGGTGCCAACACCCAAGGACAGCTTGGTAATGCGACAACGATAGAGAGCAGCACCCCGGTTAAGGTTGATTTTTCAGCAGCCGCTGACATCGGGCATATCGTGCAAGTGGTGGCCAGTGCCAATAGCTCGTACGCCTTAGATGATAAAGGTCAAGTTTGGGGCTGGGGCAGCGACGCCTATGCCAATCTAGGTCGCGGGCAAGAATGTAACAAAGCCAATAACTGTATCAATGTTAATGCAAGGCCGATTCGTATTGATGTTCTGAGCGGCAATACCAATGCCCATACCAATGTTGACGTCAATACTACTAACGCTATTGTCCCTACTCCTCAGCTTGCCTCTGACCCAAGCATTGGCACTGAAAAAGTGACCCAACTTGCCGCTGGACGCGACCATGTATTGGCGCTAACCAATAAGGAAGCGGTCTACGCTTGGGGGCTTAATGCCAGTAGCCAAATAGGTTATAACGGTAAGCATTTCAAAGGCACTCAAAGCGCTTGGAAAAGCACCATTGTTAAGCCAACCAAACTTCCATGGTTTACTGATAAAAATATTCGCCGTATCTATGCCAATGGCAATGCCAGCTATGCGCTGCTGGACGATGTGCCATCGAACAATGGAACAACAGAAAATGGCTCAGCGACAGACGGTATCCTTTATGCGTGGGGTATGTTTGGGGAAACAAATAGCGCAGGCAAAACTGTCTATAAGGATTTAGATGAGCCGACCAATAAATTACCTAACTTAAAAAATATCGACAATATGGCGATGGGCGTCATGCACTTGATCGCCCATGAAAAACCTCTGCAGCAAAATACCAATACTAATACCAATACCTCGCATAGAGACGGTCAACTCTTTACATGGGGTTGGAGCTTTGAGGGCTCACTCGGTAATAAAGACACTACCCACGTTTGGATGTATAACACTCCTATGCCAGTCAATTTACCAAGCCAGCTATAAACGCGACTTATCTTTAACATGAGTATGCAATAGCAAATGTAGTGAACAAGGGCAGCCAAATTCATGTTGCCCTTGTTAAATTATGGTTTTGTTAATTTCTGCTTACTCATCTTTGGTATTTTTTTTCATAATTTAATAAATGATATTTTTAGCCATTTTAGGTCTTACCATGTCTCTACTGCCTCATTCACCAAATCACTGCTCACCAAACCTTTCAAATCCTCTCTCTACTCTTTTATTCCCTGTCATACGCCGTGCGCTATTTTGTTTAACGGTAACTTTACTACTAAGCGCTTGTGGCGGCTCAGACGCTTCAGATAACTCAAACAATGACAGCTCTAACACCCCGAATTTACCTAGCCAGCCTACGCCGCCAACTTCACCTGACAACCCAGACAGCCCGAACAATCCTGCAACTGATAGCAACTGGCTACCAGCCGGTGGCAACGCGACCATCGCTGCCGATATCTCAAGGCCATTTTTACAGATTATGCCTAATCTGCCAAGCAGTGCCTTGGGCGGCGTATCGCCAGGTCGTGAGCTCTTTATCACCGAATGGACACCAGCCAATCAAGGGCGCGTGCTCTTTGATGGCGTTGGACCCTTATTTAACGCCAATGCCTGTACCCAGTGCCATAGTGCTGAAGGACGCAAACCCATTTATGCGGCAAATGGTGAGCTAAGTGACGCCATATTATTTAGGCTCGGCAACAAACAAGGGCTTGCGCACACTTATTACGGCGAGCAAATGCAACATCAAAGTATCGATACCAGCATCGCAGCCGAAGGTAAAATGCGCTACACCATCACAGCGAGTAATGGCAACCAACCTACCGGTATCCAGTTTGACTTTAGCGCCACCGACCCCAATCAGCCGCTGGGAGATACCGCTATCAGTGGGCGTATCTCACCGCAATTGGTCGGCATGGGTTTGCTCGACTTGATTCCTGAGGCGGATATCATTGCGGCAGCTGACCCTGACGATAACAATAACGACGGCATCAGTGGGCGCGTACATTGGGTACAGGATGGCAAACAGCGGCGCATTGGCCGCTTTGGTTGGAAGGCGATTAACTCAAGCCTGCGTACCCAAAACGCCAATGCCATGTCACAAGATATGGGTTTGACCACTTCCGTATTTATGGATCCCAATTGCACAGCCAATCAGCCGATTTGTTGGACAGCGCCCAATGGCGGCACGCCTGAGGTTTCAGACAGCAGCTTGGATGCGGTGACCGATTTTATGACTGCCTTGGCAGTGCCTGAGCGCCGAGTGGCTGATTTATCGACCTTTAATAAAGGCGCGCAGCTGTTCACCCAATTGGGCTGTGCGAGCTGTCATACGCCAAAACAAAAAACGGGCACGAGTGTGCGCTTTTCGCTGCTCGCCCAGCAAACCATTTACCCTTATACCGATTTATTGCTGCACGATATGGGCAAAGGCTTAGATGACGGCGTCAAAGAAAAGAATGCCGAAAGTCATGAGTGGCGTACACCGCCATTGTGGGGCATTGGTATTGTCGCACGTGACCCAGAAGCACGGTTTTTGCATGATGGTCGCGCCAGCAGTTTGACAGAAGCAATACTTTGGCATGGCGGTGAAGCAGAAAGCGCCAAGACACGCTTTAGACAATTACCTGCCACGCAACAACAAACGCTGCTAAGCTTTTTAAACAGCATTTAATAGTAATGATGACAAGGTAAAATGAAAAAGACCGCTCAATCGAGTGGTCTTTTTTATGACGTAAATGTTAATAGCATAAATTTTGTTGCCATACTCATTTTATGATAAAAAGATTATTGCAAATAGCCGTTTTTAGCCATGATGTTTGGCGGCAACTCGGTTTCACCCAAGGCTTCTAGCAAATTAATCTCGATATTCCTGGATAAAGCGGTCAGCGGTAATTGGTTGGCAGCCAGCCCAAAAGGCTCTTCCAACTCTTCACTGAGCGCATCCAAACCAAAAAAGGTATAAGCAATAACGCCGCAAATCAAAGGCGTCACCCAGCCTAAAGAAGAAACCAGACCAAAAGGCAGCATAAAGCAGTACAAATACGTCGTGCGATACACCAGTAACGTATAAGCAAACGGCAATGGCGTGCTATGAATACGCTCACAGGCGGATAATACCACCGTCATCGAATTGATGCGCTCGTCCATATTTTGCAGCATAAGATCTGACGTCAAGCGCTGCTGCCGACAATAGCCAAGCTCCTTACCAAGCAGACGCAGCAGATAATCCGGCAAATTTTGCGCCTGCTTCATGCTGGTATGATGCATAGGTTCGACAAAGCGCTCAACATCTTGCCAAGGCGCACTGTCACGTAGTCGATGACGCAGCGCATGGGTAAAAGCGATGCTCAGATACACCAATCGGCGCTGGCTATCGCGCCCTTTCTCACCCTCATCATCTATATAAGACAGCACTTGACGAGTAAAGCTGCGCGTATCATAGACCAATTGCCCCCATAGCCCTCGAGCTTCCCACCAGCGTTGATAACTGGCGTTATTGCGAAAACCTAAAAACAGCGATAAGGCAATCCCAAGCAAGGTAAACGGCGCGACGCTATAAGAAGAAAAAGAGCTGGGAAACCCATGCTGGATATTGGTAATAAAGGCACTAATTAAGCTAATGAGCAAAATCTGCGGATAGACCTTGGGCAGAATGGAGCCACGCAAGGTAAAAAGCAGTTTGATGGCGCTTGGCTTTTGCTTGACGATCATTTTAACGTCCTAACGAATGGTGCTTATAGAGTAAAACTGGCGTTTTTGCAGGACGAAATGATAACAGACTAAGGAGGTATGAACAGTAAAAACACCTATTAATCCTGTTTTAATTGGCTAGTAGTTCTTATCGCCCATTTATTCAATAAATTTCTGCAAAATCATCGGTTGTTATAATGATGTAAGAATGACAGGTACAAGGATACACGGCAGCTGTCAGCGCTTAAAAATTCGATTATAGTAGGCAGGTAATAATTATTTAAATAAAGAAAACTCAAATAAATCGAGGAAATACACCATGAAAAAATTAGGATTAGTTATCGCGGTATCGGTAGGCTTAAGCGCTTGTGCAGGCGGCATGAACGGTGGCACCACGCCGGGCAATTCAAACAATATTGTCACTCAATATCCCGTTGAAGCGGCCATTCTCAATATTTACACCAAAGCCCGCAGTCAAAGCTTGGTGGCAAACGTTGGCAATCAAACCGCCTCTGCTGACATCAAAGTCACGCCCAAAGGCAGCATGGTATTTAACAATAAACAAGTCCAAGGCGCTGAAGTAAATACCATTAATAAAGTCAACAATCAAGTCACTGATCAATCAGTCGCCATTAATTACTTTACCCTTAATCCATTGGTATTCCATGGTTTCACTGACAGCTCAGGTAAATACTCGATCTCTAATCAGACCACAACCATTCCCAAAATGGCAACGGTTGGTTCATCAAGCAAATTGATTACTGAAGATGTCTATGCCGATAGAAGCATGCGCAAAAAAATAGGCACTTATAATCAAGATTGGTCTTTAACCAGAGACAGCAATAATACCGCGTGGTTTTGTATAGAAACCTCGGCTAACTTACTACTCAGTAACGATCCTAATGGTAGCTCGTCAGAATGTTATAAAATCAATGCGCGCGGCGATATTTTAGACAGTAAAGTAACCATTAGCCAGCCGTCTACAAACGGCACAAAAACCATTACCTTTACTAGTCGATAGTTTTTATCAGCTGATGGCTGTTATAAGCTGACAGCCATCAATTTGTCAATTATTTAGGATTTACATGGATCAAATGAGTGAATGGGTACTCGGCATCATGGCAAAGTTTGGCTACTTTGGCATTATATTTGCCATGTTTGCTGAAAACGTTTTCCCGCCTATTCCATCTGAGGTTATCATGCCCGCTGCTGGCTTCGCCGCTTCTAAAGGCGATATGAGCATTGTCTTGGTCATTTTAACTGGGACGCTTGGCGCGGTACTGGGTGCGCTACCCTTATACTATTTGGGTCATAAATTCGATGAGCCGCGCTTGGTCGAGTTCACTGAAAAGTACGGCAAATACGTGTTTATAAAACCTACTGACATCACCGATGCCAATGCATGGTTTGACAAACATGGCAAAATGGCAGTGTTTTTTGGGCGTATGGTGCCGGGCGTGCGTTCGCTAATTTCCATCCCTGCCGGTATGAATAAAATGGCGTTATTACCGTTTTTGGTGCTAACCGCTTTAGGCGCCAGCATTTGGACCGCGATATTGGCACTAGCTGGGTATTACTTGGGTCAAAACTATGACGCTGTCGCAGGCGTGTTAGCCCCCTATTCTAAGGTCATCTGTGTATCAATCGTGGTTGTTATTATCGGTTTACTCATCAAGCGGCGCTTGTCTTATCGAAAAAATAGCAATAATGACAAAAATTCCGATCAGCGTTGAATATAAACTGCTTATTACTCTTACAATACTACCCCAACTTAATATAATAGCTAAGTTTAATAACCACTTAGCTTTACTAGGGCGTGTCATCAATTAGCATAGATATTTCAGAATAAGCTATACTTAGATCGTATTTAGGAATTTGAGCTCAATGACTATGACAAGACGACATGCCCTACGTGATGACCAATGGGAGAGAATTAAAGACATTCTACCTGGTAAACCAAGTGACGTTGGTATTACTGCAAAGGATAACCGCTTGTTCGTAGAAGCGGTTCTGTACCGTTACAAGACCGGCATACCTTGGCGTGACCTACCTGAACGCTTTGGCGACTTCAGAGTGATTCATACTCGTTTTAGTCGCTGGTCAAAAAAAGGCGTATGGAAGCAGGTTTTTAATCAACTCTCTGAACAATCCGATGACGAATATGCCATGCTAGATGCCACGATTGTTAAAGCCCACCAGCACAGTGCTGGAAAAAAAGGGATCAAGCCATTGGACGCAGCAAAGGTGGACTGACGACTAAAATACATACTCGAACAGATGCATTAGGCAATCCTACTGGCTTTTATCTAACAGGTGGGGCAGCTCATGACCTGTGTGGCTCAGATGAATTGCTTGATGTCAGTATTAGCCAAACGTGGCTTGCCGATAAAGCTTACGATGCTGATGCCCGCGTTATTGAACCGATTAAAGCAGTGCAAGGTAATGCAGTTATACCATCTAAGTGTCATCGGCTGCAGCCAAGAGACTTCGATAAAGAGCTTTATAAAGCGAGGCACCTAATAGAGAACTTCTTTGCCAAGATTAAGCAGTATCGTGCGATTGCCACTCGCTATGATAAGTTAGCCAGTCATTTCCTTAGTGCCATTCACTTAGTTTCTTGTGTCGTTTGGCTTAATTGATGACACGCCCTAATTTCGAGCAGAATTTTCAAATCCTAAAAAACCTATCTCAGCGTTTAAATCTTAATTCTTAAAGTCTTTACTCCTCTCTTTTCTAGTGCATCAAATCTTAAGAACACCTAATTAAATTTATAACTCATCAGTATAAAAAGCATGAACAAATATTGCTCAAATAATTCGCTTATTTATAAACATTCATTTAAAATACATCTTATGGAAGCCAATTTAGAAGCTCACCGCTTTTATAATTTTATTGTCAAATCTTATCATTCTATAGTGATTTTTGCTTTTTCCAACTATTACCGCTAGGATGATAATAACCGATATAAATCGAGCTTTGTTAAATGAGCCACTTATTTTCAATTTTTGGAGAGCCTTATGCGTCTTTTTAACTCTACAACCTCTCAGCCTCAAGCCCTCAGCTATTCTAAACTTGCCTTAGCTTGTCTTCTTGCTCTTGGTACGGTAGGAATGGTCGGTTGTGATAAATCAACCCCTGATAAGGCCACAGCAACCAGCGCGGAAACCACTCAAACCACAAAAGACAGCAAAGCGCCAACCACCAAAAATGGCGAGCTCCCAGTGATTGATGCGGTTATCACCCATGCGCCTGAAGTACCACCACCCATCGATCGTGACTATGCGGCAAAAGTCATCGTAAAAATGGAAACTGTAGAAAAAACCATGCGTCTAGCAGATGGCGTTGAGTACAACTTCTGGACATTTGGCGGTCAGGTACCAGGACAATTTATTCGCGTACGTCAAGGCGATGAAATTGAGTTCCATTTATCAAACCACCCTGATTCAAAAATGCCGCACAATATTGACTTACATGCGGTGACAGGTCCAGGGGGCGGCGCTGCTTCTTCGTTTACCTCTCCTGGTTATACCTCAGAGTTTAACTTTAAAGCCTTAAAGCCAGGCCTATATGTCTATCACTGTGCGGTAGCGCCCGTCGGTATGCACATCGCAAACGGTATGTATGGTCTGATTTTGGTTGAGCCAGAAGGCGGTTTACCAAAGGTTGATCGTGAGTTTTATGTCATGCAGGGCGATTTTTATACCAAAGGCAACTATGGCGATAAAGGACTGCAGCCTTTTGATATGGAAAAAGCGGTAAAAGAGCAGCCAGATTACGTGTTATTTAACGGTTCAGTTGGGGCGCTCACCGGTGAAAACTCATTGAAAGCCAACGTCGGTGAAACGGTTCGTCTATTCGTTGGTAACGGTGGTCCTAACTTGGTGTCCTCATTCCACGTGATTGGTGAGATATTTGACAAGGTCAATATGGAAGGCGGTAGCGCTGAAAACCATAATGTTCAAACCACCCTTATCCCTGCAGGGGGCGCCGCGATTACCCAGTTCAAAGTAGATGTCCCAGGCGAGCTTGTAATGGTTGACCACTCTATTTTCCGGGCATTTAACAAAGGTGCGCTTGGTATCATCGATGTCAAAGGTGCAGAGGACAAGAAAATATATTCAGGAAAAGTGCGTGAAGACGTCTACTTACCTGAAGGCTCAGCGGCACAAAGTCTTGGTAAAACCAATGCTCCTGCGCCAGTCGTGACCGCTGCCAACAAGCAAGAAAGAATTAAAATGGGTGAGTCTATTTACGCTAGTAACTGCGCGGCTTGTCACCAATTAAATGGTGCTGGTATACCAAAAGCCTTCCCACCATTGGCCAAGTCTGACTACCTCAACCAAGACCCAAAACGCGCCGTCGATGCTATCTTGCATGGCTTAACGGGTAAAATTACCGTCAACGGCGAGGAGTACGACAGTGTCATGCCAGCTGTTGCCCTAGATGATGAAAAAATCGCCAACGTCGTTACTTATATTATTAACAGTTGGGGCAATAAAGGTGGTGAAGTGACGCCAGAAGAGGTCAAAGCTGCTCGTAAATAACCTAGAAAGCTACGCTAGTTAATAGGGTTGCAATTAGACTGTTCGATGAAAAAACTCTCATTGAACAGTCATTTTCAATACAGTATCTGATTGAACAAGCGTTTGGCACCGTCCTTTTTTTGGCTTACTAGGAGATTAGTTATGTTATGGACTTACATTACTAACACTCGCAAAAGCAACACTCGCAGCATTGAGATTCAAAAAAACAACACTCTAAATATGAACGCTCGGAATATTGTGCATACAACCGCTCGCCCGCTCGCACTGTTATTGGTCGTTAGTGCTCTGAGCGTCACAACCGACTTTGCGTTGATAAGCACGCAAACGCAAGCAAAAGAGCTGACCATTGAGCCCGGTACTTATCGTCCTTTATATTTGAGCAAAAACTCACCATTGGTGGCAGTCGATACATTCAAAATTGATGAGCTACCCGTCACCAATATACAGTTTTATCAATTTATAAAAGAAAATCCAAAGTTTCGCCAACGTGCCATTGCACCTATTTTTGCCGATTCTGGTTATCTAAAGCACTGGATCAATACCAAAAATATCTCTGTGCCTAAAAAGGCGGATTTCCGTAAGCCTGTAGTCAATGTGTCATGGTATGCCGCCAATCAGTATTGCCGTGCGCAAAACAAGCGCTTACCAACGGTTGAACAGTGGGAATATGTCGCACAAGCTTCTACTAGCAATAAAAATGGCAGCTTGGAGGCCGGTTACAACCAGCGCATTCTTGATTGGTATGGTAAGTCTGCTGGCAACAAAGACCAGCTTGCCGATGTCGGACAAAGCCCTGCCAACTATTGGGGCGTCAAAGACATGCACGGTTTGATTTGGGAATGGACAGAGAATTTTAATAATAGCTTGGTCACTGGCGAATCACGTTCAGACAGCAATCTAAACCAAGAAATGTTTTGTGGCTCGGGTGCAGCAGGTGCGGTCGACCCAAGTGATTATGCAGCCTTTATGCGCTATGGTTTTCGCTCAAGCTTAGAAGCCAAATACACGGTCAGCAGCCTAGGTTTTCGCTGTGCTAGTAATTAACTTGCCCTAACATAGCGCTCTACTTTAACCTAGCACCCTTTTAACACAGCGCCCTACTTTTTATGCTCAATTGAATTTAATGGTATTTAAGGATTGCCTTATGAAAACAATAAAAATTATGCAAAATACAAGATTGCAAAATACAAGTCCAAAAAATACAGTAACTCAGCCATTGTCTCATCTGGCTTATGCTATCAAACTGGCTTTGACTACTGGGCTCTGTATTGGCTTACTCGCCTGTAGCAATCCTGACGCGATTAACTCGGCGACGACGCAAGACAGTCAAGCTGATACTACTTCTGAATCTAAAGTCGCGACAGATAATCATCACGACATGAAAGGTAAGGATCATCAACAGATGAATCATGCCGATATGAATGCCCAAGAACCAGCAGAAGCGCTCGGGCAAGAGTATTCTATCTATCAGGCAGGCGGCGACTGGACAGACCATCGTGGCAATACCTTTGAGCTTGATAAGCTTGAGGGCAGAAATCAAGTGGTGGTGATGGCTTATACCAGCTGTCAGCATACCTGCCCTATCTTGGTGCAATCCATGAAACAGATGTACAAAGAGATGACGCCTGAAGCACGTGCGCAAACGGAGTTTTTACTGGCGACTTTGGACACTGAGCGTGATACCGTCGATGTGATGAAAAACTTTGCTGAGCATAATAATCTTGGTGATAACTGGCGCTTGATTCGTAGCGATGAAGCCAGCACCCGCATGCTTGCCAACACCTTAAATATCAAATATCAATTTGCCGATAATGGTGATATTAACCACTCTAATCTGATATCTGTATTAGATAAAGACGGTCGTTTGGTCGCCCAAGGCGTTGGGGTTGCCGACTCTGGCATCGAGCCATTGATTGAGTATTTAAACAGCCATAGTTAAGCATTTAAAAATCATACTTGTAACCTTTACTTTTAAATTTACCTGTATCTAAAAGACAAAGAAACACCGCTTATCTACTAACAGACAAGCGGTGTTTTTCATTGTGTCATCAGCTACGGCGCTGATTTTGGCGTTAAGCCTTTCAGTAAGTATTTAGTTAAGCACTGAAACCTAAACCGCCAAAGCCAAACCTTTTTTGACGCGCATATCGCCGGTTTCAACATAACGCTGATGCCAAGATAAAGATTCATCGAGCAAATGCGGCGTTTGCATGCCAGCCGTCTGTGCAGCACGATCATAATAATCTTGTAGCATTGGACGATAGTCTGGATGCGCACAGTTATCAATAATTTTTTGCGCGCGTTGACGCGGTGATAAACCGCGCAAGTCCGCCAAACCTTGCTCAGTGACAACAACCATCACATCATGCTCGGTATGGTCAACGTGTGACACCATCGGCGTGATGCATGAAATAGCGCCGCCTTTAGCAACTGACGGGCTGACAAACATTGAGGTAAAGGCGTTACGCGCAAAGTCGCCAGAGCCGCCCAGACCATTCATCATATTGGTACCCATGACGTGGGTTGAGTTGACATTACCATAAAGGTCACACTCAATCATCGCATTGATAGCGAGCACGCCAAGACGACGCGATACTTCAGGATGGTTGGTGATTTCTTGTGGGCGCAAAATAATACGTTTGCGCAATTCTTCAATATTGGCATTAAAACGCGCCAACGCCTCTGGGCTTAACGACATCGCCGTTGCCGACGCTTGGGTCATTTTTCCTGACATAATCAAATCTAACATACCGTCTTGCAATACTTCGGTATAGCCAGTTAAGTTTTCAAACGGACTGGCTTGTAAGCCCGCCAATACTGCATTGGCAACGTTACCTACACCAGATTGAATCGGTAATAAGTTGGCTGGCATGCGACCTTTTTTCACTTCTTCATGGAAAAAGTCGATAATGTAGCCGGCAATTTTGGTTGAGCACTCATCAGGATCGGCAAACTTACTATTGCGGTCCGGTGAATCGGTTAAGACCACGGCGACGACTTTATCCAAATCACAAGTTAGGTACGGCTCGCCAATACGCTCACCCGGTGTGGTAATCGGAATCGGTTTACGATGCGGCGGCAAACCAATGTCATCAAAAACATCGTGCATACCTTCTAACAATAAGCTTTGGCGGCTATTTACTTCTAAAATAATTTGATCGGCATTGTGCAACCATGCGTTATTGGTACCGATAGAGGTAGATGGAATCAGGCGACCATCTGGCAAAATACCGGCCACTTCAACCACCGCCATGTGCATGTCACCATAAAAACCAAAGGTGCTTTGCTGAGCGACGTGTGATAAATGCATGTCAAAATAATGCGTTTCACCAGCGTTGATTTGCTTACGTAGCGCAGGCTCTGACTGATAAGGCGTGCGCATCTTGATACCATTGGCTTCAGCCAAGACGCCGTCGCATTCTGCAGCGGTCGATGCGCCGGTTAATAAACCGATTTTGAATTCTTCGCCGCGAGCTTGCGCCGCTTTTATACGCTCTGCTAACGCAGCTGGGACGGCTTTTGGATAACCTGCTCCTGTGAAACCGCTCATTCCAACATTCATATCATGCAAGATAAATGTTGCTGCTTGCTCTGCTGACATGATTTTTTCACGCAAACTTTCGTGACGAACGCGCTCTTCGTGGCTAATTGCACTCATACCTTTTTTCCTAGTAACTTCCCTATTAACACCAAACCCTCAAAATAATGAGACGTTTGATACCGAAACAGCAATAAAATACAATGGAGTATATTAACAACTTTGGTATAAAAGACAAGTTGCTTGTCTTAAATTTTAATTTACGTCCTTAAAGACTACTTTAATTAGACAATAATAGTTCATAAAATTACAAGAGATAAGATTTGTTTTTTGATTATTTTTAAAGCAATAACTTGAAGATTTTTAGCTATATAAAGTTAAAAAAACTCAAATAACTATACAGTAATTAAAAATACTATTAACTAAATTTTAAAAATACTCTAAGATTAATTTTAGTCTTGGTGGAAGTCTAATAAGGGTAGAGGGTGCTTAACCGCCAAACTTATGAGAAACCTAGATAAGCGCTTGGTGTTAAAGAGAATTATATCTTTGACTTTTAATGAGTTAGCAAATGCAAACATCTAAAAGATAGCGCTTATTTTAAATAAAATGATAAGAATAAACATAAATATTATTTTTCTTACTTTAATAATCGTATAACTATTAACTATAAATCTTCAGGAATTAAGAGTTGGTTTGTAATTTGTGTGCTTATTTAACACTCTCTAAAAAGTGACCGTGTTTTTAAATAGAAGATTATTTTATATCAGCCATAAAACCTGATATTTAATTATAATTCTAGTAGAACCAATATTTTTTAGTGAAATATTGTTCTATAATTAAAGAAAATTATATTTATAAAAAGGCATTTAAAACCTAGCGCTTTAATCTTGCCATGACTATATTTGAGGTAAGATGATGACCCCTACTAGATCATTTTTAATGTGATGAAAAGGTCGGCTTATCAAAAGATAAATGCAAAACTAAGGACAGATTATGATAACGGAAGAGCACGTTTTGGCTTGTATTGATGGTTCAGCGGTGACTGGCTCAGTCTGTGATTATGCCGCGTGGTACGCAAGCAAACTGGATATCTCAGTAGCTTTATTGCACGTAAGCGACGTAGCAGCTTCGGTCAGACGCGATTTATCAGGTGCTATTGGCATTAATAGTCGCCAGTTTTTGCTCGATGAGTTATCGGAACTCGATGAGCAAAGGGCGCAGGTGGTCAACAACTACAGCAATGCCTTGGTACAAGATGCAAAAAGTCATATTCAAAATGGCTTTCAAAATATGAAGGTTTGCATTTATCAACGCCGCGGTAAACTGCTGCCAGCGATTGAGCATTTTCAGGAAAAAAATCGCGCCATAGTCATGGGACGGCGCGGTGAGGACCATAAAAACAGTCGTATCAATATCGGCAGTCAAATCGAAACGGTCGCCCGCGCCTCGAACATACCGGTGTTGATTTGTTCAGAAAAATTTAAAGAGCCGCAGTCATATATGGTGGCATTTGATGGCAGTAAAACGGCGATAAATGCCATACACGTGCTTGCAAAGAGCAACCTGTTAAAAGGCTTACAAGGTCATATCGTCATGGTCGGCCATCATAACGAAGCCTCTAAAAAAAGCCTTGATAACGCGGCTGCACACTTACAGGCAGCGGGTTTTAGCGTCGATACCCATCAGCTCTTAGAACTTGATGCGGTTGAGGGTTTACTCAGCTTTCAATTTGAAAACAACATCGATATCATCGTCATTGGCGCTTATGGACGCTCTAAGCTTCAGCATTTATTTTTGGGCAGTACCACGACAGAAATCATTGCCAGCACCTTATCGCCTGTTATTCTGGTACGCTAATTCTTCCTAATTCTATGAATTTAAAGGCGTAATAAATATTGTTTACTTTTATTGAATAGGCAGCACTATCTGTACCACCAAGCCTTGAATACCATCTTTGCGGTTACAAACATTAATTTGGCCTTTATGAGCGACAACGACCGCATGGACGATGGCCAATCCCAACCCATAGCCACCTGTTTCCCTGTGGCGAGCACTATCAAGGCGTACAAAGGGCTGAAAAATACGCTCTAAG
Organism: Psychrobacter sp. M9-54-1; assembly: GCF_016613355.1. NCBI lineage: Bacteria > Pseudomonadati > Pseudomonadota > Gammaproteobacteria > Moraxellales > Moraxellaceae > Psychrobacter > Psychrobacter sp. M9-54-1. The sequence goes on along the minus strand of NZ_JADGFW010000005.1, from coordinate 225,358 downwards.
TCTTTTTCTGCTACCCCGCCGCCCTCGTCTGTGATGCTAATTTGAATGGCATCTCTTTTATTATCGCCCCTTGCTTTTGTGACTTCAGTAGTAACGGTCGAATCTGCAGGAGTATGCATAAAAGCATTTCGAATGATATTTTCAAGGGCGCTATGCAACTGTTCTTGATTACCAAGCACAGTCAAAGACGTATCAAATGACGATGATAAAGCAACTGGCGGCGTCCATTGCCAGCGCACATCTTTATGCTGAAACTCAAAACAAACGTCTTTACCAATCTCAGTGATGAGCTCAACCATGTCTACGGCATCATTTTCTAGATTATCGATGGTATATTGCTGCATTTGCAGAGATTGAATATGAATGATTTGCTCAATCAGCTCATTCATGCGTGTCGACTCTTTATCGATACGGTCAAGGTAACGGCTAGCATCGGGTGCAAAGTCACGCGTCAGTTCAGTAGCCACATCAAGGCGCGCCAGTGGCGAGCGCAGCTCATGCGAGATATCACTGAGCATCTGCTTGCGCGCAAGCTCACTCTCAGCCAATCGAGTCGATAATAAAGCCACATCTTTTGCCAATAAACCTAGCTCGTCAGAGCCCAATGTTGATAACTGCGGATTGGCTTGATAATCGCCATCGATCATACGGTGCACGGTATCTTGAACTCGACCAATGCGCTGCGTCAGCGTACGACTGAGCCAAAAGCAGACCAGCACGCTAAACAGAATAATGAGAAGCAAACGCACGGTAAAATTACCGCGTTGCAGCGCCAGAACATCAGCAAAACGCAGGTGCGGGCGCAGTTGTATAATGGCCGTTTGCCCGTCTGGCAAATCTACGGTGATATCTGCCAGTTCTGGGCGATTATTAGGGTCAAAAATTACTTCTCTATTCGGCATCGCTGGATGCAGGATTGCATTAATAAAAGAGGGCTTTTCGTAGGCGCTATCATTTTTATCATGATGCGCTCTACGATTGCCAGAAATGGGATGCGATGGCAAGTCACGCGCCACTTCCTGACCGTTTGTTTGACGCTCTTCTCTATAGCGATAGCGCGGAAAAATAATAGCGCCCTGCTCATCATAAATCCTGATTTGACTCATCAGCCGGCGGTCTTGCCGGTACAGCTGCCTGACTGCTAATAAATCACCAGCCTGTAGCGCCGCAACCACTTCTTGGCGCTTGAGTAAAAGACTGTCAATTTGTACGTCCATCCGAGCGCTGAGCTCTTTACAATTGAGCCAACGTTCTACCATGACAGAGATGATAGAGGTGATGAGTACCGTCAATAATAGACTGAGAAATAGCCGCCAAAATAGCGTGATTCTTGGCTTGAATGTCGAGGTAAGCATCGATGCGTCCGTCATTACAGCACCAGCTGATAACCTTTACCACGAATTGCCTTGATAGGCTCGTCATGAAAAGGTTGCAGTTTTTTACGCAGGCGCGACACATGCACATCAAGGCTGCGATCAAACGGCTGCAACTCACGCTGTAAGACATGTTGTGACAGCCACGCTTTGCTGACCACCTCGCCTTTTTGTTTAAGTAACGCCACCAACAAGTCAAACTCTGTTCCTGTGACTTGTAACTCAACGCCATCTATTTGGCAAAGTCGTTGGTTTTGGTCCAAATGCAACCGGCTCTCTGGCAGTGGCAAGTGCTCTGAGGCGGCAGCACCCGATGCGGTAATACGGCTACGTTTAATCACAGCGTTAATACGTGCCAGCAGCTCACGCGGATTACAAGGCTTAGTAATATAATCATCGGCACCAAGCTCCAGCCCAATAATACGATCAATCTCCTCACCTTTTGCCGTCAACATAATCACTGGAATATCGCTAATCGCTGGTAGCTGACGCAGGACACTGAGCCCATCTATCTTTGGCATCATAATATCGAGCACCAATAAATCATAAGGCGCACTATCATGCATGGCTGATTTTAAGCGTTCGATGACCGCCTCGCCATCATGCACACAGTCACTTTGGATGCCATGATTATGCAAATACTCTTGCAGCAGTTGGGTCAACTCTTCATCATCATCACCCAATAAAATATTTGCCATCCTCCTCCTCTCCTTTCTACTTTATTGCTGTTCAGTCAAATGATTCTAAGCATGCCATAGTATGGCTGATATTATCAGGCAAGCATCCATCAATGCGCCACAAACGTTACCTTTCTTAATATTTCATAAATGTTCGCAACTTCTAGCTGTCGTATGATAGCGGCTATCAGCAACAAATACTGATGGCAATTAATGATTCATAGTGGCTATCCGGGACACTTGCTAATCATTAATTATCAGATAAAAAACCTCTTTTCGTAATAATTAACGTTTGCTCCATAATTTAAGGTAACTATTAAGGTAATGATAATGAAAAAATTATTGATAGGCTCAGTACTCGCGATATCTAGCGTCTTAACGGTTACGGGCTGTACCAGTGTCAACGCCACCACCGATACGACGCCAGCAACAACGACTAACATGCAAAAGCAGCATAAAGCTGGCATGAAAGACGGCATGCGTAAAGGTGGTATACATAAGGGTGGCATGAAAGGCACTATGGCGCAGCTAGATTTGACAGCGACGCAGCAGGCGCAAATCAAAGCCATTACGCAAGAAAAATATAATAATCGTAAAAACGACCGTAGCAAATATCAAGCAGAGCGCGCGCAAATGCAACAACAAATGCAAACGTTGACCAATGCCAAAACCTTAGATGCCGCAGCAGTTAACCGCCTAGCCGATCAACAAGCGGCAAAAACCAAGCAGCGCTTTATTGAACGCGTGCAAACTGAGCATGCTATCGCACAAGTGCTAACGCCTGAACAACGTCAAAAAATGGCGCAATTAAAATTAGAAAGAAAAGCAAAAGGTCATCATGGTTCAAAAAACCGTCAGATGCACAGCAAACACCAGCAGTAAGGTCAGTACTGGCAGTAAGATGTGTCATTGACGGCCACTCTTAATGAAAAATATTATATTTAAAAGATATATTCTAAAAAACGCATCGGTTAACCGGTGCGTTTTTTTATTGTTTCTTTTTTTATTGTTTCTATAAGTACTTCACTCATTTAAATGGACTATAAACCTAAAATTTAGCGCCCGACACTTATTCTACCGAACCAAAACGCTGTTGATACATTGGTAGCATGTTAAAGAGCATTTTGCCCATTGCGGTACCATTACCTTGACGATAATACTCGCCAAGCTCAGCGCTATATTCTTTTAAATCAATGCTGTTATTGGCGGTTGGTATCTGACTGTTACTCGGTAAGTTGGGAAACGCCTTATCTTGAGCACGGATAGGCATATATTGCGTAAGGGCATCGACAATGAGACTGCTCTTTTTTGTGGTTTCCATACTCAACTCACCATTTGACTCACCACTTGTTTCATCACTGGCATCGGTTGATAGGTAATGGCGACTGTGCTGCCATTGCAATTGACCGCCTTTACTAAAACCGTATAATTTTTGCACAGGCAGATTTGCAGCTGCAGATAAAGTTGGTGAGTGTGTTTCGAGTAAACCTGTTTCTTGTGTTCTCAGCATTTTATCATCAGCAAAATCTTTCATTTTTACTAAAACTTGTTTGACCATCGATTTACTGGTGATTTTACTGTCCGTAGGATAAAGGTCATCTTGCGTATCAGAAACATTTTGGGTTATCAGCTCAGGATATTGCTGAGTGATGAGTTTATAGAAGGTGCCCATATAGTCTTTATATGCCTGTTCATCGCTCGCACTACTTTGGACACGGCGAATGATTTTGGCACTATTGAGCATGGGTGCTAGCTGCTTTTCAGGTAATTTGGGTGATAGCGACGTCAAAATATTTGGGGCAATAAAATCAAACTGGCTCACATCAGCTTTGGCATAGATGCTGTCTTCTGCTTGAATGTGGCTTTTTATTACGGCACGACCAAAATCTTTCGGTAACGTACCATCATCAAGGGCTATTTTTAGCCATTTATTTTGCCATTTGGTGCCCAACTTATCATCGGCCAGCTTTGATGTCAGCAAAGCAAAATTGTCCGCCCACAGATAGAGGCTACCAGTTTTAAAATCGATATAAATAGGTTGATTGATACTACTATGATGGTTACGCGCCGAATACTGCGCACTACCCAGCATGGTAAACTTGCCTGCCAGCGGCTGATAAACACCCTGCGCATTCATAGATAATGGCTTTAGCAGATAAGCATCCAGTAATTGCGATTTTTTGATATCTAGTGTAGATTTTTTGCTGTCATATTCATTAAATAGCTTTTGGTAATAAGGTGAGATGGTAGCGGCGCTAGCAGAATCTATAGCAGATGATGCTGACACCGCGACCTCGGCCGCCGCGTCTACCACGTCCTCCGCTGCTTCCTCAACGCTATAAGCCGTACTATCATAGTGGACCTCAGCCCATGCTTCATAGGCTGCTGAGCAGGCTAGGTACGATTGCTTAAGTGCCTCACGCTGGGGCGCGTAATCAATCGACGCAACCTCTTTTTTCTGTGCTTCTGCCTTTGTTAATAAGGCTGCATAAGCTTGATCGTGATTATCTTCGCAATAGCTATCAACATCGTCTGATGCCACCAGTTTTGTGCTATCGATAGCTGTAAATTGATGCTCATTACTAATCTCAATATTACTATGATAAGCAAAAGACTGGCGGCGCTGCTGTTGTAATGCGCTGGCCAATGCGTTTTTTGCAACGCTTGGCGCATTATCTGCCTGTAAATTTTTTGATTGACCAAGATTGTTAGATACATTGGTAGACTGGCAAGCCGTTATCAATAATGTACTGGCAACTAATGTACTAGAAACCAATGCACTAGAAAATAAAGAGCTTATCGTCATCATTGATTTAGAGCACAAGGGATTTATCTGCTTTGCTGTATTAATGGATAAGGCCACATTTAATTTTTTCATTTTCTCTATCCTTGAAAGGCGTTATATTTTGCTAAGCGTTATATGTTGCTAAGCGTTGGGCGACGATGATGGATACTGAAAATATATCAGCGTATCAGCGCCTATCATCAAACGAGGGGCTTAAAACAAGGTGTCTTCTGCTGTGTCTGTGGCATCATCATCAGCATAATCCACACTTTCCTCAGTTACTCCTGCCTCAGTTGCTTCCACATAATCATAACGCGCATAACGTGCTTTCTCTAACCTCTCTTTTTGCTGACGCTGTGCTGCAAGCCAAGCATTGCCATCGATAGCGACCGGTGCCTCTGCGCCAAAAGACTGTGCCAACAATGTCGCTAATGGGTGTTTATTAAAGCTGGCATTATCATAGCGCGTCTGATTCAAGACCGTGTTTTGTGAACCAAAAAAGTCACTGCCGATATTGGTTCGTTGCTGTTTTGCCAATAAATGGTCTGAGCCATCTAAATAATAGTAATTAATATGATTAAAAGAAATAGGACTCACCGCTTCTATCAGCTGTAGCAATCCGCCAACATCTGCACTTTGATAGCCTTTGTTATATAATTCCATCTTAGCAATCGCAGCTTTCAACACATGATCATCAGGATAGTTTTGTGGATTTTGGTCAATATGCTTTTGCAGCGAGCGTGAGATGTTTTTAAATATTTTACCTATCATCTCGCCGCTTTGACGACTGCCAAAATAGACTTTAACCGCCCTATCAGCGCCTACCTCTTTAGCAAACTCATCATCCCGTATATCTACAGCACTGAAATATTCTGGCTCTAATTCCGCCATACTGTTTTGTACGGCGTTAACGACCGCATCATAAATAACGCTTGGCGGTATTTGAGCAATAGAAGTAACCGCTTCAGGTAAACCAAAATTCACCGTATGGGTAGTCATTTGCTCGGGTAACGGCGTATGCTCAGGATTGGCTAGCGCCAAGATAGGCATCAATGCCGATGGATCGATCGTCGCTGCCCCTTTGTTAAAATCAAGAGCAAGCGGTAGTTGAATCGATGAATGGATGGTCGGCGCAACATAGTCGTAGCTGTAGACACTCTGTAGCTGCTTTTGTTTGGGCTTATAATGACTGACGCTATTGAGAGTCAGGTATTGATAATGGTAGGCATTCATTGCCTGAACTTGTTCAGGGGTACGGATAAACATATTGATAAGATTGGTCATTAACCCCGGATAAGCACGAACAGCGTTTTCATCTTGAATACCCTTTGCCGTTTTACTGGCTTGCATGTCTTCATAGTTACGTAACCAATCTTTTGATTTGACGCGACTTAAATTAGATAACAAACCACCAGCGTCGCTCTCGTATGGACTATCATCTCTCTGATTGCCGTATTCATTGTAGCCATTCTCGTCATAGCCCTCTGTATCGTAACCATACTTATCGTGACCATATTCATCATAACCTTCACTATCATAGCCATATTCGTCGTAGCCGTTTTGATCATAACCTTCCTCATCATAGCCATTTTGATCATAGCCATACTCATCGTAATGACGCTCTTCTTCGGCAGTGCGCGCAGCGACGGCGGCAGCCACCGCTTCAAAGGCAGAATCGCCACTATAAACCTGATCGTTATCCTCAATATCATTATAGCCGTCAATGTCTTCTTCGACCGCCGCCTCATCTGCTTCTGCTAGATTTTCATACTCATTAATATCTTCATCAGTAGCACTGTTATAAAGATACAGCTCGAGCAATGTTCTAAAAAAACTGCTTGAGCCAGCGTCAATACTATCGGCTTTAATATAGGGAGTTGAATGATAATTAGCCTGCGATACTGACACGTGCTCCGACGCTAAATGCTGACGAATAGCGCTCAGTAGACGTGCCTTAGCTTGCACTTCTGGGTTTGGGCTTTTAGTTTGGTCAAATAAACGCTGATAACGTTCAGCATTCTTATCCAATTTGTTATTAAACATTTTGCCCTGAGTTTGGTTTTGCTGAGTATCAGCAATACTAAAATCTATGCCTGTCATGGATAAATTGGACTGTGATGATAAGCCTGTCGTCGTTTGACAACCCATTAACGTCACGGTGGCACTTGCAGCAGTAAGCGTATAAAGCACACAGACAGCAAACTTAGTAGAAGACCTTTTATAATTTGTGAATGATTGAGCTACCAAGCTTTGAAAATGAGGCGGCAAGGTGCGTTTAGAAGAGCTAAGCGGTGACATAAAAATCCCTTTATCCAAGCTGATAAACAATTGTGAAGGCAGTATTAAGGCTGCTATTTATAACACAATATATTACAGATTAGTAACGCAAAGGAATTATTTTCAGCAAAAATGATAAGCTGCTTAGATAAATATTGAAGCGCTCTCAATTCTCTAAAAGCTAATGCATTGTTGTTATTGCAAAAATTAAAAAATCGCCATCAAATATGCTCTTTCTGTATACAAGGGTCTTTACCACAAGCAAATATGCGCTTTATAGTTTTCATTAATAATGTCTAAGCCTTTGGTACAATCTAAAATTTGACGATTGGTTTATTCATAATAACCTCTAGAGATTTTGCTAAAGTAAAGCTCATAACAAATTTTCGTTGTCATACAATGATGAATATTTGCATTATTTTTAGTTGAAGCAATTTGTGTATTTCATGAATAGCAAGCACAATAAGACCTTATCTTCTTATCTACGTAAAAAGGAATTTACGATGCGCCAATCACTCTCAAAAATCCATCAAAACGTTCACGGTGATACTTCTCGTTATAAAACAAAAATCAAAACTGCTATCTTATTGATAAGCAGCACTCTATTAATTTCTGTCTCTGCTTATGCCGCAGAAACCAAACCTACGACCGCAAAAACCACTATTAATCCAACCTCGATTAATACCAGTGCGATTAATTTAGCGATTATGGCTGATAATCCGACTGTATTGTCCGAGACTCAGCGCATTACAAAATCGAAATCCTCTACTCTAGCGCCCACTACCGCCACAGGCACAGCCGTCGTTAGTGGCAAGACAGCCAAAACCGACCAAGCTATCTATTCTGAAGACGCCATTCATCACCCTGTTTGGGCAAAAAACGGCATGGTCGCCACCCAAGAAGCGCTTGCCTCTGATATCGGCTTAAAGATTTTAAAAGATGGCGGTAATGCTGTTGATGCCGCTGTCGCCGTTGGCTTTGCGTTAGCGGTTACGTTGCCGCGTGCGGGCAACATCGGCGGTGGTGGATTTATGATGATTTATGACGCTAAGCAAGGCAAAACGGTTGCACTCGACTATCGCGAAAAAGCGCCGAGTAGCGCCTCGCGTGATATGTATCTCGATAAAGACGGCAATGCGGTCAGTGATTTATCCCGCTATCATGGCTTAGCGGTTGGCGTGCCGGGCACCGTAGCAGGCTTGCTTAAAGCGCTAGACGATCACGGCACCATGAGCCGCGGGCAAGTTATGGCACCAGCGATTGCACTGGCAGAAAACGGTATTGAAGTCACCGCTGGCTTGTCCGAATCATTAGAAGCGTTAAGTGACCGTTTACAAAAATGGCCAAGTACCAAAAAGATATTTTTTAAACCAGATGGCAGCGCCTATCAGCCGGGTGAGCTACTACGTCAACCTGAGCTGGCAAAATCTCTGAAACTGATTGCCGCAAAAGGGTCTGATGGTTTTTATAAAGGCGAAACCGCGCGTAAATTGGTCAAAGCCGTCAATGAAGCAGGTGGCAATATGAGCTTGCAGGACTTAGCCAATTACAAGGCGATTGCTCGCGTACCCGTTAAAGGCGATTATCGTGGTTATGAGATTGTATCCATGCCGCCGCCGTCTTCTGGTGGTATCCATATCGTGCAGATTTTAAATATCTTAGAAGGCTATCCACTAAAAGACTACGGTCAAAACAGCGCCCAAACCATTCACTTGATGAGCGAGGCCATGCAATTAGCTTACGCCGATCGCGCAGAATATTTAGGAGATACTGACTTTATTGACGTGCCTGCCAGCGGTTTAACCTCACAAGCTTATGCCGATAAACTACGTAGCTTAATTAATCCTAATAAAGCCACACCCGCAGCAACGATTAAAGCGAATAATCCCTTACCATACGAGAGCGATCAAACCACGCATTTTTCTATCGTTGATAAAGACGGCAATGCTGTAGCCAATACTTATACGCTGAACTTTTCTTATGGCACAGGGCTTGTCGCTGAAGGGACAGGGATTTTGTTAAATAATGAGATGGATGATTTTTCTGCGAAACCCGGCGTGCCCAATGGTTATGGTTTAATCGGCGGCGATGCCAACGCAGTTGAGCCCAATAAACGCCCGTTGTCTTCGATGAGCCCGACGCTGGTATTTAAAGACAGCAAACCTTATATCGTTACCGGCAGCCCCGGTGGTAGCCGCATTATTACTACCGTCACGCAAGTCATCTCCAACGTCATTGATCATGATATGAATATCGCTGAAGCCACACACGCGCCGCGTATCCATGACCAATGGCTGCCCGATGAAATTCGTATCGAAAAAGCCTTAAATGTTGATACGATTAAAAAACTAGAATCAATGGGACATAAGGTAAGCCCGCAAGCAGCGATGGGTTCAACCCAGTCGATTATGATTACCCCAAATGGCGTTTATGGTTCTTCTGATCCACGTATAGTCGATGCCGCGGTAGTGGGTTATTAAAGTTTGATAGTTTGTTTTAAAAGTTAATCTTTTAAAAACGATAGCAAATAACGCCGTTCTCTAGCGTTTATCTTGCCCTCTATTCTTTATTCTTAACCCTATAGAGGGCATTTTTGGCTAAACTCATTAAAACTGTTTAATCCTGATTAAACTTGCTTTTTCTACCCTCGCCCTCTCTCTTATACGTTTGAATCGGTGGCTGTCTGCGCCAAATAATGCTATTATTGACGACCAGCTTTAAAAGCTCAAAATATCAATTTTCGCGTCCTATCACTTCTTAAAAAACCATAAGGTATTGATAATAAAAAATTTATTATCATACAGCTTATTCCCTTTTGATTGCACCAGTAAGAGTCTTCTATGGCATTTGTACACCTTGGTATCCACAGCGAATATTCCATTACCGATTCTATCGTGCGTATCAAGCCGCTGATTAAAGCGGCAGCGGCGGACAATCAGAGTGCGCTGGCATTGACTGATTTATCCAACCTTTATGCGACGGTGAAATTTTATCGTGCCTGCTTAGGCGCGGGTATCAAGCCCATTATCGGCAGTGAAATCATTATGGATAATGAGGACACGCGCTTGGTGCTACTGGCGATGGACAATGAGGGTTATCAAAATATCACCCGTATCGTCTCGCTTGGCTTTACCGAGGGACGCGCCGATGCTGCCAATCATGGGGTGCCAGTCGTTGAGCGTCGCCATGTTTTAGAGCACGCCGCTGGTGTCATCGTTTTATTTACCGAAAAATCCGATGTCGGTCAGGCATTGGTGAGTTCCATGCCAGAAAAAGCTGACGAGCTGCTGATAGAATGGCAAGCGCAGTTTGATGATCGCTTATATTTCGCTATCAAGCGTACCAATCGCTCGGGCGAAGACGCTTTTATAAAAGCGGCTATTCATGCCGGTGCCAAGCATCGTATTCCTATTATTGCTCACAATGATGTGCGCTTTTTAGAGCAAGATGATTTTGACGCTCACGAAGCGCGCGTTTGTATTGCAGGCTCGTATGTCCTTGCCGACCCCAATCGTCCACGGCTGTATTCAGATGAGCAGTATTTAAAAACCCAGCAGGAAATGGAGGCGCTGTTTGCCGATATTCCGCAGGTCATTGATAATACCTTACGTTTAGCCACGCGCTGTAATGTGACCTTGACCCTTGGCATTAATGTCCTGCCTGAATTTCCCGTGCCCGAAGGTGAAACGATTGAATCGTTTTTCCGCGCAGAATCAATACGCGGTCTTAATCATCGATTGGATAAGCTCTTTCCGATTGAAGCACGTACTGACAATTGGAGTGACTTTCGCCAAAAGTACGATGAGCGCTTAGAATATGAGCTTGAAGTTATCTTATCGATGGGCTTCCCAGGTTACTTCTTAATCGTCATGGACTTTATCCGCTGGGCAAAAGCCAACGGCGTACCGGTTGGACCCGGTCGTGGTTCTGGTGCTGGCTCGCTGGTCGCTTATGCGCTTAATATTACTGACCTCGACCCCATTCATTACGACTTGTTATTTGAGCGCTTCTTAAATCCTGAACGTGTTTCTATGCCCGACTTCGATATTGACTTTTGTATTGAAGGTCGTGACCGCGTGATTGATTATGTGGCACAAACCTATGGCCGTGAAGCGGTCTCGCAAATTATTACCTTTGGTACCATGGCAGCAAAAGCGGTGGTACGAGACGTGGCGCGGGTACAAAGCAAGTCATACTTTTTGGCCAATAAAATCTCCAAATTGATTCCAAAAACCCCAGGAATTACGCTTAGCCAAGCCCTTGAACAAGAGCCGCAGCTAAAAGACTTAATCTCCAACCCCGATAATATGGACTATGAAGATGCCATTGAGATTTGGGAAATGGCGATTAAACTCGAAGGCGTCTGTCGAAACGTTGGTAAGCATGCGGGTGGCGTCCTAATCGCTCCCCATAAAATTACTGACTTTAGCGCGATTTACTGTGATGACGAAGGTCACCGCGTCAGTCAGTTTGATAAAGACGACGTCGAAGCCGTTGGGCTGGTCAAGTTTGACTTTTTGGGTTTACGTAACTTAACGGTGATTAACGCCGCGGTAGAAAACATCAATCTGCGCCGCGCCCGCGAGAGCAAAGATGCCTTGGTGTTAGAGGACTTGCCCTTAGATGACAAAAAAGCCTATAAGCTGCTGCAAGAAGCCAAAACCACAGCTGTCTTTCAGTTAGAAAGTATGGGTATGAAAAAATATCTATCCAAATTACAACCGACCAATATCGAAGACGTTATCGCTATGTGTGCGCTCTATCGTCCCGGTCCGCTTGATGCAGGCATGGTCGAGATGTATATCGACCGTAAGCATGGCCGCGAGGAGGTCATTTATGACCATCCTAACCTTGAGCCAATTTTAGAAAATACCAACGGTGTTATTGTCTATCAAGAACAGGTGATGCAAATCTCACAGGTCATGGCAGGCTACAGCTTGGGCGGCGCTGATATGCTACGCCGCGCGATGGGTAAGAAAAAACCAGAAGAGATGGCCAAACAGCGCGATATTTTTGTCACGGGTGCGACCGCGCAAGGCATCGATGAAGCGACATCGGGCGGCGTCTTTGACTTGATGGAAAAGTTCGCCGGTTACGGTTTTAACCGCTCGCATTCTGCTGCTTATGGCGTCCTTGCTTATCAGACGGCTTATTTAAAGCAGTACTACCCTGCCGAATTTATGGCGGCGGTACTCACCTCTGATATGAACAACACTGATAACGTGGTGTTCTTTATCAATGATTGCCGTGAAAACTTCGGTTTGACCGTCGTTAATCCATCGGTAAACCGTAGTGAGTGGCATTTTGTCGCCGATACGCCGACCAATATTATTTATGGCTTGGGTGCGATTAAAGGTGTTGGTGAAGGTGCGGTTGAGTCTATCGTTGAGGCGCGCCGACGTGAAGGACCGTTTAAAGATTTATACGACTTTTGCCGCCGCGTTGATATTAAAAAAGTCAATAAACGTACATTGGAAGCCTTAGTCAGTGCGGGCTGTTTTGATGATTTTGCCGCGACTTTACGTCCAGACTTGCCAAGCGACGAAGCATACGAGATTCGCGGGGCGCTGATGAGTCAACTGCCAAGCGCCGTACAAGCTGCGGAACAAGACCGCCAAAACAATGAGCTTGGCATGATGGACTTGTTCGGTGAAATGGATGGCGTGGTCGCAGCGCCGCCACTGGTCATGACGCCAGAGCTGATTTGGGGTGATAAACACCGCCTGAAAGCGGAAAAAAATACCTTAGGTTTATACTTAACTGGACATCCTATCGATGAATATCGCGATGAGCTTAAACGTTATACCTCCGGCGCTCGCCTCGATAAGCTGGCAGACACGGGTTATAACGGTAGCTGCTACTTTGCAGGTTTGATTATTGATATTGCCAATTTCGGTACGCGTAACGTCATCACTTTAGACGATGGCACCTCACGTTTAGAAGTCAGCTGTTATGCCGAGCGCTTTAATCGTGTCAAAGAGCAGTTGAAGATTGACGAAGTTGTCGTCATTAAAGGCAGTATCCGTGAGCGTGACGGGCGCATTTTTGCCCGCCTTGATAATGCCATGAGTATGGTTGACGCGCGCCTGCGTTGGATGAAAAAAATTAGCATTAAAGTTCACGGTAGCGATATTAATCTGCTCACGCGTATGCAGCCTTTGCTAAAATCCGCTCAAGCAGACATCATACCAGCGCCGCGCTTGTCTTATCACGACGAGCAGGACGAGCAAGGTAATAATGGTGGCAGTGGTAACAGCGCTTATGACCCAGCGATGGGTGGCAGCTTATACGATGAAAACGGCAATGATTTATTAGCGTTAGAAAATGACATGCAGCAAGATGCGCTGCAAAACGGCGGCTATGCTAATAATGCCCTTAGCAACACCGATGCCTCTATTAATGATAACTGCTTGCCGCTTGGGCTGAGCATTTATGAAGAATACGGTATTGCCAATGTCGGGCTATCTGAGCATTGGCGCATCTACCCTAACGATGACAATTTACAGCAATTAAAGAGCATGGTTAATGAAGACAATTTACATTTTCATTATAGCTAATACTTTGATAGTAGCTAACCTGAGCACTTTAACTTTTAAAATATTGGACACATGATTATGACTGAACATCCTAACAATACAAATACGCAAACTGATGACGAGATTATCAACGACGAACAGTTTGATGATATGCGTGAGTTGTTAGAAGAGGACTTTGTTGATTTGATACAAGTGTATTTTACTGACAGTCACGAGCGCATTGTCAAACTAAGACGCGCACAACAAGAGGATGATAACGCCAACGGTTATGAGCTTGCTCATGCGCTAAAAGGTGCCAGTGCCAATTTGGGCGCAACTCAGTTAACTCGCCTTAGTAGCCAATTACAAGAAGCGTGCCGCGAGCGCCTTATTGGTGACCAAGCTGGATTAGTTGAAGACGTCGCCGTAGCATTACAACGGGTTGAACAAGAAATCAAACAAAGACTGGGGCTATAATGCGTAACGACTCTGCCTCAACTTTGATGCCATCGAAAAAATTAGCGCTCTCAACCGGCAGTCTTACGGTAAACGATTATCTGTCTTGCTTACAAATCGTTATGGTCAATACCACTTTACCTGCCAATATTGGCTCAGCGGCGCGCGCCATGCACACCATGGGTCTATCGCGTCTGACCGTCGTTGACCCCAAGCTACCCATTGATGAAACCAGTGTTTCGCATGCGGCAGGCGGTAGTGAATTATTAACGTCAGCCACCATAACGCCGACTTTAGAATCGGCAATAGCGGATTGCCAACTGGTATTTGCGGCCAGCAGCCGTAGCCGTCACATGCCGCGTCCTGTGGTCACACCGACGCAAGCGGCCAAAATCATGTTTGACTTTATCGATAAGCAAACTGCGCTTAATTTAGCAAATAATAGTGAAAGCCCGCAAGCTATTAGCAAGCCCAACATCGCTATCTTATTTGGTCGTGAAGACCGAGGCTTAACCAACGAAGAGCTGGCGTACGCCGATTATCATATTCAAATCGATGCCAATCCCGCTTATCCGGTGCTCAATGTTGCCTCTGCCGTACAGGTCATTGCCAGCTTTATCTTTGCTTATGCGCAAACCCATGCTCAAAACCCTGATGAAAGCTTAGACGATGTAAACCCAGTTCAGCCCATATTAGACGTGCATTTACGTCAACAATGGGATGAGCCGGCCATCACCCAGCAGCAACTACAACAGCTCGTTCAGCGTACCACCAACTTGATGGTTCAACGCGGCTTAGCAGACAGTGAACATTTAAAATCCTTGCCAGCGCGACTGTCGCGACTTGGCTCACGCGTGCAGCTGGATCAAAAAGAGTATCAGCTATTAAGCGCACTGATTGCTAAGCTTAGCAAACATTAGAAAAATGGTTTTATCATTACGTTTTTAGCGCCATTTATCATTTATTTGCGGGACTTGTCTTTGAACAAATAGAAGCCTGAGCCACACAGATAAGACAACACTGTATTTTACAACTCAAAGCTGTTATAACTTTAAAAGATGTCATTGTGATTTTTCTGACACTATTTTCCTGACAGTATTTTTCTGACAATCGATAGGACGCTTTATGTCATTGCCAACCTCCTTGTTCAAATCGCTTGCCCGTATCAAAAAAGACCTACAAGAAGATGTCGAAGCGGTATTCAATCGCGACCCTGCTGCGCGTAATAGCCTAGAAGTCATCTTGACCTACCCTGGCATTCACGCCCTGATTTTACATCGCGGCGCGCATTGTCTTTGGCAAAATGAGCAAAAACTGGCGGCGCGCGCCGTCTCTTATGGCTCGCGTATCATCACTGGCATTGAGATTCATCCTGCCGCTAAAATCGGCAAGCGTTTTTTTATTGACCATGGCGTCGGCGTAGTGATTGGTGAAACGGCTGAGATTGGCAACGACGTTACCCTTTATCACGGCGTCACCCTTGGCGGCGTTTCATGGAATAATGGCAAACGCCATCCTACTTTAGAGGACGGAGTCATTGTCGGTGCTGGTGCCAAAGTATTAGGACCATTTACGGTTGGTAAAGGCGCTAAAATCGGCTCAAATGCGGTAGTAGTCAAACCTGTACCCGCAGGTGCAACGATGGTTGGTAGCGCCGCCCGTATGATTTCAGACCATCATGACGAAAAAGGCAATCCTATTACAACCAAAGTACAGGACGCCAAACAACAAGAAAAAGCCGCGCAAGCAGGTGCAACTGCCAACCAGCAAGAAAAAGACCCTACTTCTAACACTGCACGAGCGACAGCGTTTCAGGCTTATGGGATTGATCCTTCATCGCAAGACCCTGTGGCTGAAGCCTTTGCTAAAATGCTCGAACACATTCAACAATCAGAAAATCGACTCGATCAACTACAAGCGGCCATGTGCAAGATAGACCCAAACTTTTGCAAAAAAGAATACGATAAACTGTGCTTAGAAGACTTAGATGTCATCGGTCGTGCTGATATGGATGCAGCTGGCACTAAGCAGAAATAAATTGCTCGCTAGCTTGGAGATTAAATAAAAAGAGACCAAACAACCTCTTTCTTATTTTAGCCAATTGAGAAATAGCACTTTAACGACTAGCTATCGTCAAAATATTCTAAAAACGCGACGGTATTGCTGATAGCAATTTTTTGTAGCCTCTGTCTGCGCAGGCACAGCAAGCAAGAAAAATTGATATCAGCAGTGCGTGATGTAACGATATTACTTTTTACTCACTATAGTTAACAGACAACATTTATAAAAATGACGAGTCAGGCTGGGTCAAAAACTCTATTTCTTCGCTACTCGACACCCGTCCTAAAATGTCATTACGATGCGGATAACGGCCAAAACGATCGATAATTACTTTGTGTTTGAGTTCAGCATCTATGGTATCTGCATTGGTATATTGTTTAAATAACTTTTCTGCTTGCTGATGAATCAGTTTTGACTCGCTGTGCATATAAGGCATCAATACAAACTTACGTTCATCCACCGTTTCAAGCGCCTCTAATGCTCCGGCAGCCACCGCTTCTTGCGCAAGTACAAGGCACATCGCATCTTGGGCAAAAGCCGCTGGCTTATTACGGTAAATATTGCGCGAGAACTGGTCTAATATAATAATTTCTGCTAAGCGCCCTTGTATGCTGCTACGCCACGTATAAAACTCTGCCGCCGCTGCTTGCTCAAGTATATCGCTGTAGCGCTCTATTAATAACTTATCAAACGCTAAGTCTTTTTCAAAAAACTTCTTACTACCTGCCTCATTAAAACAAAAATCCAATATATCGTTGTACATCATTTTCTCACTATCATGATTTAAAGCTATGCTTTAAAAGCATTGTTTAAAAGATAAAATATGCAGTCAAGACTATATAACTGTTAATGAATATTTAGTCATTTTGTCTTATACTCTTTTATTATTCATAATTAAAAAAAGGCACTATCATGACGCGTTTACAAGACAAAGTTATCATCATCACGGGCGCAGCTCAAGCATGGGCGAAACTCATGCGCGTTTATGTATGGCGGAGGGTGCTAAAGTCGTCTTGACCGACATCAATTCTGATAAAGGCGACGCCTTGGCCGCTGAACTTGGCGCTGATGCGCTATTTATCAAACATGATGTCATCAATGAAGATGATTGGGAATAAGTCGTTAAAAAGACGCAGGCAAAATTTGGTCAAATCGATGTCTTAGTAAATAACGCGGGTATCACTACGCACAAATCCATTTTAGATACCTCAGTAGAAGAGTATCGTAAGATTCTAGAGATTAACCAAGTATCAGTCTTTTTAGGCATGAAAGCAGTTATTCCAATCATGAAAGCCGCTAAGCAAGGCTCTATCATCAATATCTCATCGATTAACGGTTTGGTTGGCGGCGCTATCGGTTATACCGATTCTAAATTTGCGGTACGCGGTATGACCAAAGCGGCGGCATTAGAGTGCGCCCCTTATGGCATACGTGTGAACTCCATTCACCCAGGCGTCATCGCTACACCAATGATTATGCAAGGCGATACCAAAGATGCAGTTGAAGCTTTTGCCAAAACCATTCCGATGCGACGTGTTGCACAGCCCGAAGAAGTCAGCGGAATGGTGCTATTTTTAGCATCAGATGAATCAATCTACTCAACAGGTGCAGAATTTATTATTGATGGTGGCTTGACGGCGCAGTAAGGATTTATGCGCTAAACCATGTGAATTAGGTAAAAGCTGGGTAGTACCCGGCTTTTATTTTGAGATTTTTTAAGAAAATACCAAGTCTTAGAAAACTTTTATTTATTATTAATAACAGCTCAGCCACTGCATTTAACCTCTTCAAAGCCCACTCAAAAGCAACTCTTCAACCCCTGCCCTTTCATGGGCCTTAAATGGATAACGATCCGCCATGATTATCCATTTTTTGCTTAGGCTATTTTCTTTATCGTCTAATTTTATTAATAAAATATCAATATCCATCGTGACTATTTTTATAGGATTTTTTATTGATTCAGAGCAACGCTGTCTACCGCAATCACTTTCAAGCCTCTTAAAGCTTTGCTGCAGCTGTTGCAAGGTTATGTCAGAGGTAAGGGTTAAATAAACACACTGATTGGTATAGTCAGGTTTTGGTAGCTCAGGCGTCGCGGTAAAATCAGGATTTTGAAATGCCGTTGATAGCTGTATTTCACCTAAAGCCGCAAGCTGTTCTCGAGCGCGTGGCAAGTATTTCTCAGCTTGATAATTACTACCGAGGGCGAGCAGCACTGCCGATACAGAATGCGTTTGCAGCTGTTCAGGCGCGCACTGTTTTAAGTCTTCAAGATTCAAATCAGCCAATGCTCTATGTGTCATCAGATTAACTATCTTGGTTTACATTGGATTCGGCTATTGAGCCTTTGGCATAACGGGTGATCTGCACCCCAACCGCATCCGCTTGTTGAATAGCAGTTGGCTTGGCAACGCTGAGCGTTATTTTATGACAGTTGTATTTTGCCAGTAGCTTGTCGGCGATTTGACCAGCCAAATGCTCAAGCAACTTTGCTTTAATCGCTTGACACCATTCGCTCACATCATCGCAGACCGCTTTGTAATTGAGCGCATCATTAACCTCGTCTGACACAGCAGCTTTACTAATATCAGTTTCAAGCGCTATGTCAATCAGGAGTGGCTGCGTAATAGCGCGCTCCCACTCATAGACACCAATCACCGCCTCTACTGTTAAGCCTTTGACAAATACCACATCAGATTCGGTATGAAACATGCGCTTATCCTTATTTATTATGCTTTTATTTTAAAACAATTTTACGATAACGCCTCGTCGCGCAGGTGCGCAGCTTTTAACGCTTTACTCGGGCGATGGCGCCACAAGTCAATGCTGAATAATAATAACCCAAGCCAAATCAAACCAAATACCGCCAGACGATGTAAATCAAAAGGCTCGTTATAATAGAATACCGCTAAGAAGAAAATAAAGGTCGGGGTCAGATAATTCATAAAACTTAGAATACTAAAAGCAACCATCTTAGTCGATTTATTAAATAGTAATAAAGGTATCAGCGTAATCGGACCTGCCAGCATCAGTAGCCAAATGTTTGAGGTAAACCAAAAACTTAACTGACTACTCACCACGTCAGCTTGCCAAAACCACCATAAACAAATCGGTACTAACATGGTAGTTTCTACAAACATGGCATCGACTGCCGTGAGTGGTGTTTGGCGCTGGATGGTGCCGTAAGTACTAAAACTAAAGGCTAAAATCAGCGATATCCATGGCAGGCTACCAATCATAACGACTTGAATCAGCACCGATAATAGCGCAAAACCAATAGCAACCCATTGCAAGGGGCGCAAACGCTCTTTAAACAAAATCATCGAGAGTGCCACGCCAACCAACGGCCCGATAAAATAACCCAAACTGGCTTCAAGAATGCGGTCGTGGTTGACCGCCCATACATAAGTCAGCCAGTTGGTGGCAATAATCAAACCCGATATAAAAGAAAATGCTATCCATCTTGGGTTTTGCTTTAGCGTATCAATCCACTTCCAGCGCTTGGTCAGCACCAATACGATAAGCAAGCAGGCAAAGGTCCATATAATGCGATGGCCGATAATCTCGGTCGCATCATAAGCAGCGAGCTGCTTAAAGTATAACGGAAATGCACCCCAAATAAAGAACGCTGTTAGCGCGGTGGCAATACCGCGTCTGGTGGTTTGAATAGGAGCAACGGGTTTTTTGACAACATTTTGAGTGGCCATAAGACGATACAACTTTTTAGAGCAAAGCGCGCCCTTACCTATTCTTAAACCATTATCAAATGATAAAAGTAAGGGCGCAGGGTTACTACGTAGAGGGTAGAAAGTAAAAAGCAATGCGTTGATACCAACTAAGTATCAACACATTGCTCACGACAACAACTATTATTAAATAAATTTTATAACAAGTTTAAAAATTTAGCTTTTGGACTTTAACAGATCCAGAAGATAAAGCTTTAAACTTTAGAAGTTAATAATATTTTTTTCAGGTAAATAACAACTTCAATATTAAGCCGCCCCATTATCAACCTTGATAGACATACCGATTTGATTGGCAAGCTCAGCAAATCCTGGGAAGCTGGTATTAACGGTTTCAACGCCTTCAATGGTAATCTGCTTCGATGCACGCAAGCTGGCAACCGCAAAACTCATGGCAATGCGATGGTCATGATGCGAGGTGATATGCCCGCCACCAAAGACAGGTTGGCTGTTATTTACAGCGTCATTTTGACCTTCACCGCCTTTACTTTCAATGCCCTTACCTTCAATACCTTTACCTTCAATAATCAAACCATCCTCAGTGACGGTACAATCAACACCGAGAGTTTGTAGCCCTTCTGCCATCACGGCAATACGATCGGACTCTTTCACGCGCAACTCTTTCGCACCGGTCAACACCGTACGACCTTGGGCACAGCTGGCAGCGATAAATAATACGGGAAACTCATCAATCGCTAAAGGTACTAAATATTCTGGAATCTCAATACCTTTTAGGCTTGAGCTGCGAATAGTGATATCAGCGACTGGCTCGCCGCCGACATGGGTTTCATTGCTTAGGCTAATATCAGCATTCATCAATCTTAAGATATCAATGATACCTGTACGCGTTGGATTAATACCCACTTGCGTTAGGGTCAGCTCGCTGCCCTGACTGATAGCTGCGGCTACCATAAAGAAAGCCGCTGATGAGATATCAGCAGGAACGGCGATATCGCCGCCTGTAAGCGTACCGCCACCTTTGACGCTGACACGATTGCCATCAACCATCACAGGATAACCAAAGGCTGAGAGCATACGTTCGGTATGATCGCGGCTAACTTCAGGTTGAATAACGGTCGTGGTACCTTCTGCCCAAAGTCCCGCCAATAATAAGCAAGACTTCACCTGTGCAGAGGCAACTGGCATATCATATTCCATACCTTGGAGCGGCTCACCAACATTCGCTCGACCCGTAATGCTAAGCGGTGCGGTACCATTATGACCGGTACTTTGAATGACGGCTCCCATTTCACGTAATGGTGCGGCCACACGTTCCATCGGACGCTTATTTAGACTGGTATCGCCTGTCAATACACTATCAAATGACTGCGCTGCTAAAATACCGGCAAGCAGGCGCATACTGGTGCCTGAGTTGCCCATGTATAAGGGCGTTTTGCTTGGTTTTAGACCATTCATACCGACGCCATGAATGGTTAATTTACCTTTATCAGGGCCTTCAATGCTCACGCCCATATCACGAAATGCTTGCAAGGTAGCTAGCGCATCCTCTCCTTCCAAAAACCCTGTGACGTTGGTGACACCTGTGGCAAGGCTACCAAGCATTATACTGCGATGCGAGATAGATTTATCACCAGGAATAGTAATGGTGCCAGAGACGGTGTTGCTAGGAGTAATATTATAAGAAGCTGACATGGCAGAAGTATCCGTATAAGGGGTGCTGGCTAACATATGGCCAAAATGTCGCCGTGCGGCTTGCGCGCGGCCCAAAAGCCCCATGAGGGCGGTCGAATCTTTATCAATGATAAGCTGGCGCATATTCTGTAGATAAACGCCATACTCGTCAAGAGCGCTTATAATCGCGCTTTGGTTGGCAAAAAATATATCATGCCACATTTTAGGGTCGCTGGCGGCAATACGGCTAAAGTCGCGAAAACCGCCTGCGGCATAGCGAAACATATCTAGATTATCATCATGACTTGCCAGCTGTTCAACCAAATTAAACGCCAGCAGATGCGGCAGATGACTGGTATGTGCCAATATTGCGTCATGATGTTCAGCCGCCATCGGCATGACCGTCGCACCTACCGCCTCCCATAACTGCCGCAGCTTAGCAACAGCGTTATCATTGGTCGTTGGCAGCTCACAGATAATCACACTATGATTGACGAATAGAGTGGCGCGCCTGGCATGATAGCCTGAATTTTCCGCCCCAGCAATCGGATGCGCAGGGACAAACCCCGTTGGTAGCGAGCTAAAGACCGCTTTTGCCGCATCAATGATATTAACCTTGGTACTACAGACGTCGGTAATGAGGCAATCAGCAGCAAGCTGTCCGTTATCCATAGCGGTTTTGATATCGACAAACACAGCCTCTACCGCTTGCACTGGCACGGCAATGATAATTAAGTCGCTGCCCGATACCACCTCACTTAAGACGGCACTACCCGCATCTAGCAAACCATGTTGCATGGCTTCATCGATGCTTGGTGCATGTCTATCTACCGCCACCAAGCGCGAGCTTAAACCATGGTCTTTGATGGCTTGGGCAAGACTCGCGCCAATCAGCCCGAGACCGATAACACAGACTTGCTCAAATAACGGCGGCTGAGTATGTATAGACGATTGCATATGATTGTTTTGGTTGGTTATGGGTTGATTGCTTAGGTTTTGATTACTTATATTTTGATTGCTAAGATTGTTTTGCTGGCGAATCACGGCGTTTCTCTTTCAACAAACCAACATCAGTAGGCATAAAACATACTGATATCGGCGTCGTAAAATTGATTTATTTTTTGATTAAAATAGAGATAACTACTTTTTTATTAATCTTCAGTCAGTATTGAGCGCAAGGTATCAATCAGGCGCATATTATCTTCTGCAATCCCTACCGTCATACGCAGCCAATTGGGCAAACCATAACCTGCTAATGGACGCACTATCACGCCCTGCTCTAGCAATGCTTGATAAATGGCAGCCGCGTTTATGTCTTCCATCTCAACTTCTATTTCAACCATGATAAAGTTGGCATGCGACTTAATAAACCCTAGCCCCAAGGCATCAAACTGCTTTTCTAACCAGCGCATTTGCTCTTGGTTATTAAGTCTTGTTTTTTCAATAAAGTCTTGGTCTGCAAGCGCAGCATTGGCAGCAGCTAAAGCGACTCTACTAACGTTAAAGGGCTGACGAATGCGATTGAGTAAATCGGCGACAGCGACTGAGCTTAGCGCATAACCAACACGCAAACCTGCTAGCCCATAGGCTTTTGAAAAAGTACGTACAATAACCACATTCTCAAATTCATCGAGCAGCGCTCTATTATTACTCTCAGGACTATATTCGATATAGGCTTCATCTAGTACCACCAACACTGAGCTTGGCACACTAGCCACAAATGCACGTAACTCTTGCTGCGTAAGCTGCGTACCCGTTGGGTTATTAGGATTGGCGATAAAGACCATTTTGCTATTAGGATTGTCCGCTACCGCCTGACTCATCGCCTTTAAATCATGACCAAAACGATTGGCTGGCACTTCCACGCCTTTTGCGCCTTGCATTTTGGCCAGCATCGGATAAACGATAAAAGCATACTGACTATAAATAATCGCATCATCGACGCCAGCAAAACTACGCGCTAAGATATCAAGCAAATCATCAGAGCCATTACCTAAAGTAATCTGGTCGACACCAACATCGTTAAAGTCAGCAAGTGCTTGTTTGAGATAATAACCATTGCCATCAGGATAACGTGCCAGCTGACCCAGTTGCTCGGTAATCGCAAGCGTGACATGCGGTGAGCAGCCCAGTGGATTTTCATTACTAGCAAGCTTGACCACATCTGAGACACCGTACTCGCGTGTCAACTCTTCAACCGGCTTGCCCGTCTGATAAGGCATTAGCTCTAAAATACTGTCATAGGCCGGCACTAGCGGTGATAAATTTGACTCTGTCGACTGTGATGACTGCATGATTTATCCTTGGATGTGATAAGGCATTTACTGTTGATGAATCCCTACTGTTAAAACCATTCTATTAAGCCAGCTTTATAGCACGGCTTTTGGATAAGAACCTAAAATGCGCAAATCTTTGACCAATGGACGGATATCAGCAATTGCTGCACTCACATTTGCGTCTTCGATGTGGCCATCCATATCGATAAAGAACACGTAAGCCCATTTATTTGGACGTTCAGGACGCGTCTCGATACTGGTCATCGACACGCCATGATAAGACAAGGGCTTTAAGATTTCGATCAGGGCGCCTGCTTTATCATGCGCTGAAACCATAATTGAAGTTTTATCTTGACCCGATGGCGCAATCGCCTCGTGACCGATAATTAGGAAACGCGTGGTATTGCTAGGATTGTCTTCGATGTTTGAATACAGCTTATGTAAATCGTACTCTGCCGCTGCCACATCACCGGCGATTGCCGCTGAATGCCATTCGTTTTTGAGACGGCGGGCCGCTTCACCATTGCTCGATACCGCCACACGCTCAACATTTGGGAAATTAACATCGAGCCAATGGCGGCACTGCGCCAATGACTGCTGATGTGAGTAGATACGGCTTAAGCCATCAATTTTGGTGTGTTCAGCAACCAAGAAGTTTTGATGAATAGGCAACTCAACTTCACCGATTATCTTTAAGCTAGAAGATAAGAAGCCATCTAAGGTATGGTTAACCACGCCCTCTGACGAGTTTTCAACTGGTACCACGCCATACATTGCTGTGCCTGCTTCAACTTCTCGGAAGACGTCAGTAATAGTATTTAGCGGCACGGTATCGGCGGCTTTACCAAAATGCTTTAAAGCGGCGGCATGGGTAAAGGTGCCGACAGGGCCTAAGAACGCAATACGCTGCGGTGCTTCCAAGTCAAGGCAGACTGACATGATTTCGCGGAACAAACGCGCCATTTTTTCATCGGCGATGGGCCCAGTATTACGTTCCATCACCGCCTTTAACACTTGCGCTTCACGTTCAGGACGATAAAAAATAGGATTGGTATTGTCGGCATCAGGACTATTGGCAACGTGGTCTTTTTTTACCGTCGCTACTTGCTGCGCCAATTTGGCACGATTATTAATGAGCGTTTGAATTTCGCAGTCAACTGCATCAATACTTTGGCGCAATGTGTTTAAAAACGCTTTATCAGTTGCAGCCCCATCAACACTTGCAGGGGTTTGGTTTAGATTGTCTACATTTTTCTCTGGTGACTGCTCACTCATTACCGCCCATCCTTTTTCTAATATTATTGCTAAAGTTTATGACTGTTGTCTACTAGCTAGGTAACCTGCTTATTTTAATAATAAATGCTCGCTTAGTTCTCATGTTTAGCGAGCCAAACAGTGGATCGGCTCTACTATAGCAAAAACTATCGACAGTGCCCATTCGTAAATACGCGCAAATAAGCAATTTGCCATAAATCTTAGCACAGTTATGCACGATAAACGCTATACCCTATAAAACTATCAGGCTACAACCGTCCAAATATATGATACAGTTTAAAGATAGCCGTTAAATTCACCATACCGCCATGATAAATCGCTTTATCAATGAAAATTCATAAGCAACTAACTGAAATAACCAATCTAAATAACACGGCTAAATAAAAACATCAAAACGTAAATTAATCATAGGATATCTGATGAGCGCATTACAACAGCTTCGCACCATGACCACTATTGTCGCTGATACGGGCGACCTTGCCGCCATTGCGCGTCTAAAACCCATCGATGCCACGACCAATCCAAGCCTTATTACCAAAGCGCTGATTCATCCGGACAATGAAGCGCTGATGTCAGAAACCATGAGTCGCCATCGCGGTGATGTCGATGCTGTGATTGATGAATTAACTGTTCAAATTGGTTGTAATATTTTGGCATTGATTGAAGGCCGCGTTTCAACCGAAGTCGATGCACGCTTATCTTATGACACTCAAGCCACCATTGATAAAGCCCTCAGCTTTATGGAAGCCTATCAAAAAGCAGGTATTGATTCAGAGCGCGTATTGATTAAGATGGCCGCAACCTGGCAAGGGATTGAAGCGGCACGTTACCTTGAAACTCAGGGGATTCACTGCAACTTGACGTTATTATTCGGTCAGCATCAAGCGATTGCTTGTGCCGATGCGGGCGTGACCTTAATCTCGCCTTTTGTTGGGCGTATTTTAGACTGGCAAAAACGTCAGCAAAACCGCCAAAATGTCCCTGCTTCAGATGATATGGGTGTGCAATCGGTCAAGCTCATTTACCAATACTACAAACAACATGGCTATAAAACCCAAGTGATGGGCGCAAGTTTCCGCTCGACCGAGCAAATATTAGCACTAGCTGGCTGTGATCTATTGACCATCGCGCCCAATCTGATTGATGAGCTGGCAGCCATGGATGTCGAAGTGACACGCCAACTGTCACCAAGTATGTCAATGAATTTGCCCGACATGGCGAAGGTCAGCTTAACCCATGACGAGTTCAGTGCCGCTTATCAGCAAGATATCGTCACCCAAGACTTATTACCCAAGGGTATCGATGGCTTTATCGGTGCGCGTGATGAGCTTGCGCAAATGCTCGCGGCGATGCGAGATTAACTGCGATATTTATATATTTTATGCGTTTGCCTGCTAATCACGAGTGCTGAGATTGTCTCAGTATGAACCCCTTGTCATAAAAGTAATTTGCCTGCTTCTATCAAGTTGGCTATGATAAGCGACTTTATATAACAACAAGCAAGGCTCGATTATGAAACGGCTAGCAGTGATATTAGCAGGTAGTACGCTTGCAATGAGTGGCTATGCGGCAAACTGGTTAGAGGTCTCAAAAAGCCAAACTGGCTCTGTTTTTAGCTTGGATGTGGATTCTATCGAACGCTCAGACATTCATATTATTGATGAAAAAGAAGTCGAAAACATTACCGTCTCAATTCGTAGAACCTATCCTGCGCCAAAGGATAGCGCAAAAGACGCTAAAGAAAATGAGGCGAAAGCAAAAGAGAGTAAAGACAAAGGCGCTAATAAAACAGTGAAAGAAACCAGCATTCATCATAGCGACCAGCAATGGCTTATCTCATGTAAGGACGCAAGCTACTATCAGCGTGCTTACGTCAATTATGCAGCTGACGATAAAGTATTAAAATCTTGGCAATCTGATATGCCGATATTAACGACCAAAGACTTTAAGCTGACCAAACCAAAAACGATCAGTCGCTTGCTCGTCGAACAGGCGTGTAAAAGTTATCAGCAAGCTAAATAGCGTAAAGTAAAACGAATTAAGACAAACAAATAGCATTAAAAAAAGCGCGCTGAACTATAATTATCCAGCGCGCTTTTTATTATGCTAAAACCATTCTCTAAGCTTTTAAAACGGTATAAATAGGTACAGGAAACTCGCCATGTAAAGCAACCAAATCTAACAATACCAAGGCGCCAACCACCGTATGCTGTGCAGATTTACAAAGCTCATAAGCGGTCATCAGCGTGCCGCCTGTCGCCAAGATATCGTCGACCAATAATACCCGCTCAGGCGGCAAATTATTTTGCATCTCAAGCGTGTCTTTGCCGTATTCTAATGCATAAGCTTTGTTAGCAACCGGCGGCGGTAATTTACCGGGTTTACGCAGCAAAATCATGCCTTTACCCAAACGTCCCGCCAGCAAACTGGCAAATACAAACCCACGCGCTTCTACGGCGCCTAAGCAATCCACTTCATCAAGCAAACCTTTAGGCAAAACCGCCAACATCTCATCAATCACCGCATTGATATGACTGCGTAGTAACGGTGTAATATCATAGAAATCGATACCAACTTTTGGGAAGTCTGGTACTGTGCGAATGATTTGCCAAAATGGATGGTCAGTATTGAGCATATTAGATGAATCGGTTGTGGTCTTAACTTCAGCTGATGTAACGGCGGCATTCGCGCTCATAGTAACCCTTAACTTATAAAACTCAAATAATGATATGACGATGGTAAATGAGGTAGATGATAAATGAGATGACAATCGCTAAAAATAGCGGCGAGAATTATAGCATAATCGGCTTTATCGTGGCGGCGAAATTGGCAAGCATCGCCCGCCTAAAACCCTTAAAATGACGCGTAAGCACTTGATAAAAGCTGGTGAATCTCAATATACAAGTGTAAACTTAACTATGAAAATAACCGCTATATGCTAAACTACGTGCGTTTTTACATGCTAAATGTTGGCTAGAATACTTAATAATTGCTTTAAAAACGCCAATTAATCTAATTAACGCCACTGGTAATAGCAAAAACGCTGGTAAAAGAAACATTGGTAATCGTAATACTGGAAATAATCGATAGGACTATTTATGAAACGTTATGAATGTATTGTCTGCGGCTGGATATACGACGAAGAGCTTGGCTGCCCAGAAGAAGGCATCGCACCTGGCACCAAATGGGAAGACATTCCAGACGACTGGACGTGCCCAGAATGCGGCGTTGGCAAGCTTGATTTTGAGATGCTCGAATTTTAAGCCAACGACCATCTAAATAGGATACTTCATGACAGAATCAAACCCCACCAATCACACAAACGCGTCTGTAAATTCAGAAGAAACCGACAATGATACAGTGCTTAGCTCTCCAACACTAAATTCTTCAGCACTTAGCGCTGCGACAATCGACTCTCCAACAATCGATTACCCAACGCCTGAATGGCAAAAGTTTGGCGATCATGCTTGGTATCCGTCTGATTTGAGCGAGCATCTTTATCAATCAATGATAGATATCGGCGATGGCATTGAGCTGTGTGTTGAGGCAGGTGGGGATCCCAAGAATCCGCCGTTACTTATGATTATGGGGCTTGGCTCACAAATGGTGTTTTGGCCCAATAATTTCATCAAGCGCTTTATCGATGCCGGGTTTTTTGTGATTCGTTTTGACAATCGTGATATCGGCTTGTCGTCCAAAGTACAGATTGATGGTTTGCCGCGTATCAGCCAATTAAAAATGATGATGCGTCTGCAAACGGGACTATCGAATAAAGGCGCGCCAGTTGCTTATAATTTGACCGATATGGCAGAAGATACGGCGCGTTTAATCAAAGCCTTAAAACTGGGTAAAACGCATTTGCTTGGCGCTTCTATGGGTGGTATGATTGCTCAAATCGTCGCCGCGCGTTATCCAAGTTTGGTGCAGCGCATGGCATTGATGTTTACCACCACCAATCGAGCGTTTTTAAAACCGCCGAAACCCAAGCAGCTATATACCCTTATCAATCGTCCTGAGAGCCATTCTGAGCGCGATATCGTGCGTCATAGCGTCTGGTTTATGAAAACGGTTGGTACGCCAGGACACGTCAATGTGCGTATGGTGCGTGACATCGCCAAGATACGTTATCAGCGTAATTTTCATCCGCTTGGTACGGTACAACAGCTCAATGCTATCTTAGCTTCTGGCTCGATTAGCAAATATAGCAAACAAGTTAAAGCACCGACGATTGTGCTGCATGGTAGCGCTGATGGTCTGTTACCCGCCTCACAAGGTCGAGTGGTTGCAAAGACCATTCCTAATGCAAGCTTTCATTTAATCGAAGGTATGGCACACGATATTCCCGAATACTATCAGCCCTATATGGTCGATTTAATTAGCAAGCATCTATTAGACAAGTAGTACTTCAAGCTTAAAATTAATGATCATTAAGTATGAAAAAAGAGCGTTAGAACGACGGATAACCTATCGTTCTAACACTCTTTTTTTATTGCACATTGAGTTGTTACGTTAATAGATATGTGCGATTGGTATAAATTTTAATCACAAGCAATGCTGTCACCCTCTTTATCAATACACATTTTATTGCCATTTTCTAAATTGCCAATCCAAGCTTTGCCATTCGTAAATACAAATGCAGGTTGGTCTTTATAATGATCGCTCGCATTCACACCGTTATTATCAAAGCGAAAAGGAATCACTAATTCACCGCCTAAATTGACAAAGCCCCATTCATTATCGATACGCACGCCCGCCAAACCTTCAGAAAATGGTCGCACTTCATCGAAAGAATAGGTAATCATAGACACATTATTATCATCAACAAAACCCCATTTGCCGTCTTGTTGCCGTGGCTGCAAGGTGGTAAAACTACGGGACGGTGGCAACTTTTGCGCAGCTTCATTGCTGCTAACAAGTGTACTTTTCGAATTTTGACTAGCAGCCTTGCTATTTGGGTCAGAGGTAGGTTTGCCGTTTTTATCCAACCAGCTGATAGCTTGATTTTTACGTACGCGCGTCATGCCGCTACGATAATCGTCAATATCACTAATTGCAGCGGAAAATGGTATGACTGTCTTGTTGGCAGTATCTACAACCCCATAATGACCGCTTTGCTTGACCACAATGCGACCTTCAGAGACGGGACGCGCCCAACTTTGTCCCTCTTTGAGCATATCGTACACCGCAGGAATAACCTCGCGACCTTGCATATTGACGTAGCCCACCCGACCATTACGCAGCACTGGTAGCAAGCCGCCCGATATTTTGTCAGCATCTACTCTTTGATAGCGGGTTAAATCAAGCACGCTTTTGCCTTGCTTATCAATCAAGGCAACTGGTGCACCGTAATCTTTTATGGCTAAAAAATAGCCGCTACTAGAGGTACAAGAGACATTTTTATAATAGCTTTTGGGTATTTTGCAGCTAGCGGCTTGCGCATTTAACGTCAAAAAAAACGTAGCAGCTATGATGCTCATGACAAATAGACGCGCAATGAAACTGCTACGTGGCAGCAGTGTAAATAAGAAGTCTATTTGTCGTTTCGATATAGAACGTTGCAGCATAAGCAAACCTAGACTAAAAATAATAGAAGCTCTGTGAATATAGAGTGAGTTCATTATAAAAACCATATAGCGGGACTGTCATAGATTTTTTGAAGCCTCTGGAGTGCAAAGCGCACAGCAAGCGAGGAAAACTTACGACAGTTTCGCGTAAAAATATCATGTCTCTATTTTATATAGAATTCACTATATTAAGTTAAGTATTTGAAGAGTATCGCTATTTTAAACATGACGCACTTCAAACTACAAATGAATGTTAGAGTAACAAATGGCAGCACGTGCGCCAATATTATTGCTGTAAGAAGGTGACCGCTTTATTTATCTAAGGTGAATGATAAGTCATTATAAAATAAATCGCGCCAAAGCATTCCAATTTAAGAGCAAAACACTGACAATATGGCCTGTCTATATAAACCAGCTCTTGAGCGAACAACATTAAAAAAATGTCTTAAAAAAGCATCATAGTAATGAGATAAGGATATTGCATGGCTATCGCCTCTTCACGCTCAGCCGCTACTGGCTTGGTCATTGGTTGCGTTATTTTTGGTTTGGGCAGCTTGATTGTCGCCCATGTCGATATCGGCGGCTGGGCAATGTCATTTTGGCGACTGGCTATTTCAGGCGTGGTCTTTGCTATATTGGCTAAAATGACAGGACAACGACTTCCACGCTCAAAGCGGGCTGTTTTTTACGGTCTATTATCAGGCGCGTTTTTAGGACTCGATTTAGCGCTATGGCACGAGAGTATTTATGCGGTCGGTCCCGGTATCTCAACCTTATTAAACAGCTTACAGATTTTCTTTTTAGCCGCCATTGGTTTTTTATATTTTAATGAGCGCCAATCTATCGTGCAGCTTGTCAGTTTATTTTTAGCCATGCTAGGCGTGGCAATGATAGGTAGCCCTGAATTTGCACAAAATACCGCGGCGACTTGGGGGTTTGTCACGGGTATCGTTTCAGGCGCTATGCTTGCCGCGTCGATGACCTTTATCCGTAAAACCCATGATACTGAGCCAACGCCGATATTTATGCTGATGCAGTTGGTGAGTATCGGCGGCGTCATAGCAATGATTCTGCCGATGTTTATCTTTGATATGGGTAATATTTTGCCCAATACTTGGTCTGAGATTGGTTGGATATTGATTTATGGCACGGTGATGCAATGCTTGGCGTGGGGACTTATCGCCTACTCGATTCCTAAGCTGTCTTTAGCATTGACAGGGCTGCTTTTATTAACCGAGCCCATCGCAGCCTTGGTGATTGATTATAGCTGGCTTGATAAACCGATTAATACGATGCAATGGAGCGGCGCGCTATTGACTATGTTTGCCATTTATTTAGGGTCGTTAAAACCTAAGCCACGCGCACTACGCCGTTATCGTTTTTTTGCCAGATTTTATAAACGAAATTATAAATAAATCGGTAATGAGTAAAAGTTATAATAAGTAAGAGCCGTAATAAGTAAAAGCCACAATAATCATTGTGGCTTTTTTTACGATGAACAAATCAAGCTTTTTGACGGTTAATCTTTTTGTCTATTAAATAAAGCATTCAGCACAATCGCCGCTAAGGTAGCCGTGCCGATACCACCCAAATCAAAGCCGCCTAGATGCAGACTAAAATTACCCGTACCCATAATAACGGTAACCGCGGCAATGATTAAATTGCTGTTTTTGCTAAAGTCGATATGACTGTCTATCCAAATTTTTGCCCCAGCAATCGCAATCAAACCAAAGACTACGATAGAGGCGCCGCCCAATAAAGCTGCCGGTATGGTCTGAATAATGGCACCAAACTTTGGCGACAAACCGAGTAAAATAGCAACCAAACCCGCTATCACAAAAATCGTCGTGCTATAGACTTTGGTTACGGCCATGACACCGATATTTTCTGCATAAGTGGTCACCCCTGTGCCACCAAAGCCTGCCGAAAACGTCGTCGCCAAGCCATCAGCAAAAAATGCTCGACCCATATAAGGTGTCACGCGCGCTTTGGTCATACCTTCGACCGCTTTAAAATGCCCTAAGTTTTCGGCAATTAAGATAAAGGCAACAGGTGCAATCAAAATAATCGCACTCATCTCAAAATGCGGCGTATGAATACTTGGCAGACCAAACCATGCAGCCGCCGATACATTGCTAAAATCAATCGGTACGCCATAACCGAATATATTGGTCATGACAAAATAAGCAATATAAGACAGGATTAACCCAACCAGCAACAACAGACGGCGCAGCATACCGCGGGTAAATACTGCAACCCCACTGATAAGCAATACCGTCAGCGTCGCCATCCATGCATCGAACTGGTTGGCAGACACCCCTTGAATGGTCACAGGCGCTAAATTTAGACCAATAATCATCACAATGGCACCGGTGACAATAGGCGGCATCAAACGCTCAATCCAGCCTGTACCCGTCTTCATTACCAACAAACCTATCAAGGCATAAATGATGCCACATGCCATGATACCGCCCAAGGCGACATTCAGATTGTCATTAAACCCGATGCCTGCATAGGCCGTAATCGCAATCACAGGACCGATAAAAGCAAAACTTGAGCCCAAATAACTGGGCATGCGCCCGCCAGTAATAATAAAAAACACCACCGTACAAATACCGGACATCAAAATGGCCAAATTGGGGTCAAACCCCATTAGTAATGGCGCAAGTACGGTCGAGCCAAACATGGCAAACGTATGCTGCACCCCTAATAACACACTCTTGCCAGGCGGTACGTATTCATTAATGCCGACCGGATCGCGATCCAAGTTGCCCTTATAAGGACGCCACGTTGGAAACCAACGACCATTATCAAAGTCTGGATTGTGCGGGTAACTCACCGCAGCTGTATCGATGCCAGCTGCTGCTAATGCATTATGAGGCTCTGGATGATTGCTCTCTGGTGCTGGAGAGTGAGGTTCAGGTGTGGTCATGCGCTGTCCTATTTGAGCTAAGAGAATAACAATCAGCTAAAAACTGTGAAAATACGGCTATGAAAATACAACTGTGAATTGAGTCAAAACGATAATAGCGAAAATTCATTTTCTTACAGTAAATATAAATCGCTACATAAATGGCGTTAAAAAACATGCTCGACTGTTTGCGCCATTCTCTACACTATCGTGATGGCTGAATTACAGGATGTTACATGGATATTGGTTGCGAGCATGATAACGGAGTTCTCTGATAAATAAAAGTTATTATTCACTCGCCTCGTGTCCGCTTATACTGACAGGTATTCATAGATAACGTCGCAAATTTTTAAATGCTTAGCTTTTTTATTTAAGTAAACATCTAAAAAAACACTCTGTATCGTCATAGTACGGTATTTATCAGAGAGTTTTTGGACGGCTATCTATTATTTTTTCACCCCAGTACTAAGCCCCTTCTACAACAGACGCTGATGCACTGACAATTTCTTGGTATTTTTATGATTAGTGTTTTCGACTTATTTAAAATTGGTATTGGGCCATCAAGCTCTCATACCGTTGGGCCTATGGTGGCAGCCAACTTATTTTTGACGTCATTGCTTAAACAAAGCGCATTGACAACGATTAAGAATATTGAAATCGAGCTTTATGGTTCTTTGGCTGCTACTGGTAAAGGGCACGCAACTGATACGGCGATATATTTAGGTTTGCTTGGGCATACGCCAAGCACCATTGATACGCGCTTAACGGATCAATACTTGGCGCCTATTTTCGCGGACAAGCAGCTTAATTTGTCTGGCAAACATAGTATCGACTTCGATATTGAGCGCGATATGTATTGGTATGATGATACGGTATTGCCTTATCATCCGAATGCTTTGACTATCCGCGCTATATTGACCGATGGTAGCAAATATCAGCAAACTTACTATTCAGTTGGCGGAGGCTTTGTTATTAACGAAGATGACGCCAATAATCCCGATGAGGACCATGCCAGCCCAACGATTGATATCGTTCCCTACCCTTTTAATACTGCCGCAGAGTTACTTGAGCAGTGCCATGAACATGGATTAAGTATCAGCGAGTTGGTACTTGCTAACGAATGCCATTACCGCGATCAAGCAGATGTTTTTAGCTATTTAGATACGATTTGGCAAGTGATGCAAGACTGCGTAACCCAAGGCTGTAAAAATAGCGGCATTTTACCCGGCGGCCTTGATGTTAAACGCCGTGCCCACGATTTACACAATCAATTATGTGCTGAAAAAGGTCTACCTATCGCCAAGACTGACAAGCTGGCCGCAATGGATTGGGTCGATTTGTATGCGCTTGCCGTCAACGAAGAAAATGCCAATGGAGGTAAAGTCGTCACCGCCCCAACTAATGGTGCGGCGGGCATCATTCCGGCGGTCTTGCACTACTATCGTGACTTTCTGCCCAATTACAACCAAGATGGCGTGCGTAAATTCTTATTAAATGCCACCGCTATCGGCAGCTTAATTAAACAAAACGCTTCTATTTCGGGTGCTGAAGTTGGCTGCCAAGGGGAAGTCGGTTCAGCCTGTGCGATGGCAGGTTCGGCATTGGCCGAGATAATGGGTGGCTCGCCAGCGCAGTGTTTGAATGCCGCCGAGATTGGTATCGAGCACAATTTAGGTCTGACTTGTGATCCGATTGGTGGTTTGGTACAAGTCCCTTGTATCGAGCGTAATGCGATGGGCGCTGTCAAAGCCATCAACGCCGCGCGTCTTGCCTGCCGCGGCAATGGTCAGCATTTTGTTTCACTAGACAAAGCGATTGAAACCATGAAGCAGACAGGCGCTGATATGTCTGATAAATACAAAGAAACCGCACGTGGCGGTCTGGCTATTTATGCTGATAATCGCATTCCTACTGCAACCCGCGGCGTCAGTGTTAATTACAGTCAATGTTGATATAAAATATGTTTTCCTTTTTATGTCACCAAAAAAAAGCCTCTAATCATTAGAGGCTTTTCTATAATAATCTACAACTAAAATTATTCAGCAGTTTTTGAAATCACTTCGTTTAGAATCCAAACAGGTTTCACCACTTTCGTCGCTTCATTCATAACTGCTTCTTGACGTACATCTAAGACATAACGATAGTTTGGCTCATAAGTAAAGCCTTGAATATCACCATTTAGAGGCGTGTAGTTTTTCTGATAAGTCTGACGATATTGTAGGCACTCTGACTCAACCATAGTACCACTGGCGGTTGGCAGCTCACATACCGCTTTAAGTGGCGCTATTTCAATTTTGAAACTTGGAATATTTACCACTTTCACATTCACAGGCTCGCCTTCAACCACCATAGTACGCTCATCATTCATACCCATGGTAGAACAACCTGACAAAACAAAAGTTGTCATCAATGTCGCAATTGCTAATTTTTTCATTATTAAATCCTCAGTTTATTTATTAGTATTAATCATTACCTTTTGAACTCATTTTAATCAATTATCACTATCCAAAAGGTAGCAAGCAGTCATAAAGATACTGTTAATCAGAAAATCAATCTAAGCTCATATAAAATAAAAACGAGCATTATTGATATAAACTTCCTCAACTGTTAATAGTACCGTCTATTGTTTACTGCAATCAGTATAGGTCGCGCAGATGCCCAGCCTCTATAACTGCTTTGTAAAGTAACGTCAGCTTTTGCAACTGCTGTTAATAAACGGTTTAAATTAAGCCCTATTTAATACAAAAATATTGAGCAAAAAAAACGCTCAAACTATGCATGACAATACTAGCTTCGAGCGTTTTATAAAATAATAAAGAACTTTTAACTGCGATAGTCTGCATTTATCTTAACGTAATCATAAGACAAATCGCAGGTATAAACCGTATCCTCAGCGTCACCACGGGCCAAATCAATATTAATGGTAATCTCAGGCCGGCTCATGACTTCTTTGCCCGCCGATTCCGTATAACTTGGTGCCACACCGCCATTTTGACAAATCATCACTTCATCTAAGTAGACATCAACTTGCTCGGTATTAAGGTCGTCGATACCCGCGTAACCAACCGCTGCCAAGATACGTCCCCAGTTGGCATCACTGGCAAAAAACGCGGTTTTGACCAGTGGTGAATGCGCAACGGCATACGCTACATCGCAGCATTCTTGCGTGGTTTTGCCGCCTGTGACTTTGACCGTCATAAACTTGGTTGCGCCTTCTCCATCTCGTACAATTAATTGTGCCAAACGTACAAAAACTGATGTCAAGGCCTCAAATATCGGCTGATAATGTGGATGTTCTGGGCTATCAATAACCTCCGAGCTCGCCGTTCCGGTTGCAATTAAGACGCAGCAATCGTTGGTTGAGGTATCGCCATCGACAGTAATGCGATTAAAAGATTGCTCGTTAATTTTGCTCAGCATTTCTTGCAATAAATCAGCAGCGATATTGGCATCGGTCGCTACATAGCCGAGCATGGTCGCCATATTGGGACGTATCATACCTGAGCCTTTTGACATCCCAGTAACATGATAGCTGCTAGCGTCAACATCGACCTTTTCACTGGCAAGTTTTGGAATTGTATCAGTGGTACGGATACCATTTGCTGCTGCTAACCAATTATCAGCGCCCAAACTGGCTAACGCATTGTCTAAACCTGCTATGATGGCATCGCTATTGAGTGGCTCACCTATCACGCCTGTCGAAAATGGCAACACAGAGCTGACGGCCACGCCAGCTTTGGCAGCTAAGGCGGCACAGATATCAAGCGCGCGGCGTTTACCGTCAGCGCCAGTCCCAGCATTGGCGTTGCCGGTATTGGTGATTAAATAGCGCGGACTGGCTTTGGCAAAATGCTCTCGTAACACGCGTACTGGTGCTGCACAAAAGGTATTTTTGGTAGTGACAACGGCAGTGTTGGCACTATCAGCAATCTCTATCACCACCAAATCATCGCGGTCTTTGTAGCGTACGCCTGCCGCGGTAGCGCTTAGTTTAATCCCATCAATAGGATAAATCGTATTAGGTACTGCAACGTTGCCGACAGCCATCATTCAATCCTTATTCATCAATGCTGATGTATTATTTATTGGTTATTCATTTTTAGTTGTGCAAAACTGGTACTAAAAACCTGATGTTAAAAGTCTATGGTTCAAAGCCAGTTATTATACTTTATTTAAATCAAACGCTGCCCAAATTGGCGCGTGGTCAGACGGTTTTTCCATGCCGCGTAGCTCATAGCTGATACCAGCATCGACACAATGGTCGATCAAATCTGCCGTACATAAAATATGATCGATACGCAGCCCGCGCTTAGGATCATCATTGAAACCGCGACTGCGATAATCAAACCAGCTATATAATTCGGTGCTGTCTGGATAATGCAGACGATAAGTATCGGTCAGCTCTCGCGCCATCAAGTTACCATACCATTCGCGCTCTTCAGGTAAAAACGAGGTTTTTCTATTTTTAAGCCAGCGCTGGGCGTTAGCCTCGCCGATACCAACATCGATATCTTCTGGGGCAATATTCATATCACCCATGATAACCAGCGAGCGCCCTTCAGCTTTTAGCGTATCAATATAGGTTATCAAATCCGCATAATAGGCACGCTTCATAGGAAATTTGGTCGGATGGTCTTGGCTCTCGCCTTGCGGAAAATAACCGTTAAGCACATCCACTTCGCGACCGTCAAATACGTAACGCGCATGGATAAAGCGCTTCTGTGCTTCTTCATCTTCTCCCGGAAAACCTTTTTGCACAAAAATAGGGGCAATTTTAGATAACAATGCGACGCCGTAATGCGCTTTTTGACCAAAATACTCGACGTGATAGCCCAAACCTTCCACATCTGCGAGCGGGAACTGCTCGTCGTGTACTTTGGTTTCTTGCAGACCGATCACATCAGGGTCGATAATCTCTTTTATCGCTTCTAACTGATGTTGACGAGCGCGAATACCATTGATATTAAAACAAACAAAACGGGTCATAAACTATCCTATCATTATGAATTGAAATAAAATCTTTCTATAACAAGTATTTTTATAAAATAAGGCAAGCAGCGAGACATTATAAATAAAGGCTTATCATAACAGACATCGCCACAGCTAGCTGTTGCGCGCCTTTATCTCTTACGATAGAGTAGCTGTCATGAGTAATAATCTAGGCATTATTACTTCTTATTTTTATAACCTTATATATCAACCTCTCAAACTCTACACGCTATTAATGGCGCAAACTTACTGAGCAACACGATAATGACAACCATGAATAAAAGTACCGCTGCACAATCGATGCACGCAAGCACCCCGCTATTTGCTACTGATTATAATGTCTATATTAACCATACTGATGCAGGCGGGATTGTCTACCATGCCAATCACTTAGTGTTTTTTGAAAACTGCCGCCGCGACTGGTTCACCAAGCTTGGTTTAAATGGCTATTTTTTACAGACCGATGATGGTGAAATTCAGCATTTTGTCGTCAGCCAAGCAGATTTGCAATATAAAAAAGCCATTTTATTAGATGAGGTCATCAATGTCCGCATTGATAAGGTTGAGCTAAAACCTGCCAGCATTATATTTTATCAAAGTATCCATCGCTTAGCGCCGAATGACAATGATAGCCCTCAGAAAAGAAATGCCTTTTCAAACACTACTTTATTAAGTCGCGCTAAAATCGTCATCGCTTGCGTGCAAAACCAAATCACGCCTGACTCTTCAAGCAATCATAGCGCACCCATGCGCCCTATTCGTGTACCGCAAAAATTAAGCGAAACTATTAATCAGGCAATAACCGCACATAGTATTGAACAGTAACCCGTACATAGTGCTGATTCATTCTCGTTTAAAGCTTAAGTAAAAACGCACTACTCTTTCACATAACGCCATTCCTTTGCAGTGATATTTTTAGGTACGACTTAAACGGTTTTTAAGTTATCTATCGCATTTATCCAAAGACCATCTTAAATTTCTATTAAAATATCAGCTTGTTTCACTACCATCTCATTGATGGTCTTTTCTTCCTATAGAAGCATTTATTTATAAACATTTTATATGTACTGGGCAGTACTCGCATGCTAATATTGCATTTACTTAGATTCATGCTAATGTGTTGCTTAAATGTATCATTATATCGTCGATACATTATATTTTAGTTGCAAAGAAACTTAGTAGTCCGTCAATAGATAAGGATGTTATCAAACTCAGCGGCCATTGCTTTACGTCAGCGCTGATTTTTTATTGACACGGATACGACTGCTTAACGATAGAAACTTAATTGAAATTCCAGGACGCTGACTATGACGTTGAATAAACCTTGGCTTGCCCAATATCCTAAGAGTGTGCCGAAAACGATCGATCCAGATAGATATGGCAGCATCGTGGAGCTGTATGAAGAGTGTTTTGATCGCTTTCGTCTGCATCCTATGAGTATCTGTATGGGCGTGACTCATACCTATGATGACATTGATAAGGCTTCTCTTGCCGTCGCCGCTTGGCTACAAGCACAAGGACTGCCTCAAGGCAGCGTGGTCGCGCTGATGATGCCAAACGTGCCGCAATACTTGCCAACCATGATTGGTATTTTGCGCGCAGGTTACGTCTGTACGCCCGTCAACCCTCTTTACACTGGCCGTGAACTGCGCCATCAGTTAAATGACTCAGGTGCAAAGGTTATCTTTGTGGTGGATAATTTCGCTCAAGCGCTCGAGCAAGTGATTGATGAGACACAAATTAAGCGTATCGTCTTATCAAAAATGGGCGATATGATGGGTCTCAAAGGTATTCTAGTAAATACCATTATCCGTCAAGTCAAACGCTTGGTGCCCAAATACAAACTGAACGACCCTAAGCATGAAGTCACGAAGTTTCCCGATGTGCTCAAAAAAGGTAAAAACCTGCCCTTCCAAAAGCCAAAAATGACTTTGGACCAAAAAGCATTTTTGCAATATACCGGTGGTACAACTGGACTTTCTAAAGGTGCGATTTTATCTCAGCGTAATATCGTCGCAGGAGCCATGCAATCAGAAGCATGGACGCGCCCTATCACGTCAGAGATTAACGAAGTTTATATCAATATGGTCATGGCGCTCCCGCTGTATCATATTTTTGCCTTTATGCTAAGCTCACTTGGTATGCGTTCAGGCTATACCTTTATCCTCATACCCAATCCACGCGACATCCCTGGATTTATCAAAACCTTATCTAAACAACCGTTCCATATTTTCCCAGCAGTGAATACTTTGTTTAAAGGCTTGCTTGATAATCCAAACTTTAAAGACCTTGATTTTAGCTCGCTACGTATCTCGCAAGCAGGCGGTATGGCAGCGACCGAACAGACGGCAGCGCGCTGGCTTGAAACCACTGGCTGCGCCATGATCGAAGGTTGGGGTATGACTGAGTGCGTGGCTGTCGGCACTGCCAACGTGATTACTGACCGTAAGTTTAACGGCACTATTGGCGTTCCTGTCCCTAGCGTTGATGTTATTATCATTGACGATGAAGGCAATCGCTTAGGGGCCAATGAAGCGGGCGAATTGTGCGTTAAAGGTCCTAATGTCGCCTCAGGTTATCTGAACAGAGACAGTAGCGAAGACTTTACTGAAGATGGTTACTTTCGCACGGGCGATATCGTCAGTATGGATGAAAAAGGCTACTTTAGATTATTAGACCGTAAGAAAGACATGATTTTGGTCTCAGGCTTTAACGTCTTTCCTAACGAAGTAGAATCCGTGATGCTTGATTGTGAAGGCATTCTTGATTGCGCGGTGATTGGTATTCCTGATGAGCATCAAGGGGAAGCGGTCAAAATTTACGTCATCCCTGCCGACAATAACGTGACCAAAAACTCGATTAAAGAATTTGCTCTAGACAATTTGACCGGCTATAAATGTCCGCGTTATATCGAGTTTGTTACTGAGCTACCAAAAAGTAACGTTGGTAAAGTACTGCGTCAAAAACTGCGGGAAAAACATATGGCTGATAATCCTCAGTTATAATTAAAGCAAATATCTATGCTCAAAAAGCGCTCTAACTAAACGATAGAGCGCTTCTTCATTTTAAAATATTAAACTTTAGTATGGATAATACTTATGCCGCTGATAGTCACGCTGTTATAGTATGAGTATTGTTTAAGAGAAATACAGAAAACTCTCTAGCAGACTTCTTCTTATTAACTGTTCTTATGTATACTGTTAACTAATTCTAATCTAAGAACCCTTTCATCTCGTATTTTTAACCATTCATTTGATTTTACTTGCACCATAGTTTTCTTTTTTTATCAAATTTAACTATATACGCACAAGTTTCTGTATTATAATAACTGGTTCAATAGTAGTTATGTTAATGTAACGCCAAAATATGTTACGCTATTGTTTATTATTAGTTAGTACTGATAGTATCCTCGATAACTGGCTATTTAATCTACTTCAGTAGTTGTTTCTCGTAGTTAAATACCTTTCTAGTCAAACAATCTTGTAATTAAATACATTTGTATCAAGGCCACCGTATTTTAGCAGTATGTGAATAAATGGGATAGCACGCGACAAGCCACCGACTATAGGACGTATCGTCTATAGAGCAAGAATGGGTTTGTTGACAGGGATGTGACTACTTTTTTATAAAGCCTTAACTTATCACAAATTTAAGGACACTAAGTATGACCACTGATAAGCCTTGGCTTGCTCAATACCCAAAAAACGTACCTAAAACCATCAATCCCGATCAGTATGAAAGCCTTATAGACCTCTATGAAGAATGCTTTGATCGCTTTCGTATGCACCCTATGACCATTTGTATGGGTGTGACTCACACCTATGGCGACGTGGACAAAGCTTCTCTTGCCGTGGCTGCATGGTTACAAGCGCAAGGGATTCCTAAAGGCAGCGTGGTTGCACTGATGATGCCAAACGTGCCGCAATATCTACCGACGATGATTGGTATTTTGCGTGCAGGCTACGTTTGCACGCCGATTAATCCGCTCTATACGGGTCGTGAGCTGCGCCATCAGCTCAATGATTCTGGTGCTCAAGTTATCTTTGTGGTCGATAATTTTGCCCAAGCACTCGAGCAGGTAATCGAAGAGACGGATATCAAACGTATTGTCCTATCGAAAATGGGCGATATGATGGGATTAAAAGGTATCTTAGTCAATACGGTAATCCGTCAGGTCAAACGCTTGGTGCCTAAATACAACTTGAATGATCCTAAATATCACGTTACCAAGTTTCCAGATGTGCTAAAAAAAGGCAAAAGCCTACCATTCCAAGCACCAAAAACGGCTTTGCAACATAAAGCGATTTTGCAATATACCGGTGGTACTACAGGATTATCTAAAGGCGCGGTATTAACTCAGCGTAACGTCGTTGCCGCAGCGATGCAGTCAGAAGCTTGGTACCGCCCTGTCACCTCGGATATCAACG
Source organism: Psychrobacter sp. M9-54-1 (assembly GCF_016613355.1). Taxonomy (NCBI): domain Bacteria; kingdom Pseudomonadati; phylum Pseudomonadota; class Gammaproteobacteria; order Moraxellales; family Moraxellaceae; genus Psychrobacter; species Psychrobacter sp. M9-54-1. The sequence continues at coordinate 182,397 of NZ_JADGFW010000005.1, read as the reverse complement.
AAGTCTATATCAATATGGTGATGGCACTGCCGCTGTATCATATTTTTGCCTTCATGCTAAGCCTACTTGGTATGCGTTCAGGTTATACCTTTATTTTGGTACCAAATCCGCGTGATATGCCTGGATTTATTAAAACCTTATCCAAACAACCGTTCCATATTTTCCCAGCGGTTAATACTTTGTTTAAAGGCTTACTTGATCAACCAAACTTTAAAGACCTAGATTTTAGCTCATTACGTATCTCGCAAGCAGGTGGTATGGCAGCCACAGAACAAACGGCAGCGCGTTGGTTGGAGGTGACAGGCTGTCCAATGGTTGAAGGTTGGGGTATGACCGAAGGCGTGGCAGCGGGTACGGCCAACGTCGTCACAGATCGCAAATTTAACGGTACGATTGGTATTCCTGTTCCAAGTGTCGATATCATCGTGGTTGATGATAATGGCGAAACCGTTGGTTATAATCAAGCGGGTGAGATGTGTATCAAAGGGCCAAACATTACCTCAGGTTACTTTAATAAAGACAGCACCAACGACTTTACCAAAGAGGGTTATTTCCGTACTGGCGATATCATCAGCATGGATGAAAAAGGTTATATCACCTTGCTTGACCGTAAAAAAGACATGATTTTGGTCTCAGGCTTTAACGTCTTCCCGAATGAAATCGAGTCGGTCATGCTTGATTGTAAAGGCATTATTGAGTGTGCAGTCATCGGTGTTCCTGATGAACACCAAGGCGAAGCGGTGAAAATCTATATCGTCCCTGCCGACAACAATGTAACTAAAGAAGATATCAAAGAGTTCGCTATCGATAACTTGACCGGTTATAAATGCCCGCGTCATATCGAGTTTGTCAGCGAGTTACCTAAGAGTAATGTCGGCAAGATACTACGTCAAAAATTGCGTGAAAAACATATGTCAGATAATCCGCAAACCTTGTAGTCGTTAAGACTCTCAGTAGTTAAGACTTATAAGTTTTAAAAAATAAAAGCCCGCTATGTAAAATGTAGCGGGCTTTTTGTTGCGTTAATTTTTCTTGATTAGTTTTAAAATTAATAACAACACAACTGCTATCAGCTGACTCTATTGACCACTTGTAATGGCAAATGCTTCATCGCTTGCCCAACAATCGACCATGGCAAACTTGGTACGCAAGCTTCGTCTACTTCCGCCTCAATCGCAGCAACGATTGCTTTGGTGCCTGTTTCTGCATCTACTTCAAACGGTAAAGGTTTGGCATTTTCATTGATTTCCGTACGTACATAACCTGGATAAATGGTCGACACCTTAATCGGCAATTTGGTCAATAGCATATCGGCACGGATACCTTCTGCAAGATGTGCTAAACCCGCTTTACTTGCGCCGTAAGCGGTTAAATGCTTAGGCAGGCCGCGCATCGCTGACATACTAGATATCACCACCAGATGACCGCTATTTTGGGCTCGGAAAATATTCATCGCCGCTTCACATTGGGCAAGCGCTGAGATGAAGTTAATCTCGACGGTTTTGCGATTGGTATCAAAGCGTCCCTTGCCAATCCGGCGGCTATCACCGACGCCTGCATTGACTACCACGCGATCGATATGACCAAAATCCGCTGCGAACGCATCAAACACCTCGAATATCGCATCGTAATCACTGACATCCAAGACACGGTATTCAATACGAATATCAAGATACTGCGCCGATAGCTCGGTTTTTAAATTTTCTAAACGATCAGTACGGCGGGCGCAAATGGCAAGATTATAACCAAGTTTTGCAAAGAGTCTTGCCATACCCTCACCCAATCCTGAGCTTGCGCCAGTGATTAAAATCGTTTTGCCGCGGCCAACCTGCTGCTTATTTAAACCTTTAAGATAACGCGCTGGCTGAATGGCACTAAATAACTGATTTTTATGGTGGTTAGCGCTACTGGTCACTAAGTTTATTAATTTATTTTTCATAAACCATCCTATTGGTATTCATATAAATGACGTCGACTGTCTATCATAACGTAAATCTATAGAATAAGTTTAGCAGTTATAGCCTAAAGCAAACACGCAAGCAACCTAAAGCAGCATAGAATTAAACTAATTTAAAGATAGTCATGAAAGCTCATGCAAAAAAAGCGGCTACCTAGTTACAGTAACCGCTTCACGATGTTTTTAATTAACTTCTTAATTAGCTGACTTTAAGACTTTGATCTTTGTTTTTTAGCGCCAAGTCACAAAGCGTTTGCCCTCAGCAAATAAATGACTGTATTCGTTCAAAGACAACAGGCGACTCCGTTCATTTTTAAGCGTCAGCGATGTCACGCCAGTGTTGACCAAACTTTTATTGATTTGATAGGCTGTTGAGCTGCCCTGCTGTAATAACTGAGCGGTGATCGCAGCGATAATACCACCCGAGGTAAACACCAAAACCGTACTATCAACGCCTAACTGCAAATTAGCAACTTGTTGACGTACTTGCTCAAGCGCTTGCTTGGCACGCTCATTAAACTGTAGCCAGCTTTCGATATAATCACTGTCGTTTTCGCCCGCATGCCAACGCTGCATCGCGTCGTCAAACAACTCTGCCAGCCGTGTGACTGGCACCTCTGCTTTAGCAATCTCAGCAGCAATTCCCACACGGCTAGCAAAAGCAGGATTCGATTTTATCAGTACATCTTTATGATTAAACTCATCAAATTGCGGCAGTACATAGCTATCAGGCTCATCTAGATTGATGGCAGTTACGCTTGGTTTTTCGTTACTCTCGCCAAAAGATGACTGATAACTTTGCCAAAAATGGCGGGCAGAATCTTGCTGCCTAACCAAACTACCGCTAAAAATCGCATCGATTCGGCGCTGGGTCGTTGCATAATGCTGACCCAGCATTTGCGCCTGCATACTACCAAGCTCTGAGAGCTGGTCATAATCCTCTTGCCCAAATGACGCTTGACCATGACGTGCTAAAAGTATGGTTGTCATAAAAAACTGCCTTATTAATCGTACTTTTTTAAATTTTTTAGATTGAATCAACGGCTATAAATTTGTGCATTTACTATGCGTTTAAAGCGTTTATTCTTTAGCTTTAGAATTACTTTGTCCAAAATAGCTTTTTGGTAAAATGCCCTTGATAACCGTTTGAATAGGACTTGGCAGTTGCTCGATCATCGACGCATCGACGCCCATATCTTGCAGATGCGGTTGCACGTGGCTTATAAATAAAGCCTCGCCTTCATACTGAGCAATCAGCTTGAGACATTTAGCATGTAAGACATGGACGATAATCCAAAAGTTCTTAAAAGCTGAATTGCTGGTTTGTTTATTATAATAACGATAATAAATCTGCTGCACGATACCGGCTAGGCGAAATAGTCCAAACACTTCATAAAACGTCCAGTTGTCTATCTTAAGACCGGTCTTTTTAAGATAATAGGCCACCACTTCATCACGGGTCATCATGCCTTTTAAATGCGTTGGCTGACGGCGGGATTGCTGCATGATGATGTTGTCATCTTCTTCAATCCAATACGCTAACGCGCTACCCAAATCCATCAAAGGGTCGCCTAAGGTAGCCATTTCCCAATCGAGCACACCGATGACCTTGGTCGGATCATCAGCCGCCAAAATCACATTATCAAAGCGCCAATCATTATGGATAACACAAGTTTTACTATCGGCAGGCGTGTGTTTACCAAGCCATTGTCTTACCAAGGCAAAGCTTGGCACATTGGGCGTTTTGGCTTTGACATAACGCTTATCCCAGCCCGTCACTTGGCGCTCACAATAACCTTCGCCGCGACCAAGATTTACCAAATCAGGGTACTTGGTATAATCGACTTCATGCAACTCAATCAAAGCATCGATGACATTGGTACATAACTCGCGTGTTTGCGCTTCGTTTAAATCAACGCCTTTTGGCAAGTTAGCCCGCGGAATGATACCTTCCATTCGCTCCATGACATAAAAATCTGCGCCAATAACGTCTTCATCAGTACAGAGCGCGACCATTTTTGGTACATACGGATAAGCGTCTTTTAAAGCTTTTTGCACGGTATATTCGCGCACCATATCATGTGCCGATTTGGCCTTGGTGCCTTTTGGCGGACGGCGTAAAATTAAATCTTGGCTGTCACCTTCGCCTTCATATTGCAGCCTGTAAGTCCAGTTTGAAGCGCCACCTGAGAATTGGGTAACAGTTGGATCGCCCTCTACGTCAACGCCTTGCTCGCGTAGCCAGTTGCTGACCGCTTTGGCGTCAAGCTCTTCGCCCTCGCGCACTTCGCCGCCTTTATCTAGGACTTTATTAACGGTTTGATTGTCAGCATCAGTATGGTTGGCATGATGTTCAGTTGCCATAAGACATTCCTTATCGTGTGGTCGTTTATTTTTTACCAGTTACTTATTGTTTATAAAAGCTTAAGAGTTAAAAATTCACTATCAAATCATTGATAGTGAATTTTTGGTCATATAATTTAAATGACAATGTAGCCGACTTTTTAAGATTTAGCAGGTTTAGACGAGCGGCTAAAACCTTGACGTTTTAATTCTAATTTGGCAATCATGGTTTTATGCACTTCATCAGGACCATCGGCTAAACGTAGTGCGCGAGCTTGGGCAAAGAAAGCAGGCAACATCGTATCTTGACAAACACCCATGCCACCGTGAATTTGAATCGCCATATCAACCACTTCTTGCAAGACAGTCGGCGCAACCACTTTAATGGCAGAGATTTCAGTTAGGGCCGCTTTGGTCCCCTTCGCGTCCATTTTTTGCGCCGCGTATAAAGTCAGCAGGCGTGCTTGGTCAATCTTAATACGCGCCTCAGCGATACGCTCAAAGTTACCCCCTAATTGCAGTAGTGGCTTACCAAACGCGGTACGCTGCATACCGCGCTTAACCGCGAGCTCAAGAGACTTCTCAGCAGCACCAATACAGCGCATGCAATGGTGAATACGACCCGGTCCTAAGCGACCTTGTGCAATCTCAAAGCCCATACCAGGCCCACCGATAAAGTTATCAGATGGCACACGTACATTGTTAAAGCTGACTTCACCATGGCCGTGCGGCGCATCATAATCGCCAAATACCTTTAACATACGCTCGATGTTAACACCTGCGGTTTTTGCTGGCACCAAGACCATCGAATGCTGATGATGACGGTCTTTATTCTCATCAGGAGTATACGCCATGACAATCAAAACATCGACCGCAGGGTCACCAAGACCTGATGACCACCACTTGCTACCATTGATCACAATCTCATCGCCATCGACGACAGCAGTCGCTTGCATATTGGTTGCATCACTTGACGCCACATCAGGCTCAGTCATACAAAATACCGAACGCGTTTTACCTTCTAATATCGGCGTGAGCCATTTATCTTGCTGCTCCTGTGAGCCATAACGCCATAACAGCTCCATATTACCGCTATCAGGGGCATTACAGTTAAAGACATAAGGCGCAAGCAAACTGCGACCGGTCAGCTCGGCAATCGGTGCATAATCAGTAACCGAAAGCCCTGCGCCAAGCTTATCATCAGGCAAAAACAGATTCCATAAACCCGCTTCACGCGCTTGTTTACGTAGGCTCTCATACTTTTCTGGCCAATGCCATTTGGTCCAATCGCCGTCTGGATTTTGCGCATGGCAATCCGCCCAAAACTGTGCTTCTATGGGCTCGATTTGGGTTTCGATAAACTCTTTGACTTTGGCATGCACGGCTTGACCATGTTCGCTGGCGGTAAACATTAATGTGTCGGTAGACATAGTTGACATCCTTTTCTTTACTGATGATTAATGGCTCATAAAATTCACATCAAGATTCTATATATCAATAATTTATATATCGAGATTTCATAAAAAGATTAATGAGACTTTATAGTGTACGTGCGTATACTCTGTTTTATCTGCCCCATTTATAACACAGCATTTGCGATTAAACAGCAAAAAAGGCGCGACTCGCTAGGACACGCCTTTTACAAAATGCAAACAATGCACGATTCGCTGTTGAAATACTAGAACGCTAGCTATCAATTAACCTAATGATATTTAAACTTATTTTAGGATATTTAAGCGAGTGTCTAAATCAAAACGTGCCAATGCATCTGGTAACTTATCAATCGCCATGCTGAGTGTTGCTTCTGCGGCTTGTGATAAACCCAATTTTTCGGCAAGCGTTGGCTTTTGACGTGAATGCAGCGCGTACACTTCATTATTTTCCATACGCTCTAAAATATAACTGTCAGAGGTTTGCAAGCTATCAATTAAGTTAAGTTTCAATGCATCTTCTCCATACCAATGCTCACCAGTGGCGACTTTCGCAACATCCAGTGTTGGACGATAGGTATTAACGAAGTGCTTAAATAACTTGTGCGTCTGCTCCAGCTCTTCTTGATATTTAGCGCGGTCTTCGGCGTCATTTTCACCAAACACGGTCACGGTGCGCTTATAGTCGCCTGCGGTGAACATCTCGTAATCGACGTCGTGATTTTTGAGCCATTTATGGAAGTTTGGTAATTGCGAGACCACACCGATTGAACCAATAATAGCAAAGGGTGCGGCAACGATATTGTCGGCGACGCATGCCATCATATAACCGCCGCTTGCCGCGACTTTGTCAACACAGACGGTAAGCTTTAGACCGGCATCTTTTAAACGTGCCAATTGTGCCGCTGCCAAACCATAACCATGAACCAAGCCGCCGCCCGACTCTAAGCGTACGACCACTTCATCGCCTTTATTGGCAGTACTGATGAGCGTGCTAATTTCTTCGCGTAAATGCTTCACCGCTGTGGCTTTGATATCGCCATCAAAATCAAGCACAAAAACTTGCTGCTTCTCATCGCTATTATTCTTTTTGTTTTTACTCTTATTTTTTACTTTTAATGCTTGCTTGGCTTTTTTCGCCATGGTTTTCTTCAGTTGTTTAAGCGCCGCTTTTCCTTGCGTCGCCTCCATCAGATCTTCACGACGTTGCTCTTGGCTTTTATTGAGATGAATAACTCTTAGCTCAACAGGATTTTTAGAAGGATGAAAAAGCATGAGCAGGATTCCTTGATAGTTGAAATAAATAATTTTAATAGATAATTGAAGGGGTTTTTATACGGTTTAATAAGTTAGCTTGATATGCGCACAGTGACTAGTATTTTCAAGCAAAATGACAATATTTAACCCAAGACAAATACTACTGCATAAATACCACCTCTACTGATACGTCCCTACCCTTCGTTTGAACACTACTGATTGGACGCCACAGGTTGTATAACAAAGGCAGATTAGGCATAATATGCGTTTACATCAAATTTTCTGCAGCCAACGTGATGACCATTTGTCTTATATCGCGTTATTCGTGCTTTTTTAGCTAAATGCTCAAAGGCACGGCGCTTATATTACACGCTAGCGGCTGCATTATTGTATTTCGAATTGGGCTGACAACTGGATAATTATATTATGACGCAAAGCACTATGACGCATAGCGAATACCGAGACGAATATTGCGGCGCTGTAACCGAAAGCTTACTTGAGCAAACCATTAGCATCGTAGGCTGGGTACATCGTCGTCGCGATCACGGTGGCGTGATTTTCTTAGACATGCGTGACCGCGCGGGTATCTTGCAGGTCGTCGTTGACCCTGACACCCCAGAAGCGTTCGCGACTGCTGATGCGGTACGTCCTGAATATGTTTTAAAAATTACCGGTCGCGTTCGCCGTCGTTACGAAGGTACTGAAAACGCTAATATGACCAGTGGTCAGATTGAACTATTGGGTAAAGAGATTGAAGTATTGGCAAAGTCTGAAACCCCGCCTTTTCCATTAAATGATGAGAAAACCACGGTATCAGAAGATTTGCGTTTAAAATATCGCTACCTTGATATGCGTCGTCCGCAAATGCAGGAGCGTATGGTTTTCCGTGCTAAGGCCACTTCTGCGATTCGTCGCTACCTCGATGACCATGGTTTCTTAGATGTTGAGACCCCTATCTTGACTCGTGCCACACCAGAAGGCGCACGCGATTATCTGGTACCTTCACGCACTCGCCCGGGTAACTTTTTTGCTTTACCGCAGTCACCACAGCTATTTAAACAGTTATTGATGGTGTCAGGATTTGATCGTTATTATCAAATCGCTAAGTGTTTCCGTGACGAAGACTTACGTGCTGACCGTCAGCCTGAATTTACCCAAGTCGATATTGAGACTTCTTTCTTAAATGAAGAAGAAATCATGAATATCAACGAAGGTTTGATTAAGCATCTATTTAAAACTATGATGGATGTTGAATTTGAACAATTTCCGCGTATGACTTATGCTGAAGCAATGCGCGACTATGCCTCAGACAAGCCTGACTTACGTATCCCATTAAAACTGGTCGACGTTGCTGATTTAATGAAAGACGTTGATTTTAAAGTCTTTGCTGGTCCTGCCAACGATCCAAAAGGCCGTGTTGCTGCCCTTCGAATTCCTGGCGGTGCTTCGCTCAGCCGTAAGCAAATCGATGCTTATACCAAGTTTGTGAGCATCTATGGTGCGCGTGGTTTGGCTTATATTAAAGTCAATGACGCCAGCAACATCAACAACGGTGTCGATAAAGAATCTGGTCTACAATCGCCTATCATTAAAAACATGACTGATGACGTCCTAGCGAGCTTGATTGAGCGTACGGGTGCCGAGAGTAATGATATTATCTTCTTCGGTGCTGATAAAGCCAGTGTCGTCAACGATGTCATCGGTGCGTTACGTCAAAAAATTGGTCTAGACTTAGAGATGCTGACCTGCGAATGGGCGCCACTTTGGGTAACTGATTTCCCAATGTTTGAAGAAACAGATGATGGACGCTGGACATCAATGCACCATCCGTTTACCAAGCCAAAAGGCTCTGTTGAAGAATTAAAAACCAATCCTGAATCAGCGCTTTCTATCGCTTATGATATGGTGTTAAACGGTACTGAAATCGGCGGCGGTAGCTTACGTATCAATACCCTTGAGATGCAAAAAGCGGTATTTGAAGCGCTAGGTATCGATGAGGCTGAGGCCGAAGAGAAATTTAGCTTCTTACTTGATGCTCTAAAATTCGGTGCGCCTCCGCATGGTGGTTTAGCCTTCGGTTTGGATCGCCTCATTATGCTGATGGTCGGCGCAAGCTCTATCCGTGACGTGATCGCCTTCCCTAAAACCAAAACTGCTGAAGACCCATTGACGCAAGCGCCTGCTCCGGTAGATAGCAAACAGCTACGTGAACTTGGTATCCGTGTACGTGAAAAGGCCCAGCCTGATACCAATAAACCTGCACAATAAATGGTTTAGTCATGCGCAGATATTGTTTATATTGTCCGTTATATAATTTATCACCATGCGAATGGTCATGAATCCATATCATCTCTTCAAATTCGTGCCACTGTCTGTTTTGCAGATGCTGGCACGTTTTGTTGCCTGGGTAATATTACGCCTACCAAATGCTAGTATCATGCGCACTGTGCGTATCAATATGGCGCTGATTGCGCCGTCGTTATCTGCTCATCAAAAACGCGCATTAACCAAAGACATTATTTATCATCAATGTTTAACCAGTATCGAATCTATCAAAAGCTGGGCGATGCCACCGCAGTGGAGCATTGCCCAGATTCGTGACGTGCATAATAAAGAGTATTTATTAGAAGGGCTTGCCAATCCTAATGGAATGCTGGCGATTGTCCCCCATCTGGGTACGTGGGAGATGATGAACGCGTGGCTTAATCAGTTTGGCGCGCCAACGATTATGTATAAGCCTGTTAAAGGCGAGCTGACTAACGATTTTGTCTTGCAAGGTCGCTCGCGTCTTAATGCCACACTGGTTCCGACCGATGGTAGCGGTGTCAAAGCGGTTTTTAAAACCTTAAAACAAGGCGGTTTTAGTATTGTATTGCCTGATCACGTTCCTGAACCTTCAGGTGGCGTAATTGTGCCCTTTTTTGGTATTGAAACCTTAACCAGCACATTGGCGTCAAAACTTGCCAGTAAAACCAAGTGTGCGTTGGTTGGTTTATCTTGTATTCGCCGCGATGATGGACAAGGTTTTGATATCTATTGTTATAAGTTAGACGATCCAGCACTCTATGACCGCAATACCGAAACCGCGGCGTATGCGCTCAATATTGCCATGCAGCATATGATTGAAGCTCATTACAGTCATTATATGTGGGGTTATCGCCGTTTTAAACAAATCCCTTTATTAGATAACCCTTATAGGGCTGACGAAAAAACTTTGGCTGATTTTATCAACGGTAATACTCAAAAACATGCCTTACATGGTAATAAGCAAGTGTCTAATAATCTTGAAGTTTGATTCTAATAAGCAACATTAGTACAATCAGTTAAGCATCTAGAAATATCGTCAATGATAGCTATGCTAATATGAGCAAGCGGTTGTTTATTAGGATATTTTTTGACTGACTAACGACTGAACAAATCTTCATTGACTTTAATATGAGTACATTATGGCGACTGACGTAACCAGCCTTTCATCGACCGAGCAACTACAAACCGATCATAGCACTGCCGAGCAGTGTTATATTATTTGTATGAAATGGGGCGATAAATATGGTCCTGAATACGTCAACCGTCTTTATAATATGGTTAGTCGCCATTTGACCTTAGATTTTCAAATGGTTTGCCTAACCGATGATAGTACTGGCATCGACCCTGCAGTGGCTTGTTACCCCATTCCAGAAATGGATTTACCAGCAGGCCCTGAACGTGGCTGGAAAAAGCTGACCACTTTTAAGCCTAAATTATATGATCTAAAAGGTGTCGCCTTATTTTTAGACATTGATATCGTTATCGTCGATAATATCGATGCTTTTTTCACTTATGAAGCTAAATATGAAGACAGCGTGGTCATTATTCGTGACTGGAAAAAGCCATGGCGCATGATTGGCAATAGCTCGGTTTATCGCTTTAACATCGGTATGGGTTCCTATCCTGATTTGCTCGCAAACTTTGAGCGCAACTTTGAAACCATTCGCACACAGGTTCGTCATGAGCAGGCTTATCTTTCTAACTATCTGCGTGAGCATCACCATTTAGAGTACTGGGATAAAAACTGGTGTGTCAGTTTTAAATATCAGTGTATGGCGCCTACTCCGTTGAATTTTGTACGTGCACCGACGTTACCTGAAGGCGCAAAAATTGTTATCTTTCATGGTGAGATTAATCCACCAGACGCCATCAAAGGTGGCGGCGGCAAATGGTATCGTCATGTGAAGCCTAGCCCTTGGTTGCAAGAGTATTGGGTGTAACTAAGTCATAGAAACATCTGGAACCCAACATGGAATTACCTCCTAGCGCTACTTTTAATATTGACAATCAGAGTGTTGGTATTTCTGCTTTTGATGCAAGAGAAGCCGAGCAAAACCTTCACCAGCAAGCAGTCAATATCATTGCTTCTGGTCCATCTATTACAGATTTATCATTTGCGGACTTAGTAGATACGGCGACTATTTTTGTGAATGGTAGTATTAGCCTAATGGCTCAATACAATTTTACCAATGTCGTTGGTTATGTCATTAGTGATGGGCGCTTCGTCAAACATCAACCAGATATTTTAAACAAGTACTACACAGGCCAGCCTTTGTATGCAACTCTAGCAGTGTTTGAGGCATTAGCAATCTCACACCCCAGCATGATAAGCAAATACCATAATGCAATGCGTATTATCTATCCTGCCGATCGAGCTTGGAGCGTAAAAACAAATAAGTCTTGGTTTGGTAGACTTTTAACAAAAACACTCTCACATAATAAAAAAATACCATTAGCATTATTGGCCAATCAACCTAACTTTGTTATAGATACGCAGCATCAGCCTGCGCCTATCGGCCTATCTTTAGATATGACATATGGGTTTATAGAGGCAGGAACAGTAGCTTACGTCGCCGCCCAGTTGGCTTATTCACGTCATGCTGGCACGATCCACTTATATGGGATTGATTTATTGAATAATAACCAACCTCGATTTTATGAGAATAAAAACGATAGCGCGCCTTGTAAATTAGATAAGGCAATCACTGATCGGATTGTGCCGTCTTTTAACCTGCTAGGTAAGATTTATAAAGAAAATAACGTTCGTGTTGTAAATCATTCACCAGTCTCTCAGGGTCTATTTAGTGCACTAGATTAATTGCTATTTTTTAAATGTATTAGTGGATAGAAAATTTTGGTCAGATACACGCTTCAATCAATATATAAATATTTACAAATAGGGTTTGCATTAAATGACAGCACCGAGTGGATGGCGAAGAAAAGCGATTTTACTGTTTAAAAGTGAAAAACGGTTAAATGCAGGAAAAATCGTCAAAACCTTTATGAATAAAAGCCTTGATGAGATGAAAGCCTCTCTAATCACAGAGGCTATGTGCGATGCTTCAGCCTTAACGCATAAACCGCGAACCAATGATTTAACTGCTCATTTGGAGAATTTAAAACATCAGTTTATCGGGCAGTCAGAGCTTTGTTTTTATCATGCCACACTCGTAGTATTACTACGTCGCAATTATAAGCCCAAAGAAATTTTTTCTGAGTTTGAGCAGTTATGGAATACAGAAACAGACTATTTGTTAGAGCATTTATCTTTACGCTGGGTTGTTTCTGCTTGTGACACCTTTGTTGATCATTCAACCGATAGCATCAGGGCTGCTATTTTGATGAATATCACCACGCTTGTGACTACTTTAAGAGTTTATGAAAGTAAACAGTTTTTGCTACGACCTGCTAATTGTGAATCTTTGCCCCTACTCGACGACAATATTGAGGCGTTTTATCGGAATGACATTCCTTTATACGACGGCTTGACTTATTTTCGTATTGGCTCTGATGATACTTTAAAAAACATGCGTAAGCGTTACGAGAGTTTTTATGGGGCCGATAAGCTAGCGACGACAATGCTATTATCCGTTTTTGACAAGCTTCAAAAAAACAACAGTGCTTTTTCTACTATGCGCTCATTACATAAGAGTAAAAACTCTGAGTGGTGGTTAGATTAAAATCAGTTACTAATACTACTGGATATATTTGAAATACTTATCTAATATAGCGCCAGAAAATCTCACCATCCATGTTTTATTATTAAATTTACAGAGCTTTCCATGACTTCAGCTTCAACCCCATTATTCTTCGAAAAAATCAGTGCACCGGATAGCTTTATCGTATGTTGTTTTTATACCGATAGTTATCGCAGTCATGCTTTAAATCTAAAGCAATCGCTCGATGAATTTAACCTCAATTACTACTTTAAAGAAGTGGAAGATGCGGGTTACTGGGAAGCAAATACTCGCATCAAACCACACTTCATTTTAGAATGTCTAAAAAAACTCCCTAATAAAAATATTTTATATTTAGATGCCGATGCACTGGTCAAAAAACCTTTAGATTATTTTAATACTATTACTGCTGATGTCGCTTTTTATAAGACTAAAGGACTGCCGGGCATGTCGCACGACTATCTAGCTAGTACTATGTTTTTTAGCAATACTGCCAATACTATAAATTTAGTAGAACAATGGATAACCGAACAAGTAGACGGCAAACAAACACAAGTGGACCAAGACAGTTTGGATGTCGCTATGGAGAAGCTTGGCGACACTTTAACCGTAGAAGCACTCAATCCCGGTTATATAAAAATATTCGATAAAGACTATGATGGTGATATTTATATTGAGCAATATCAGGCCAGCCGTGGTCATACTAAGCTTAAACGGCAAAAGATACGACAGCGTAATAGATTTATAGGCGGTATTGTATTGTTAATTGTTATAACTATCGGTATTTTATTAAATAAATAACTATTGTCTAGAGTATATCCTAATTTTGAAAATACCAGAAAATGTTAGGTAAGTTTTTTCGAGTTAAGAACTTATCCTAAATACAGTTAAATACTCATCACTTAGCCCATGCTTGTTTGTTTAGCACAGCTTTCTGCAAACGCCAAATATTTTTTAGCGATGGGAATAGGAAGAAGCGCTTCATTAAAAGGAGCAGAGAATTGTTGTGAGTCTTTCATAGCTTGGTTTAACTTCTCACTGATAAGGGTGATATCATCTGTTGGCATCAAATTCTTTTTTGGTAGCATCTCTTTAGGTCCAGACTTGCAATCAGTACTAATGATTGGAGTTCCAACCGCTAATCCTTCTGCAACAACTAAAGGACATCCTTCCCAGTTCGAAGTTAATATTTGAAATCTAGCATGTTTAATATAAGGAAATACATTTTCACAAAACCCGAGAAGAACAACTTTATCTGACAAATCGAGATCTATAATTAATTGTTCTATTTCACTTTTAAGCTTACCTTGACCCGCTAATAACAATGGCAAAGACTGATCTGTCTGTGCATAAGCCTTTAATAAAATATCGTGGCGCTTTGCTTCCTTAAAACTACCAACGTGAATAATATAGTTTTGATACTCTGGAATAAAAGCTTCAGCTAAATTCTGAATACCATCTCTATCAATTGGGTTATGAATAGCAGTTACTGGGATACTCTCACCAAAATATCTTACAAAATCTTCTTTAACACCCTCGCTTACACACACGCAAGGATGTTTTGAATATCTATCTCTTAGTGTTAACTTCAAATTATCACTATCTGTTTCATTAAACTTATAATATAACGATAACGTATTATGGATAACATAAATAATATTTGGCAGCTTACTATAACAAAAAATACTGTCTGAACGCTCCAGATTAGATAAAAGCAAAGTAGGCTGACCAATATTCTTAAGAATATAGTTGTCTACTTTTTTGGCAATAACTGAATAGCGTATCTTACCTTTTGGTAACCAACGATAACGCTCGTAGTCTATTAAATGATAAGTTAAATTTTCGTCTAACGTAAACTCTACTTTAGCATTAAATCGCAATACATGAACATCAAAGCCTAATTGATGAAAAGCTGCCCCTATTGTTAAAACAAATCGCTCGGCACCCGCGCCTTGCAGGGAGTTGATAGATAGGACAATCTTATCTTTTTGTGACGCCATAGCACGCATCAAGTATCCTCAATCGTTTTTTATAAAGTTGCATGCTACCTGCATTTCAATAATATTGACAGTTTATAAGTTAAATAAACGCGAAAAAAATGACTTAGTATCTTTTTGACGGGTTATCTTATTGCCTTTATAACGCTTATGCGTTTTTTTCGGAAAATGACCAAACGGCGAAACGCGATAATCATCTAGTTTATATCCAGCAGCAAGTGCTTCATTATAATAGCTATCAAATAATTCACTAAGCTCAGTTCTTGGATGTGGCATTATTTTACCATCGAACCAATGTTTAAACCCCTCCTCCTCGACTCTTGCAAGCGCGTATTTATGACTAAACTGCGTGCCCATGTCTGAATAATGTAATATCTTAATCTGTTCTAATGCCAAGTCTTCACCATCGATACAATTATAGCTATCTTCATAAGGTTCAACGAGTTGAGGGTTAAACTTAATTAAATCCATCATTTTTTGATGACTATCAACATCTTGTCTAAGCTGGTCAACTGGCAGTATCTTGCTTTTCGCTTTGGTACAATCCCATAGGCAGGTACATAACCTCGTCATATCAGCATTCGTTTTAGCAGCTACGATAGCTTGGCCTTCAATAGGATGTTGCCATAGTTGAGCCAAGTCGCTCAAGATGACCACATCGGCGTCCATATAAATTGCTCTGCCAGAATAGTTACAATATTCTGGAATTGCCCAACGGAATCCTGAAAAAGGGGTTGCCCACTTAGCCGTATTCCAACCTTCTCCTGTTTCAGTGTTAGAATACCAATAACTATCTGGATTGCGTGATAGCTGCATCCATATGATTTCGACTAGCGATTTGGTATGTTTACGAATACTATACTCTAAAACCATCATTTGCTCTAAATCACAGTTATTAGGATCGCACCCTACAAAAACTTTGATAATCTCATCACTCATAATTAAATCCTAATAATTAAGTATAATAAAAATTATTATATGTTAATGGTTTTTAATAACGAAAAACTCATAATACGACAGATAAAAATCGTGCCCGACTATGCCTATCTATCAATTGTCTCTATAATACGGAAAAACTTATAGACCAGACTTACTTTAAGTTGGTTGTATATTATAAGGCTCGTATTATGACACCTACTGAACAATCGTCCTCTTATGCTCAGCCTATAAATAATGGCATGGATACTACCTCTAAACAACAACCTGTAGAATCTAAATCTTGGCGCGGGTTTGGGTTGTTTTTAATGGCTTACTTTTTGGTTTGGTCTATCACTCCAAGCTTTCTAGCCAGCAGTGTACCCTTCGATGTTAGCGAGGGTATAAATTGGGGCAGCGAATGGCAATGGGGCTATTATAAACATCCCCCCTTATCGTCATGGATATTATACAGCTTTTATCAATTGTTTGGTCATGTTGGCCCTTATTTACTCAGCCAATTATCAGTCTTACTGACCTTAGTTCTAATTTATCAGTTAGGTAAGAAGATTTGGTCACCGACCACCGCTCTAATTGGTAGCGCGTTAACTTTAGCGGTTCTGTACTACACTTACCCTAGCCTTGAGTTTAATCACAACGTCGCTCAGTTTCCCATTTGGGCAGGATTGTACTTAGCGTTTTATCAATCTATGACTCAAAACCGTCTCAGAGATTGGATATTACTGGGTGTGATTGGTGGACTTGGCATGCTAACCAAGTACACTGTGATATTCTTACTGATACCAATGGCATTCTATTTAATGCTGCCAAGACAGTGGCCATTATTAAAACAACCGAAACCGTGGATAGCGGCTTTTGTTATGTTGGCTATCTTCGCACCGCATTTATATTGGTTAGCAACGCACGATTGGTTGCCGCTTAGTTATGCCAGTGGACGCTCGCAAGAGGTTGCTGCCGGGGCATATAACATCAAGCGGCATTTTAGCTGGATAGGATTTGTCATTGCTCAGCTTGTTGCTCATATTCCGTTACTCATTATGCTTGCTGTTAATCGCAAGCGTTTATTAAAGACTGATGACTACAAGCACAGCTTGCCGCAGAACGCAGCATTACTTTGGTATATGTGGTTATCACCAATCGCGGTATTGGTTGTTTTAAGCTTGGTATTTGGGGTGGGCTTGCGTGATATGTGGGGCATGCCAATGTGGGCACTGTCAGGGTTGCTCGCTGCCTCCTTGATAGCACCTGCCACTCAATTATTAACTGCCATCAAGCTAAGAAAAGCACTTACTATTTGGTTGTCCCTTGTTACCGTACTAATGGTAGTATATGTGGGCTTCGGCGACAAGATTCGTCATAAGCCTTCTCGTATGCAGTGGCCGGAGCAGGCATTGACAGTTCAAGCACAGACTACTTGGCAATCATTGAGTAGCTGTACACTTGATAGCGTTTCAGGTGATCGCTGGCTTGGCGCATTAGTGGCGATGAATAGCGGCTTTCCCTCACAAATGATATCCGGTCCTGCCAGTCACTCGCCCTGGATGAACACCCAGCGCCTACAAGAAAATGGCACGTTAGTCATGTGGCAAGAGGGCGAAGAAGATATCGTCCTGCCGTTGCTTGATGATGTTGATGCTATTGCCACTACTGAAATAGAGAATAGCCATAACAACGCTAATGCCTTAATTAAGCAGCAAGGTCAATGGCAGATTGATTGGCGTGACGGTAAGATAGAAAAACCGTTATTGATAAACTGGGTGGCTTATGTCCCAAGTCGCTGCTTTAAGCATTCTAAATAAAACTTTGCCTATCAGCATTTGCTTATCAGCGGCTGGTAAATAGCCATTTATATGAATAAAATAATTGAGTGTTTATGCTAGAACAGTTGTCACAATCTCGCCCTTATTTGTCAATTATTATGCCTGCGTATAATGATGCTGAAGCCTTACAAGCCTTTTTGCCAGAGGTCTTCGCCTTTACGCAGACACTACGCGCGCCAGTAGATATAGCATCGGCCAAGCAAAATCTAGAGAGCTCAACAGCAAGAATAGCAAACTGTGAGATTATTATTGTTGATGATGGTAGCCGCGATAACTTAGTCGAGGTAGTCACACAGTTAATGCCTACTCGTCCAGCAAATACAGAATTAGAGCTCATACGTTTATCGCGTAATTTTGGTAAAGAGCCTGCGCTCAGTGCTGGTCTAGCAGCTGCGCAAGGCGAGATGGTTGCTATGATTGACGCCGATGGACAGCATCCCTTAGCAGTATTAGCACAAATGCTAACGATGATTGAGCAATCGGATATTGATATGGTCGCGGGTATTCAAGCCAATCGCCCGCATGAAAGCCGACTTGCAAAAACTTTAAAAGGCAGTTTTTATCATTTTATCCAAGACAGTCAGCGCTACGAGATTCGTCCTAATGCCGGTGATTTTCGGGTGATGAATCTCAAGGTGCTAAATGCTTTACGCTCATTACCAGAGCGCCAACGCTTTATGAAAGGCTTGTATGCTTGGGTTGGCTTTAATACGGTCTATTTGCCCTTTACCGCTGCCAATCGCGATACTGGTGAAAGTAAATTTAACTATGGCAGCTTGTTTGAATTGGCACTTGTAGGTATTACCTCCTTTTCTCAGCGACCACTGCGGCTGATTTCCCGCATAGGTTTTGCAGTCTCTGCATTGGCTTTTTTATACGGCTTATATATCGTGATAGATACCTTAATATTTGGTAGCGATGTCGCAGGCTGGGCAACGGTTGCCGCAGGAATTATGTTCTCTACTGGTATACAACTGGTTTGTATTGGCGTGATTGGCGAATATGTCGGTAGACTCTATGAAGAGGTTAAGCAGCGACCACTGTATTTAATCGATGAAGTCATCAATAGCAAGTCTGCGCATACTACTCATCAATACGCTGATAATTACCTACAGGCGACGGCCAAAAGTGCAATGGACAAACCAGCTGATGAATAACACAGCAGAAACGCAATCGAATGCTATGCAAGCCCTTTGGTTTTTAGCCGTTGGTGCCAGTGCGGCTTTGGTGCATTTTTTAGTATTGGTCAGTATTGTTAATTTCACGACTGCCACGCCAGCATGGGCAAACGTAGGCGCTTTTTTACTTGCTTTTATGGTCAGCTTTTTCGGGCATTTTTATCTTACCTTTAAACAATCAGAGTATTCAGATAAGAGCATTCAGCACAACAATAATCATATTCATAAAAAAAAGCATCTTCCTGCTTTAGGAAAATGGTTTAGTAGTTCTGCTGCAGGATTTATTGCCAATCAAGGCTTATTTGTTTTAGGGTTACGTTGGTTTGGCGAGCAGTATTATATAGTGATATGGCTACTGGTCACGGGCGTTATTACCGTTATGACCTTTGCCTTGGGCAAGTTTTGGGCGTTTAAATCATGAGCCATCCTCATTATAAAGAGCAAGCTGCTGCGCTATCTAACCATGCCCGCCCTGTGATTATTAACGTTGATGATTTAGGATTGTCGACTGCCGTTAACGATGCCGTCATTCATCTTGCTGAACTTGGACGTATTGGTGCCAGCAGCTATATGGTTGGCGGTACAATTACGGATAGCGATATCAATCGTCTGAACCAACTCAATGTCGATATTGGCTTGCATTTAGATTTGACGGGTATATTTGCTTCCGCCCTGCGTGGTTCATTAAAATCAATCATTATCGCTAGCTACTTGCGTCGTTTTAATCCCATGCAAGTAACCGATATTATTAAACAACAATTAGATGGATTTGAAGAACGCTTTAATCGTGCGCCTGTATTTATTGACGGACATCAACATATTCATCAGTTTCCTGTTATTCGTGAGGGTTTGATTAAAGAGCTCACTAACCGCTATAGTGATAAGATAGCAAAAGGCATGCTGAGCGCACGCGTTACTACACCGCTTATCAATGACGTAAAGTCTTGGATCATTTATATACTAGGTGGTTATGCTTGGCGAAAATCTTGTCAGCATCATCGAATTATAACCAATGATAAATTTGGTGGGGTTTATGGTTTTGATGCTGATCGTCAGCAATTAGCAATGTTATGGAAAAAGTGGCTGCAAGCTGCACCCTGTCATACAGCTAACGTATCACCTACACTGATTATGTGTCATCCTGCTGTTCCTGAAAGTAGAAGTAATAGCTGGCAGGATGACATCAAAGGGGCTCGTGAGATTGAGTATAAGTGGTTAATCAGTGACGAGTTTGCAGAGTTATTAGCTCAGTATGAAGTAAAATTGATGCGCTGGTCAGATATAACATCACCCTCTTGAACCTTTAATAATTATCAAAGTCATAATAAAAGTGACGCAATGATAAAGAGAAAAAAGCTAAGACTGTTTCAGTCTTAGCTTTTTTATTTCATACAATATGGTTTTAAAAATAAAATGCAGCTTTAAAAATTAATCAATAAAGCTTAACCAATCCATATATTGCTCATTACGGCCATGGACTACATCAAAGTACAAGGTTTGCAACTTCTCAGTCAATGGACCACGACCACCATTACCGATGACGCGGTCATCGTATTCACGAATAGGCGTCACTTCAGCCGCGGTACCTGTCATAAAGATTTCATCGGCTAAGTAAAACTCGTCACGAGTGATACGGCGCTCAACGACTTTGATACCCAAATCATCAGCGAATTGAATGATAGTACGGCGAGTGATACCGTCAAGGGCGCCGCCGCCCAAATCTGGGGTATGCAGTACACCATCTTTGACTAAGAACAAGTTCTCGCCCGCGCCTTGGCAGACATAACCTTGTGGGTCCATCAAGATAGCTTCATCATAGCCATTACGCGTGACTTCTTGGTTAGCCATTATAGACACAGGATAGTTGCTTGAGGCTTTAGCTTTACACATGGTCACGTTGGTCATGTGATGGGTAAATGACGAGGTTTTTACACGGATACCGTTTTTGATACCGTCTTCACCAAGATATGCGCCCCAATGCCAAGCAGCGACCATCGCATTGATACTATTGTCACGCGATGATAGACCCAATTTCTCGGCGCCAACCCAAATAAGTGGGCGAATATAGGCTTCTGCCAAGTTGTTTTGCTTAACCACATCTTTTTGCGCTTGCTCAAGTGCGGCTGCATCAAACGGTACATTCATTTGAAATATTTTGGCAGAACCCAGTAGACGATCGGTATGGTCTTTTAAGCGAAAAATTGCAGTGCGATTGTCAGCCGTTTGGTAAGCACGTACCCCTTCAAACACCGCCATACCATAATGCAGGCTATGCGTAAGCACATGAACCTTGGCATCTGGCTGTTCAATCATCGTGCCATTCATCCAAAGCTTACCTTCTTGTGTTGCCATATTCATTTAATAGTCCTTATGCTAGCGCTGACGTCTAACTTTTCTTGTTGAGTGTTAATGGTTAAATAAGTGTTTTAAGTAAAATTGCCTGCTGACACTGAGTGCCTATTTTTAGATGCAATTTCAGATGCAATTTTTCTATCTGCAAATTTAAGGTGCCAATGATTATAGCACCGGCACGAGAAGCAAATACAATATTTTAGTTTATCACTGCATGGCTTTTATTCATATACCATTCGTTACAATGGCTATCAAAGCCCTACGCTTATTGCAATGAACTTATAACGCCGCATTATTGTTTTATGGCAGGATTATTCAGCAGATTCTACGCCCATCAAATGCTGCCACTGCGCTTGTACCAGTGCTCGCGTTTCTGTCCATAATGACTCATCCACCAGTAACGATTGCTCAGATAGTGCCAATTGATGGGTCGCGGCGCGGATACGTAAATACGCATCGGTCAAATCTTGGCAAACTTCTACTTCCCAAATACCAAGCGCGGCAACTTCTTCAAAAATACGTACGTTATCACTCCATTTGGTCAAGCTTGGATGTTCATGCGAATAAGCCAATACCGCAAACTGCGCGAGAAACTCAATGTCTACAATACCGCCCGCATCTTGTTTAAGATGGAACTTGCCCGCTTGCTGCTGGTGCTGACTGGTGCCCAAATGCTTTTGCATTTTAATACGCATACTGGTTACTTCGATACGGACTTGCTCAATGGTACGCGGTAGCGCCAAAACGGTACGACGAATGTCACAAAAACGGGCGGTCACGCGCTTATCACCGCAGATAGCTCGCGCCCGTACCAATGCTTGATGCTCCCAAGACCAAGCCTTCTCAAGCTGATAGGTTTCAAACGCATGACAAGAAACCACCATCATGCCCGCATTGCCCGAGGGACGCAGGCGCATATCGACTTCATAAGCACGGCCATCACGAGTTTGGGTATTCAGATAAGTCATCAGCTTTTGCGCCAAACGGGCGGCAAACTTCATACCACTGACCGATTTTTCACCCGTGGTCATGCCCTGCTCTTTTATTTTATGCAAAAACACCAAGTCTAAATCGGATGAATAGGATAACTCAAGCCCGCCAAGCTTGCCATAACCAATAATCGCAAAGCCGCAATCCGCTTCGGTGACCGGATCGCCATCTTGACCAATTGGGTAACCATAACGTTTGACGATTTCCGCAAAGGCACGCTCCAGCGCCGCCTCTAACACCACAGCAGCAATGTAGGTCAGTGAGTCTGACACTTTCATGATAGGGCGCTCTGCCAGCACGTCACTGGCAGCCACTGCGAGCACTTGGTTCTTTTTAAACAATCGCAGTACGCTCAGCAATTCTTCTTCATCGTTAGGCTCTACGCGCAACAACTGCTGGCGCAAAATATCACGCAGCTCAAGCTTGTCTGGCAGATGTCGATAGCGCTGCTGCAAAAACGTGTCTAAAAGTACCGGATACTGCGCCAACTCTTTTGCAATCCAAGGGCTAGCCGACAACATCGGAATCAGCTCAACGGTGGCATTGGGGTTTTCTGCAATCATCACCAAATAAATAGAACGGCGGCAAATGGCTTCTAGCAAATTTATTAAACGCGGCAAAGCGATATTAGCAAGTTGCTGCTGCTCTTCATGGACAAGGAGCGCGTGGACAATCACAGGATACGCATCATCCAAACGCTCACGCGCTTCATCGCTCAAATTGGCGACCATTTTTGACTGCCAAAAACCTTGTAAACGCTCACGATTTTCTTCAGTTAATACCTCATTTAAGCGCGCAATCTGCTCGTTTAGATGTTCAGGCTCAAACTCATCATCGTCTTGATCGGGTATCTGCCGTTCGGTAACCATACGCTCAAACGGCACATTGACATGATAGCGGTGATCATTCAGCGTCGCTAATAATGCTGACCAATCATCAAAGCCAAGGGTAATTGCCAAATTATTCTGCCACTGCGAGTCATGCGGTAAGCGCTGCGTCTGCTGATCGTTAATCGCTTGAATACCGTGCTCAAGGCGACGTAAAAAACGATAAGCAGCCTGTAGCTCTTGATAAGTAGTTTCTTCTAAATACCCAAGTTGACACAGTGCCTGCATCGCTGCCAAACAAGACTTAACCTGTAACTGCGGATGCCGACCACCATAAATCAGTTGAAAGGCTTGGACGATAAACTCAATGTCTCTGATACCGCCCGCGCCAAGCTTGATATTATCTAAGTCTTCGCGCTGAGCGACTTGATTTTGAATCAGAGACTTCATCTCTCGCAAAGCTGAAAAAGCACTATAATCAACGTAATAACGAAACACAAAAGGCTTAATCAGCGCTTGTATGTCGTCAAAAAACGGCTGCTCGATGTTCCCAACCACACGCGCTTTGAGCCAAGCAAAACGTTCCCATGCCCGCCCATGCTGGGCAAAGTACTTCTGCAATGCGGATAAATGAATCGCCAAATCGCTGCCATCGCCCCACGGACGCAAACGCATATCGACCCGAAATACAAAACTATCAGCGGTATTATTATCGAGCAGCCTAATAATGCCTTGTCCAAGCCGGGTCATAAAACGCTTATTATCAATACTGCGCGTGCCTTTTGCTTTGTCACCGTCCGTTTCACCGCGCGCCTGATGGACGAAAATCAGGTCGATATCACTGGATAAATTCAGCTCATGCGCGCCAAGCTTACCCATTGCCATAATCGCCATATCATCGATTTGCACATTACCTTTGGCATTAATAAAGGTCGGTTGCCCATACTGCACAATCAGCTGCTGATAGGTATAGTCTTTGGCAAATAAAATACAGCCATCGGCAAATTCAGACAGCTCATCGGTCAGTTGCTCAAGCTCAATCATGGCCAAGGCATCTTGCCAAATCCAGCGCATCATTAGCAGCATACGCAAATGCCGCAAACCACTCATTACCTTGTCTTCATTGGCGAGCTGATAATTCTCATCCAACGTATAATCTTGAATCAAATCATCAATTTGTTGGCGCGTTAACGTGCTCTCTAGCGGATAACTGCGCAAAAACGTTTGGCAAGCGCCCGTTCGACTTTGCCAAACCTGATAAGCAAACTCGCTGGCAGTCTGTAGCACTTGCAGCTGCTCTGAGCTAGGCTGAAAGCCTGTACTACTAGGCATGGTAGATAGCATAACGACGACAACTCCTTGCAGCATAAAGCTATAAAAACCACATCAATCGCAAAAATTATTTTTACAATATTAACGCGGCTATAAACAATCTTATTTTAGGATTTTTATAGTAGCATAAATCCTCAGCCATGCTACTGACAGCACTTTACTGACTAAGAACTGACGAACATAAGAAAGTTTTGCGAATAATGCTACAATAGCCAATACTTAAAAAGACTTCAAAACTAAACCTAGAAATCTTGAGTTTTAAACACTTTGGGTCTTAAAAATCTTGAGACGCTGTATTTTTTCTTTATCCTCATTCATCATAAGTGACACTGCGATTATGACGACCACGACCCCGCTATTATTAATTACTGCTGATCCCAGCCATCCGCTGGCACATCTAGCGTTACGCTATGCGCGTACCTATCTCGCAAACACTGATACAAATAATAATGACACGAACAATAATGATGAGACCGATAACAGCGATAATAATGAAAACGTACCTGCGCCATTGAATATTTTTTTCTATGCCGATGCCGCTAATACCGCCAATCGCTTGCGCTGGCAGTCAGCAGACCAGATGAATATCACTAAAGAGTGGCAAAAGCTTGCTGAGCAATATCAGTTGACGCTGCCTGTTTGTGTCAGTACGGCGCTTAGCCGCGGTATTTCAGATAGCGAAAATAGCACTCGCCATCAGTTAGATAGCGAAAATCTGGCAGCTAGTTTTAAGCTGGTAGGACTGAGTGAGCTTGCGATGATGATGCAAGGTAACTGTCGTTTGCTGCAGTTTTAAACAGCGTTTTACATGACAACTCGCTGTCAAAACAGCCAACTTAATAATAACCAGATGAATAATAGTGGTTGGCGATAATCAGATTAGGAATACATCATGAAATTACTCATTCGCTTGCATACGCCTACCGAGATGGTAAGTTATGAAGGCTGCGCGCTGGCTTTAACCTTAGCGACTTTTGGTCATGAGGTGCAGCTGTATTTGGATGCGCCGGTCTTTGGTTTTTTAATGCAGCCTGAATCACGTTTGCATGGCATGATTCAGTCGCTTGAGTTATATGATATGCCAGCCGCTTGGTTACCGGACGATGTGTTTAGCGGTTGGATTGCGGGCATGTTACCGGCAGATTTGGCGACGCAGCTGACCTTGATACCAGAGGTGGTAAATTCGCAAGAATTTGACCAGATCTTAGTCTTTTAGTAGCAACTTTTTGGGCTAGGACGAATTTACATTGTTAATATTTATTTTAATATGACAACAAATATAGTAAGTAAGCGGACACGATTATGGCAACTTTATATCAATTACATAGCAGTATGGATACGCTCAGACGCAGCACAGAACAAATGACATCGACGTGGCGTGCGGGTGATAGCATTATATTATTGGGCACAACGGTCGCTTTTATTGACTGGTTTAATGCTTATTTGGAAGACCTTGAGTACATTGAAACAAAAGATGTAGCGGCTATTTATGCTCTCGCTGAGGACGTAGCGCAGCTGAATGATAATACGGCGGCAAAGCTCAATTTATCCGCCAAATTAACGGCTGTTTTGAGCGATGATGAATGGGTCGCCTTAACTCAAAATACTTATGCGAATGGCGCTACCTTTGATAAAGTGGTAACAATTGCTCTATGATGAATCCTAAAGATGATATTACACCTGCTGAGAAGATGACTGCAGTGGACTTAGACCAAGACGGGCATTTATGCGACCATACAGTTTGGACGCCTGCGATTGCGCAGCAGCTCGCGAATACTCTAGATGTAACTTTAAATGCTGAACATTTAGCCATCTTACAGCAGGTACGCGCATTTTTTACCAAATTCAATCACGCGCCAGCGACCCGCCCGCTGATTAAATGGCTACAGCAAACCTTGCCTGAGCATGACATCAGCAATCAAAAGCTCCAGCAGTTATTTAATACGGGTTTGGTTGCCCGTCATGTCAATCGTCTTGCTGGCTTGCCAAAACCGCCAAATTGTTTATAAAGCACGTGGTTTATAAAAAAAGCAGCAAAAAAGCGGTTAAAGAAAATTAAACGACTGATTTTCTTTAACCGCTTTTTTACCCAATTACCCTGCTAGCTTCTCTATCTCTACTCTATTTTGGGTCATAAACGGTCAAGGTGTCATAACCGATACTGCGACCTTCATCGCCGTCAAATCCTTGCTGTCGCCAAACTTCATACAAGCATATTGCCACGCTATTAGAAAGATTTAAACTGCGCGAATCCGCAAGCATTGGTAAGCGTAGCCAGTTATCAGCGCCGATATCGGTACGGATATCCTCTGGCAGCCCTGCCGTTTCAGAACCAAAAACCAGCGCCACATGATTTGAAGATGGACTATTAGACGCACTGCTATCTAAATGCTGAGTCGTTTGTCCGCTAAAATCATAGTCATAAAACGGTTTACTCAGCTTGGTCGTCAGTGCGGTGATAATCTCGCAACCAGCCGCTTGTAGCGCTTGCTTGGTCATTGCCCAATCGTCATGTACTTGCAGATGAGCGTATTCATGATAATCGAGACCTGCACGGCGTAGCTTCTTATCGTCGAGCTCAAACCCTAACGGCCTGACCAAATGTAGCTGCGCCCCACTATTGGCACATAAGCGGATAATATTGCCAGTATTGCTAGGCATCTTTGGCGCTACCAATACGATATGAATGGTCATACAAACTCCATAAATGATTTAAGCATTTTGTCTAAACGTATATAACAGACGTAATCAAAAGTTACAGTTTACTGCCAATAATTACATTTTGATACTGGGCACAGATTTTAACTTTGATTATCATGACCCTAATGGATAGCGAGATAATTTAAAAACATTGTCCTTGTATCCTGTAACCCCTCAGTGAAACTTATGTAAAACGCTAGGTTCCATTGTTATGACTTATAACACTCTATCTTTTTTGAGGAAAAAATTATGAAAAAATTGGTTATCGCATCTTTGGCTGCTATGTTTGTACTAACTGGTTGCAACACTTTTAAAGGTCTAGGCCAAGACGTATCAAGTGCCGGTGGCGCTGTAACTGGTACTGCACAAGAAGTACAAAACAAAATCTAAGCCTTTTTAGGCTTATATTAAAGAAGCTTATCATTTGGTAAGCTTCTTTTTTTGTCTGCACACTTTATAAAAATATTCTTAAGATCTGATTAAGATATCTTCTACCCAACGCCGTTGGCTGTAAGTGTTCATTATCATCTACTAAAAGCCCTTGTTTAATAAGTTGACTTACTTCTAGAGCAATATTGTCATAGCTCAGCCCTGTTCGAGCTTCAAACAAAGACCATGTCACGCCTTCATGCAAGCGTAGAGCATTGAGCATAAACTCACTGACCAACTCATCACTCGCGATTGCCTGCCAACCGACCATTTTTGGCGCGCCCTCTTTTTTTATGTTATTCATCGTGTCGATATCAAAAGTCATATAGTCTTTTGGCATACGAGATTTGCTAAAGCGATAAATACCCGTCTCTGTTGATACCTTTTTTAATACCTCATCAGACACTTTATCAGCCGTTAATGTTTGATTTCCATATCTATCATCAATGGTGACTTTACCGTGCGCACCAGCACCAATCGCTAAATAATCACCAAATTGCCAATAATTGACGTTGTGACGGCAAGGTTTATCGGACGCACCTGCCCAGGCCGACACTTCATAGTTGTCATAGCCCAAATGCTCAAGCAATGTCGGCCCCGCTTGCTCAATATCTGCCAAACTATCTTCATCGGGTAAAATCGGCTGATTGCGATAAAACACCGTATTTGGCTCAATCGTTAGCTGATACCAAGAAATATGTGTAGCACCTGCCTCATGCGCCATTTGAATGTCGTTCAGGGCTTCACTCATCGTTTGCTGCGGTAGCCCATGCATCAAATCGACGTTGACACGTTCAAATCCAGCGCGACGAGCGGCTTTAATAGCTGATAGTGCTTGGGCGGGATCGTGAATACGCCCCAGCGTGGTGAGCTGGCCAGCAGCAAAGCTTTGTACGCCAATCGACAAACGATTGATGCCTACGTCTAAATACTGTGCAAATGGTGCATGCTCAAGGGTGCCTGGATTGGCCTCCATCGTCACTTCAATGTCACCGGCAAACTGAAAAATCTCACGCAAACCGTTAAATAAACGCTGATACTGGGCAATGGGCAGTAGCGACGGTGTACCGCCACCGATAAATATTGAGCTGATTTCTCGTCCTTGGGTCAACGTTTGCTGTGACGCTGCATCAAGTAATAGCGTATCGACGTACTCATCGTACATAGATAGCTGACTGTCCATCGGCAGCTCATGCGAATTAAAATCACAATAAGGGCATTTTTTCACGCACCAAGGAATATGGATATAAAGTGCTAACGGAATATCTTTCACTATAAGCGCACTTGTTTCGTTACGACTATTAGCGTCAAGATGATTCGAAAAATGAGAGGATTTGATATTTGACATAAGCGGACTTATCTATAAAGGAGTAGCTGCGGTCGTCAGCAGAAAGTAGCGCTAGGATAACGGCTGGACGCGCTAAAGAAAAGCCTAATCAGCATAAATTGGCCATAAAAGTATTGGGAACAATCGGCGTTTATAGCAATGGCCGATAGTGGTAATGCTAGATAAGCTAGATGACTACAAAGAATGAAAATAAATATGGAATAAAAATAGATGATGAGCAGCTTTTAAAGCCATCACTATGAAACCATTATGATTACATTAATAATTTTATAAGGATAAAAACCATGGCATATTGGCTTATCAAATCCAATCCTCGCTGTTTTAATATAGAAGATTTACAAGGTGCAGGCACGGAGATGTGGGATGGGGTACGTAATTATCGCGCCCGCAACTTTATGCGTGATGATATGAAAGTTGATGACAAAGCATTTTTTTATCACTCTAGCGCCAAACCTTCTGGCGTCGCTGGTATCGTGACTATCAGTAAAGCTGGTTATCCCGACCCCACCCAGTTTCACCCCGAACATCGCCATTATGATCCTAGAGCAACTGGAGATGAGCCGCGCTGGTACATGGTAGATGTGACTTTTGAGCAGGCTTTTACGGATATACTGCCATTAGCGCAGCTTAAATTTTTGCCGGCGCTTGAGGATTCTTTATTGCTAAGAAAAGGCTGTGAGCAGCTGACCATTTTGCCGCTTGAACCCAAGCATTGGAACACGATTATGGATATGGCAGAAGAGCTGAATCTGTTGCCAGAGAATGATAGGATTTGACGGTAACGATGGCGTAAGAATTTTTATGGTATGAGTGCACATTTATCCACGCACATACCTGATAGATTTTGCTATATTTATACACAGAAATTATTTTTTATTTACGCTTCTCTCTTATTATTATAGCAATCGACCATCAGGACTCATTTATGAGCGCACCCAAGCTACTATTATCTGTGTTAACCGCCAGTATCCTCAGTCTAACTCTCGGCGCCTGCGGCAGTGATGGCGATAAAGTTAAGAAAGAATATGATCGCGTAGAAGAACAGGTAAGAGACGAATACGATCGCGTGGAAGATAAAGTCAAAAAGAAATATGAAGAGGTCGAAGATAAGTTAAGCGATGATGAAAAATCCATGGCTGAGATTTTGGAGTCGGTCTTTTTACCAGAAGAATCGCTTGATAAGTTCTTGGATAAGTTAACTCCAGAAGGCGGTCGCGGCGGTCTTTATGTAGGTCACTTTGTCGAGATTGATGATGGGGACGACAGCGATATCGATATCGGTGCGGTATACTTTGATATCAGTAAAGATGGCGCTGGTAGTGTTGATGGTAGCTTTAGTTATCAGCAGCAAGCTTGCCAAGAAAACAATGTGTTAGGTATCAATTCAGCAATTAAAGTCGACAACTATATCGCTGGTAAAGTAACGGGTAGCCTTGATACATTAAAATTCTTAGATATTAAGTATGTCAGCGATTTAGGGATAGAGACACCAAACTTATTAACGACTTTTGCTGGTAACTTTGCAAAAAATGAAGCAGGTGCGCCTTGGAAAGGCAGTTTTGAGTACCAAGACGGTCTGGGCGGCAAGAAATTATCAAGCGGTCAAGATAATTGTAATGTCAGCTATACCATCAGCGACCGCTCTAACTTTAAGACTTATCCACTTGATTATCAACTTGGCGAGCTAAACCTAGATATTACCGGTAATGGTAGTCAAAAAACGATTACTTGGCAAAATCCTAGCAATACTAAGCACGTCTTATTAAGTCAAATTGATGTTAATAAAGCAGAATCGGGCGCTAACGGTTATGTTCAGAATCTGCTATTGAGCAATCTTGAAACTCAGTTTGCGCCTGTTATTCCCGATCGCTCAACCAATTATGCGATTGTCGTACAAGCATTCGATGCAAATAACAGCTTGATTGGCTATCAAGCGCTGGTACAGGACTTACCTGAATCGTTGTAAATAGCTGCTTTTGTCTGTACTGCTATCCTAGCTAAAGAAGAGACAAGTATGAACAAACACTGCTAAAACGCTGACCCCATGCTTTAGCTTATTTGCTATCTTTCTGATGATGACCTCTCAATTCTACTTACGGATTGACGGGTCATTTTTCATTTTAGTCTTAACTGTTTAATTTTTTACTTTATCGGCATGTTGTTATTAATAATCATTAAAAATGGACTTGCTCATATTATTTATCGGAGTATTATCGTCGCACCAATCCTATTTCACTGTTTCGCTATTAACTTGTTGATGGCAGCATTTGCTCATCCACAATAATTACTGCAAAGAATAAAAAGTTGCTCATTATGGTTTTCCCATTGTCCTTTAGAGATTTTAAAAGTTACAGCTTACGCTTAGGCGTACTCGCCCTCCCCATCTTAATTACCCAGTTTTGCCAAGCAGCGCTTGGTGTCGTCGATGCCATTATGGCCGGTAAAGTCTCCGCCCTTGATTTGGCAGCCGTGGCCGTCGGCTCCGGTATTTGGCTACCACTGTTTTTATTGGCGACCGGTATTTTGATTGCCACCACGCCGCTTATCGGCGAAGCCATCGGCCAAAACAATCATAGCCAAGTGCCGCATATTACCCAGCAATCGTTATGGACGGCCGGCGTCATTGGTATTCTCGGCTTCATCATTGTCAATCTAGCGCCCAATATACTTGGGGTGATGGGCGTACCTGAAAACATCCAACCCATCGCTGCGCAATATTTACATGGGGTATCGTTCGGTTTTCCGGCAATCGCGGTCTATGCCGTGCTGCGCAGTTATTGTGAGGCGCTCGGCCGACCTGAGCCGGTGACGGTTATTAGTATCATCGGGCTGCTTGCCGATATTCCGCTTAACTATATTTTTATCCACGGTTTATTTGGTATGCCCGAAATGGGCGGCGCTGGTTGTGGGGTAGCAACGGCCATCGTACTTTGGATTAATGTCCTATTACTAGCGACATATACCAGCTTTACCAAGCGTCAACAGTTTGCCAGTACGCGCTTCTTTTATGCTTTTGCCAGCCCTAACCGCACGCAAATTAAAAAACTATTAAAACTTGGCATTCCGATTGGTATTTCTATCTTTTTTGAAGCCAGTTTATTTAGTTTAGGGGCACTAGTTATCAGTCCGCTCGGTGAGATTGCAACCGCTTCGCATCAAGTGGCGCTATCAGTGACGTCACAGCTGTTTATGATTCCCATATCAGTTGCGATGGCGCTAACCATTATGATTTCTAACCGCTTTGGTGAAAAAAATCTGATGGCGCTGCGTCAAGTGTTAACTACAGGGCTTGTATGGACGGTTATCATTGCGCTGACGTCTATGCTCGGCGTTTGGTTATTTAGGCCGCAATTGGCGGCGGCATTCACCGATAATCCTGTGGTACGCGCGCAAGCCATGCACTTACTCATTTTTGCCCTCGCTTATCAATTATTTGATGGCTGGCAAGTCAATGTCGCTGGTATATTACGCGGTATGCAAGATACCACTGTGCCGATGTGGGTGACGCTATTTTGTTATTGGTTGGTTGCTTTACCACTTGGCGTCTATCTGGTGCGCTTCACCGACGTTGGCGCACAGGGTTTTTGGATGGCGCTCATCACAGGCTTATTCTTATCGTCTATATTATTAAGTCTGCGTCTGCGCTATCAGCAAAAACGCTTGACGACATTATGGGCTTGATACTGTCATACGCTTGGTTCAAACGTAGCGTCTAGTAACCATGACTGGCGCTACCTTATGACATCGACTATGATAAATCATTGAATATTTCTTACGCTTAAGCACGCTTACGTCATAATATGTAAAAAAACTCAGTTAACAACTGTACATCGATTGCTCATTGGCGTGAATATAGGTATCATTAGCAATTACCAATACAATATTTAGTTACACTATTTTTTTCTAGAAATTAGTACAAGGCAAAATTAAAATTATGGATATTGAAAAAATACGCACCCTGATCGCACTCATGGAAGAAAGTGAACTGGTTAATTTAGAAATCAGCTCAGATGACGAACACATCAGTTTGACTCGTCACTATGATGCGCCAGCACCGACGATGATGGCTGCGCCTGCCGCAGGTGCTGCACCTGTCGCTGCCGCCGCAAAAGCCGCTGTCAAAGCTGGCAGCGTTGAAACCTCGCCGATGGTGGGTGTTTATTATTCAGCGCCAAGTCCTAATGACCCGCCATTTGTAAAGGTCGGTCAAAAAGTGCAAGCAGGCGATACGCTTGGTATCATCGAAGCCATGAAAATCATGAATCCTCTCGAAGCGACTCAAAGCGGCGTCATTGATGAAATCTTAGTGGATAATTCTGAAGTGGTACAGTTTGGCCAGCCAGTCATACGCTATAAAGCGTAACGCTATCTACCAACCTTTACTTTGTAATGATTGATACTTCGTTATTATTCATCGACATCAGCGCTCGATTTGTCTAAATTTGATGTAGCACCGTTTGCTGTTACGATGTCTAAAATAGCGAGGCTATCAATGACTGCCGCTTTGACAAGGATGACCCCATGATAAAAAAACTGCTCATCGCCAATAGAGGTGAGATTGCCCTACGTATCGTTCGAGCTTGCAAGGCGCTTGGCATAGAGACCGTCGGTGTCTATTCAACGGCGGATGCCAATTTGATGCATCTGCGCTTTGTTGATGAAGCCATCTGTATTGGCAAACCCAACGCCAACCAAAGCTATCTCGATATTAGCACCATTTTGACCGCCGCTGAAATCACTGGCGCTGATGCCATTCACCCTGGTTATGGTTTTTTGGCAGAAAATGCTGAGTTTGCTGAACGCGTCGAAGAAGCTGGCTTAACCTTTGTCGGTCCCAATGCTGACCACATTCGCTTAATGGGCAATAAAGTATCAGCCATTAATGCCATGAAAAAAGCAGGCGTACCAACAGTTCCTGGTTCAGTGGGTGCCGTCACTTTGCATAACGCTGAAGAGCAAGCGCGCAATATCGGCTTTCCGCTTTTGATTAAAGCTGCTTCTGGTGGCGGTGGCCGCGGTATGCGCGTTGTTGAACGTTTTGATGAGCTTATCGGCCAAGTACAAGCCGCCAAGCAAGAGGCTGAGCTATGGTTTGGTGATGATACCGTTTATATGGAGCGTTATCTCCAAAATCCGCGCCACGTAGAAGTACAGGTACTGGGCGATGGTAATGGCAATGCCATTCATCTGTATGACCGCGATTGTTCATTACAACGTCGTCACCAAAAAGTCTTAGAAGAAGCACCTGCCCCAGATATCCCTGACGATGTGCGTCAGCCTATTTTAGATGCTTGCGTCAAAGCTTGCGAGCTGGTCAAATATCGCGGCGCGGGTACGTTTGAGTTTTTATTTGAAAATAATGAATACTTTTTTATTGAGATGAATACCCGCGTGCAGGTTGAACATCCAGTCACTGAGATGATTACGGGTATCGATGTCGTCGTTGAACAGCTTAAAATCGCGGCTGGCTACGGTTTATCGTATCGTCAGAGCGAGATTGAAATTCAAGGGCACGCCATAGAGTGTCGTATCAATGCCGAAGATCCAGCGACCTTTATGCCTTGCCCAGGTACGGTCAATCAGTTGTTTGCCCCAAGTGGCGCGGGCGTGCGTTTTGACTCGCACCTCTACCCAGGTTATGAGATTCCAAGCTATTATGATTCCTTGATTGGCAAGCTGATCTGTCACGGTCAAACACGTCAGCAAGCGATATCTAAAACCCTGCATGCGCTTGATGAATTGGTGATTGAAGGTATCAAAACCAATATATCCTTGCATCGTGATGTGATTTTAGCGGATGATAAATTTGTTAATGAAGCACAAAACATTCATTATCTAGAAAGAGAGTTATTAACGTCTAATAAAGATAAAGCTGATTCTGCTTCTTAGTTAGTCTTAGTCTTTTTGTTTAAGCAGAAATTAAAAAAAACCGCTACCTAAAAGATAGCGGTTTTTTTATATGTCTAAATTTTATAAAGTGCTGCTTAAATTTTATAAATAACGCTAAGGTAATATTCTGGTGAAATTCATAAAGCATTCTGTACCCTCAGGATCGGCGCACCACTGCATTTTATTGCCTTCATGGTTCAAAAATGCTATTAATGCCTCGCCAGTTTGATCTACCTGATTACCCGAGCAATCGACTTCGTTATTATCATAAACCGTTTTTAGCGCAATAATAGGCAAGCCTTCATCACGATGGGTGACTAAGTAGCGCCCGTAAGTCCATTCTTTGCCACTGACTGCCCACATCTCATTATCGGCAGCAAAATTATAAATTTCCCGACATTGAGTAGACTTAGCGGTTAATAGGTTTTTACTGCTAGTTGGCTGCACCTTAACGATACGCTTTTCATTTTGGGTCAACACGCCGCCCTCAGCATCAGCGCTGACTTTTGGCTCATCAATTTTACCTGTCGGTAACTTTGGGGCTGCTTGCTTAGCTTGCGCTTCTTTGGTCATCGTAATACCACTGTCTAAATCTATCTCCCACTGTCCGGCGATAGCGGGACTGATATGGGTGGTAACGGTAGGTTTGCTAACCGCTTCACCGTTCACTGGCAGTGACGCTAAAATAGAGGCCAATGAAAATGAAGCAAAAGATATAGGTTCCATAATTAACCTTTTTTAATATTATAATAATAAATAAGACGTACATTAGCGTAAGTCTTAGACACCAAAAACACAAGTAACATTATGCTATTAGTCGTACGACTTTGACCAACCCTGACCTCAACGTAAACCTTCATCAATAAATTCATGCCCAATATTGTTTTTAAAACTCACCTACCAAATATTAAGTGTATATACACAAAAATAACGCCATGGCTAATTTGCAAAAGCCATGGCGTTATAGATTAACATCGTAAATCGAACTATTTTATTATCGGCTAAAGGCGATATTAAGCAGCAACTGGACTAGCCGCTTGAGCAAAAGCAGATAACGCCCCTTTAAGCATCGCTGATACCGTGCTACTACAAGTGCCGATGCCTGAGTAAACATCACCGTCAACATTTAGTTGAATGTAAGCTGCGGCATTGGCGTTGGTTTTATTGTCATTGTTGGTATCATCATCGATACCATTACCGCTGTTGTGCTGCGGATTAATCGCGTGTTCAGCGTAGTTGATAACATGGATAGATTTACCCGTGTGCTGCGCAAGCCCATCAATAAACGATGACAAAGGACCATTACCGGTTCCGTCAATAGTAATGGTGTCGCCATTCATCTGTACTTGACCGTTAAAGTAGACCTCGCCGCCCTTGTTATTGACACTATAATCTAGAAGCTCGAAGCTGCCTTGCTGCAAATATGTCTCTTCAAAGGCTTGTAAGATTTCATCGTTTTGCAATTCACGAGCAGCGCTTTCCGCTTGTTTTTGGACCACGCCGCTAAAGTCAATTTGCATCCAGCGCGGCAAATTAAAGCCATAATTGCGCTGCAAGATATAAGCAACGCCGCCTTTACCAGATTGGCTATTGATACGGACCACATCTTGATAGCTGCGCCCGATATGCGCCGGATCAATTGGCAGATAAGCAACGTCCCAAACGTTATCGGTTTCATCTTGGTGTTTTTCATTGTAATCAAGAGATTTTTTAATAGCATCCTGATGTGAGCCACTAAAGGCGGTAAACACAAGCTCACCAACGTACGGATGGCGCGGATGTAGTGGCAAGTTATTACACTCGCTTACCACTTGTACAATCTCACTCATATTACTAAAATCAAGCTCGGGGTCGATACCTTGGCTAAACAAGTTCATCGCCATCACCATGATATCCATATTACCGGTACGCTCGCCATTGCCAAGCAAGGTGCCCTCGATACGATCGGCACCAGCAAGCACGCCAAGCTCGGCAGCAGCCACCGCACAGCCACGGTCGTTATGCGTATGTAAGCTTACCGTGACATGCTCACGCTTGGCAATATGACGACAAAAATACTCAACTTGGTCGGCAAATACGTTTGGCGTTGATGCTTCAACCGTCGCTGGCAAGTTTAAAATCACTTCTTGGCCGTTTTCAGGCTGCCAAACCTCACAAACTGCGTCACAGACTTCTACCGCATATTCAGTTTCCGTTTGGCTAAAGCTTTCAGGCGAATACTGAAATACCCATTCTGTTTCAGGGTACTTGGCCGCATATTCAACCAATAAATTAGCGCCAGCAATGGCTATTTCTTTAATTTCTGCTTTATCTTTAGCGTATACTTTTTCGCGTTGTACACGACTGGTTGAGTTATAGACGTGAACGATGGCACGCTTCGCGCCTTTTAATGACTCAAAAGTACGGGCGATCAAATGCTCACGCGCCTGCACCAATACTTGCAAGGTTACATCGTGAGGGACATGATTTTCTTCAATCAACTTGCGAGCAAAATCAAACTCTACTTGCGCCGCCGACGGAAAACCAATTTCAATCTCTTTAAAACCCACATCGACCAAGGTTTTAAAAAAGCGCATTTTTTGTTCAATGGTCATCGGATCAATCAGCGCCTGATTACCATCACGCAGGTCCACGCTTGCCCAAATTGGTGATTTCTCAATCGTTTTGCTCGGCCAAGTGCGATCTGTCAGCACAGGTGCAAACGCAAATGGACGATATTTACGGAAATCGAAAGCGGCATTTTTTGGGGTAACTTTTGCAGAGGTGTTGTCTGCATGGCGTGTTGCTTGATTAGGCATAATCAATCCTTAGATAACATAAAGAGCTGAGTTGAAGTGTAGATTTTAGCTGGGCAACTAATGACCAAATCATTCTTTATCATACGAGATAATAAAAGTTTATGCCATTATAATAACAAAGTTTCTATGTTAGAAATCAGCTTTATTTCACCAAAACTTATAGTAATTTAGTGAAAAAATGCACAATTATGATTATAATTGCTGTAATTCACCAATAAGGCGATATTCGATGTTAAATAACCATACGGAAAACTCTTTAGCCATAGATATTGACGATACCGACAAACAGATATTACGCTTACTACAAACCCAAGCACGTATGAGTATTACCGAGCTTGCCGAGCAGGTGAATTTATCGGCGACCCCTTGCGCGCGCCGTATCAAACGCTTGGAAGAAGCAGGTATTATCACCGGCTACCATACCCAGACCGATGCGCAAAAACTTGGCTATCCTTTAGCCGTTTTTATTGCGATTAGTATGGATCGCCATACTGCAGATCGCTTTGAGCATTTTGAAGAGAAAATCCAAAGTTTTGATGAAGTGGTGAGCTGTAGTATCGTCACGGGTCGCACCGAAGACTACTTAATCAAAGTACGGGTGCGTGATATGGCACATTATGAGGAATTTTTATTGCATAGGCTCAATCGCATCGAAGGCGTCGCTCAAGTGCATACCAGTTTTGAGCTACGAGAAGTCTTTAGCCGTAGCGTGGTCTAGTTTGACTGCTTTTGAGCTTGACGCTGAAAAAAGAAAACTAAAACCAATCCCACTAATAAACCGCTCGCTGCGACCAATAAACCCGCGTTAAAATTATCCTGTTTCCCTGCCAGCGCTACCGTGACCAGCGGCCCTATGAACTGCCCTATGGCATAGGCCAAAGTTGCCAGTCCAATCAACAAATTTGAGTAAGCGGGATTGATGTTTTTAATCAAATTAAGTGTCATTGACACCATACCGACAAAGGTCAAACCTAAAATCACCGCATTACCATACAAGCCAACAGCGCCATTAAACCATAGCGGCAAACACATGCCAAATGCTTGCAACAACGTCAACCCCATCAAGGTTTTACTTTCGCCAATACGCTTGGCAAGCGCGCCCCAAATAGGGTTTGACAACATGGCAAAGATACCAACCACTAGCCAAATCAGTAGCCCTGCATAGCTTTGTGCCGTCAGGCGCTGCGTTGCCATGACTGGCAAAAAAGTCGCCGACGTAATATAACCAAACCCCGCCAGCACATAACTTGCCGACAGTAATGCAATCGCCTTGCTATGACCAGCGGCCGCTTCATATAACGAACGTTTAAAATTACGATAAGCTTGCGGTACAGATAGGCGTTGATTGTTATGGTTTAATTCGGCAGGCTTCGATTTGAGAGCCTTTTGCTGAAAGGAT
This sequence comes from Psychrobacter sp. M9-54-1, assembly GCF_016613355.1. Lineage (NCBI taxonomy): Bacteria > Pseudomonadati > Pseudomonadota > Gammaproteobacteria > Moraxellales > Moraxellaceae > Psychrobacter > Psychrobacter sp. M9-54-1. The sequence continues at coordinate 143,431 of NZ_JADGFW010000005.1, read as the reverse complement.
TGTAAATTAGAAGACGTGGATTTAGATGAGTGTGAAGCGGACGAAATCAAGCTTTGCGGTCTGATAGCATAAAGTAGCCATAATAACGGCAGACTGATAATTCCTGCTACCAGCCAAATGATATCAAAATGATAACCGAGCGTTAATAGCCACCAAGTCAAGACGGCAGAGGCACTGATACCGACGCCAATCCCTGCATAATGTAAGGCTGAAAGTACCGAGCGGCGCTCATCACTAAAGCTTTGAATCACCAGCGATGAGCTTAAAATCATGGCCACCCCGCTGGCGATACCCGATAGTAGCCGAATGACATACCAGCTATTTAATGACAGATTTGGCACCACCAATAGCATGGTGGTCACGATGCTGACGGCTGTCCATGTTATGAGCATTTGCCATGTCAAACGCTGAGGCACAAACATCGCAATCAGCGCCCCAATAAAATAACCACTATAATTGACCGAAGCCAGCCAACCTGCAATGACCGTCGATAACGATAATTGCGTCATGATATCAGGTAAGGTGGCGGTAAATAAAAAGCGCCCAAACCCCATCACTACTGCCAGACAATACAACCCTATCCAAGCAATCGCCGTTTGATGGGTAATAATAGTAGCAGCACGGCTTTTAAGAGCAGTCATCATGACAGAGCCATTTTGTGGCAAAACGCCCACAATCCTTTGTGTTAAAAAAAGCCATACCTAACCAATTAAAAATAGAAAAAACGTCTCAATACAACACTTACTGCTATAACGCGCTTACTATTAAGAAATATTGCGAATTGGATTGCTTGCTTGTTCATCTGCTGCTGTTTGTCCCAGCATTTGCACGCGCTGATCGCTAAACATATCCATATCAGGGGCAAGCGTGCGCATAAAGCGATCAAAATAGAGCATCTGCTTGGTCAATAATGCAAAGTCACGTGGGAAATGAATGCCATGACGCTTGCCGACCTCAACAATCTCTAGCATCATTTTATTTAATTCATCGGCTTGCTCTTTACTATTAAAAGGCACACCGCTGGTAAAGGCTTTGTCTTCTGCCATGATGGTTTTCATCATACGCTGCAAATCATTGCCCAATGCCGCGACCTCAACTTGATTGCCGCCATGGGTCATCTCCATGTCAATCATATGGCGCGCCATGGCTTGATAATCACTGTCTTGCATTGCTTGCATCATACCCATGCAGGCGCGCCAGCTTTCCGCTTTTAACTTACCAACGATACCGAAGTCTAAGAAACCAATACGCCCATCGGTTAATAGCATCAAATTGCCCGCGTGCAAATCCGCATGGAAACTATTACAGAGCATGAGACTGGCAAACCAAGTATTAAGGGTATCTGCCATCACTTGCGCCGGATCATTACAATACTGACGCATGGCGGCTTCATCTACCATAGAAACGCCGTATAAGCGGCTCATAGTCAGCACGCGCTTGGTGGTCAGCTCCTCATAGACAGTTGGCGCAACGACGCGTGTATTTCCTGATATCGCTAAAAATTGCTGAAAATCGCGGATATTTTGCGCCTCAGCGATAAAATCGGTTTCGGCCAGCATCCGCAGACGAATCTCATCGATGATTGGCGCAATACTGGCAAAGCGCATTGAAGGCATTAGGAGCTCAACCAATTTAGTCACGCCATGTAAGACGCCCAAATCCGTTTGCATAATGGTTTCAACGCCAGGTTTTTGTACCTTTAATACCACTTCATCACCATTATGTAATCGCGCGGCATGCACTTGGGCAATAGACGCTGAAGCGAGTGGTTTTTCGTCGATATAGGCAAAAATCTCTTCAAGCGTCAAGCCAGTGGCGGCCAGCTCTTCTTTTAATACCTGTTCGATATAAGTGTAGGATAAGGGCGTCGTTTGATCCAAACAGCTCTGAAACGCCTCTACATATTCACGTGGAAATAATGACGGCGTACTGGCAATAAACTGCCCGATTTTGATATAAGTCGTGCCCAATTGTTCAAAGGTTTCTTTTAACAGCATCGCATCAGGTTTTTCACCCTTTGCAACTCTCAGTGCAGACAAACCAGCAACGCTTGCGGTTTGGCGCACACGATTAACGACATTAAAGGTATGCTTTAATAAATGCGGACGATGAATTTTCATAAAAAAACAACTATGGTAATAAAAAGGAGGTTATGAGGATAGGAAGAGTTAAAAAGCTTGAGCAATTTGCTAATGTTTGGCACAAATCGGACAATGCACATCTTTGCGATAGCCCATCAGTCGTTGCTGCATCTGGCTACCATCCCATATTAACAGCTTATTTGTCAGTGGATTTTTGGTTAATCCTAGATATTGTAGCGCTGCATTGGCTTGCAAGTTACCCATAATAGCGGGCGTGGTGGCGAGTACCCCTGAATTGGCACAAGTACGTTCATCCGCCGCTGCATCGTCTGTTACCGAACCAAAGACGCAATGATAGCAGCCGGTATTTAAGTGCGGCTCATATAGTGCCAATTGTCCTTGCATGGCTATCGCTGAGGCGGATAATAACGGAATCTGGTAACGCACACTAATGCGGTTGATGATATCGCGAGTGGCAAAATTATCCGTGCAGTCTAAAAGTAAGTCAGGCTTACCAGATGCCATCTCAAGCAGCTCATAAGCATTGTCTTCACTCAATCTGGCCACTGTCCCACGCGCGCTAACCAAAGGGTTAATTTTGGTCAGCATATGAGCTGCCGTGAGCGCCTTAGGTTTGCCGATATCTTCAGGTAAAAATAGCGTTTGGCGTTGTAGATTACTGGCTTCAATCACATCATCATCAATCAGCTGCACATGCCCAAGCCCTGCCCGCACTAACATCTCAGAAGCAGGACAACCGAGACCGCCCGCCCCAATCATCACGACTCGCGAGGCTTTCAAACGTAGCTGCGCATCGATATCCCAGCCATCAAGCAAAATCTGCCGCGCATAACGCAGCAGTTCTGCATCTGTTAGCTGCCCTGTTTCTTTGGAGTGCGTCATACTTTCTACCACTATTTTTTACCACAAGTTATAAGCAAAATATCTATTATTGAAAACCTATTCTTAAAGACTCACCTTTAAAAACTTACTCTTAAAAACCAATTATAACAGCTGACCTAAAGTCACCCTGTCATTACCGCCAAAGTCTTGCACAGTATGAACAGACTCAAAGCGATTGTCCAAAAATAGCTGACTAACTTTCGCACCTTGATCAAAACCATGCTCAATTGCTAAAAGCCCAGCTGCATTCAAATATTGCGGTGCCTGCTTAACAATAAGCGCTATATCGGCAAGTCCATGATTGGGGGCGCTTAAGGCGCTAATCGGCTCGGCGACCAGTCTTGCTAAATGCTCATCTTCTTCATCGATATACGGCGGGTTGGATACAATCACATCAAATAATGGCTCATCCTGAACAGACAGCGCCTCATACCAACTGCTTTGGATAAACTTAATATCAGCAGCCACCTCATTTACCATTGCATTATGCCTAGCCACTTTTAACGCCTCTAGCGATAAATCAACGGCAACCACTTGCCATCTCTCAGCCTTATTGTTTGGCTGACGCTTATTTAACTCATGCGCGAGGCTAATCGCTATACAGCCTGAGCCAGTGCCCAAATCTAAGAGGCGCTTTGGTTTATTATCGTCATCGTTGCGGTTTGGTTGAGCGTTTATCCAAGCTAAAACTTGTTCAATCAGTACCTCAGTATCGGGTCTCGGTATCAATGTATGCTCATTGACTGTAAAATTCAGCGACCAAAATTCTTGCTGTCCCGTTAAATACGCCAAGGGCGTGCCCTGCTGCATCTTAGTCACACCCGCATAAAATTGCGTAAGCTCGCTATCGGTCAGTTGATAGTTTTCATCCGTGATTAAAAAAGAGCTTGGCTGCTCAATGACAAACAATAGCCAATCCGTGAGCCAAAACGAGGGCAAATGACTATTTTCACTGTCGTTTAGCCACTGCTGAATTTGTTGTTTTATTTGACCAATGGTAGCTGCTGTCATAGATAACTCGTAAAGTCACTGTTTATTGAATAAGCCTGTTGAACTTGCTATATATCATGCATTAACTACTCTGAGGCGCGGGGCGGCTCTTTGGTATCCGTTAGGTTTGGATTGGCTTTGGCTAACTTATCGCCAATACCGCTGCCGCCTTCACTATCGCCATTATTGACATTATTGTCATAAATATCGTCGTTATCACCAATAACGATATGTTTATCGACAAAGTAAATCAGCGCTAAAATTGGAATACCAATCGCAAAGGTAAAAATAAAGAAGAACGGATAGCCCATACTATCAACGATAGAGCCCGAATAGCCACCCATGACTTTAGGTATCAAAGTCATCAATGAAGAAAAAATAGCGTATTGTACCGCGGTAAAACGTATAGAGGTCAATGCCGATAAGAAAGCAATAAATACCGCGCTAGCAAGACCAGCGGCTAAGTTATCAAAAATCACCGCCATATACATAATAGGCAAGCTGCCAGGATTGTAAGTCAGCACCACAAATAACAAATTGGTCGCACAAGCGAGAATGGCGCCAATCATCATCGCATGCATGATACGAAAACGCTGCGCCAATAGCCCGCCTAAGAAACCACCAGCGATCGCCATAATGACGCCAACCAGTTTGACCGCATTGGCAATATCGGTTTTACTAAAGCCCATGTCTTGATAAAAGACGTTTGATATCACCCCTGCCACAATGTCTGAGATACGGTACAAACCAATCAGCGCTAATAACAATAATGCCTTTTTACCATAGCGTCTAAAGAAATCTAAGATAGGCTCAATCCACGTCGCCATCGCAATTTCTTTTTTCACTAAACCAACTTTAACCAAGGCATAACCCGCTGCCAGCGCTACGGCTAAGCTTGTTAGCAAATGCAGCGTCTCACTGATAAATCTGACAAACACGCCATCAAACTCGGGCAATCCTTGCCCTATCAAAACATAGGCGGCGATAAATGCGACGACGGCAAAGACAAACAATAAAACCAATCTGACATAGTCTTCGCGGGTTTCAGCCACCAATGGCGCTTTATTGATAATCTTAGGTTGATTGATCATAAAGTACAACAGCAGCAGTGGCGCACACACCACCAGCGCTAAAAAGTAGAACTTAATGCTCGGCATGGCTATCAGCGGTATCAGCGCAATGCTACTATCAAAAACTTTATTAATCAGAATATTGACAAGATATATGGCGCTAAACAACAACGCTGGTATTAATAGTAACGCTGAGTAAATCAAGAAAATTTTGAGGTTGTTTTTTTGTTTATTATTTTGCAGAATCTCGGCGGTTGGCTCATAACTGGCAAAGGTGGTCAATATGCCTAAAGTCATCACTCCGGCCATAATATAATAGGTATTACGCCACGCTTCATAACTATAAAAGCTTTCCGTCGAACCAAAATAATCTGCTAAATACAGCGCACCTGCCCCAGCGACAATCATACCAATGCGGTAACCTGACACATAAATAGAGGACAAAATAGACTGCATCGATGGCGGTGCCAGCTCAATGCGGTAAGCATCAATAACGATATCTTGGGTAGCAGAAGAAAAGCCCAGCAAAACCGCCGCACCCGCCATATAAACCAAAACGTCTTCACTAATAGGATTGACCGTCGCCATCAAAAAAATGGCCAATACAATCAGCAGCTGCGATACCACCATCCAGCTACGGCGGCGACCCAACCATTTGGTCAAAAAAGGCACTGGCAGCGCGTCGATTAATGGCGCCCAAATAAACTTAAATGAGTATCCCAATGCTGCCCAACTGAACATGGTGACGACACCGCGGTCAATGCCTGCTTCTCTTAGCCATAACGACAGACTGGAAAAAATCAGCAAAATAGGAATACCGGCCGAAAACCCTAAAAACAGCATGATAATAACGCGCGAATCTAGATAAGCCTTGGCGGCTTCTGCCCATGATTTTTTGGCAATCGGTTGTTCAGGCGTTACAGGTTGGACAGCAGACATAATCACTCACCAAAAATTGAAATAAAAAACACAACTGCGCACAATTTTTATCAATCATTTCTCAGTAATACAGATAAAAAGGATCGATAAAAATTGCTCAGCGTTGTATAAAAACCATCGTTAGCACAAAATTGAATTATGGTACTTGAGAACGCTAACCTTGACTAGATGTTTTTGCATTAACTTAATAACCATAGCATTTGGCAACATATTTTATTTCTTTATGGTAACGTCGTGTATCAATAGCTCACCTAAATATTAAGACAGCTTTTTTTTCATCGTCTATTGCCCCAAGCCCCTATTGTCAATTTAAGAAAAATAAATTACTCTATATTCCAAATTAGTATAAATTCATAGCCATTTATTATATACAAGAATAATAACTTTGATTTACACTAGCGACTTATTGAATGCTTGTAGTTTTTTATTTTTATATACAGACGAGGTTTGTATATTTATACATAGGGTTAAATGATGGCAATCGACGTAGTGGTCAATCAGCGGCATCTACAAATCCAGCTCAAACAGTTGGAAACAGTGTGGCATACGGTAATCAATGGCTATAATTTAAGTCAAGCGGCCACCGTGCTGCATACCAGTCAATCGAGTCTATCAAAGCATATCGCGGCACTTGAGAACCAGCTCAAAACCGAAGTGTTCGTGCGCCAAGGCAAACGTCTAACAGGACTGACGACCATGGGTACAGCGCTGATGCCGCATATCGAATCTATCTTTGCTGAAATCCGGACCATTGAAAACCTCAGTTTGGATTTTAATAACCCCAATATTGGCACACTGACCATTGCGACCACCCATACGCAAGCGCGTTATGTATTGCCAAGAGTGGTCAAAGAATTTAAAGATCGTTTTCCCAAGGTCAATTTAATCCTGCAACAAGCAGATCCCGAAACCATCGCGCAGATGGTTATTCGTGGGCAGGCAGATATTGGCATTGCGACCGAATCCTTGTTGCACAATGATTATCTACGCTGCTACCGTTATTACGACTGGACGCATCGGGTTATTGTACCGAGCGACCATGAGCTGGCGGGTTTAGAATCGATTGATTTGCCAACCCTTGCCAGCTACCCGATTGTCACTTATCACGGCGGCTTTACGGGACGCGGCGCGATTGACAAAACCTTTAGCGACGCAGGACTTGAGCCTGATATTGTACTCGCAGCTCTTGATGCCGACGTGATTAGCACTTATGTTGGATTAGGATTGGGCATTGGTATTATCGCTGAAATGGCATTTGAGCCAAGCCATTATCATAATTTAACCGCCATTCCTGTCGATCATTTTGGACGTTTTACCAGTTGGATGGCGGTACGTGATGATGCAGAAATCCGTCAATACGGACGCGCCTTTATGGAACTATGCCAAAAGCAATTTAGTCAGTAGTTATTAACTGAGTCAGTAGCTTTTTAAGGAGTAGCTTTTTAAAACTCAGCACTTAGGCAATTCATAATAACTTCAAGCATTCTGCTTAATCATGATTTCTTTGATAAATACAAATGGCACCGTTCTCAATAGATAGCGGTGTTTTTTTGCTCTTATACATGCTGCGAATTATTACGATTTGTTATTATTTTAAGGGCTGACCTTTATATTCTCTATAACTGCCCCATCATATGAGCTATTGAATCATCAGCCTGCTTTTTATTCCTGATATTTAAAAACTAACTATAAAAACGTCGTTGCAAGGCGACCGCATAAAAATAGGTGAATCATGAGCAACACAATTCCATTATCATTTTTAGACTTAGCACCCGTTCCCGAAGGCAAAACCATTGCTGAAGGCATTGCCCAAACCGTTGCTATCGCGCAGCAAGCAGAAAAATCTGGCTTCAACCGCTATTGGATGGCCGAGCATCACAATATGCCGGGTATCGCTAGTGCGGCGACGTCGGTGCTGTTATCGCACATCGGTAGCCAAACCAAGCGCATACGCATCGGGGCTGGTGGCGTCATGCTGCCCAACCATGCACCGCTTATCATTGCTGAGCAGTTTGGTACCTTACAGGCATTATACGGTGACCGTATCGATTTAGGTTTAGGCCGCGCGCCAGGTACCGATGGTGCAACATTTCAGGCGCTGCGCCGTCAAATGCAAGATGCCGATCGTTTCCCGCAAGACGTCCAAGAGCTTATGTATTTCTTAGGTGATGGCACCGATGACAGTCCTGTCCAATCATTCCCAGGGGCGAAATCTAATATTCCTATTTGGATACTGGGCTCGTCACTTTTTGGTGCCACTCTAGCAGCGCATTTAGGCCTACCCTATGTGTTTGCCTCGCATTTTGCGCCACAGATGATGACACAAGCAATTAATGCTTATCGCGAACAGTTTAAACCATCAGCGCATCTAGATAAGCCTTATGTAATGCTGGCGGCTAACCTGCTACTGGCTGACGACGACGCAACGGCGCGTTATCACTTTACCTCAGCGCAGCAAAGCTTTGTTCGCTTGCGCCGCGGTGAGCGTGGACAAATGCCAATGCCAACTCATGATATGGACAGCATCTGGAGCCCGGCGGAAAAAATGATGGTAGACAACGCTTTATCGGTGTCATTTGTTGGTTCTGTCGAAACGGTCAAACCAAAACTGGCAGAATTTATCGCAAAGTATCAACCAGATGAGCTGATTGTCACTGCCAACGTTTACGATCAAGCAGCGCGTCTGCGTTCACTTGAACTTACATCTGAGTTAAACTTGTTTACTTTACAATAACCCGCGCCGCTTGCATAATTATTGATAAACCTTAAGGAGATTATGGTCATGGAACCTTCTGCCTTTATCGGCTCATCAATATTTTTATACATCGTCGCTTTTATTGTGGTCTTGATTATTGGCGGTTATTTGACGTATCGTGTTAGCCCTAAACGCAAACATCGCCGCGTGAATAATCATGATAAAGACAATGTGAGATAACGACAATAAATCTTAAAAGTCCCCTTTTCTAATTTAAAAAGGGGACTTTTTTATAACGACTGTTTTTATTTTTATTAAAAACCAAAGCATTTCTCATATACCTAACATTATTATCGATGCTATATCCACCCTAATCCGCGTAATATCGCCGCACCAATCGCCATACCAAACATTGCCACCACGGTGGTAAATGCTAAAATATTGGCCGCCAATATATCATTACCGCCCATGGCTTTCGCCATCACATAACTGGCCGCCGCCGTCGGTGACGCCACCATCAAAAACAGCACACCCATATGCACGCCTGATAAGCCAAAACCCAATCCGACTGCGATAGCGATTATAGGCGCAATCACAATACGTCCAATACTGGCTTGCATGGATAAACCTGACGGATGCAACATCGACTTTAAATCAATACTTGCACCCGCACAAATCAGCGCCAATGGCAATGCCACCGCAGCTAGTAAGTCGCCAGTGGTATGAATGACGCCGCTAATAGGCGGCAGCGGCAGGGCTTTATAAGCAAAAGCTGCGACCAAGGCGATAATTAACGGATTGGTAAACAGTTTTTTGACAATCATTATGCTACGACTGACCCATGTATCGTCGGCGCTTTTGGACACCCGACTTAAGGTAATGACCGCTAAGATATTAAATAATATCGTCACCACGCCCATATAGACGGCACCAATACTTAAACCCTGCTCTCCATAAGCGTTGGCGACGGTTGCCAGACCGATAATCGCCATATTACTGCGAAAGATACCTTGTACAAACACCCCTTGGTCGGCAGGCTTATCGACAAAAGCCTTGGCATAAATCTCTGCGCCTATAAACAAAATAAAGGTCACAACAATACCAGCAATGATTAAAGTCATTTGTTTGGCATAATCGACCTCGCTATCAACCACGCTAAAAAACAGTAAGCACGGTAAACAATAATTAAAGACAAAGCTGGATGCTTGATCGATAAAAGCTTGGCTTGCCTCACCGCGCCTTTGCATAAAAAAACCCAACCACATCAAAACAAGGTTGGGCAATACAATAGTGATAGCAAAAATAATAGCAGCGGTCATAAATAAGCTCAGGTTATGAATATATCCAAAGCTATATTGTTAAATAAACAGCAATGGTGAGTAGGTATTTTAAAATGGCTTAGCTTGGATAACGGAAAGCTATTTTATTATAGTGTATATAACGCCGCTATTGCTGATTTGAATACGAGGGCGTGTTCTCAATTCAATCGATATATATCTAAATGGGCTAAAAATGGTTAAAATTTTAAAATGAAAACACGCCCTAATCAGACTTTTTCACCCACTTGCCGTCCGAGTTTTTCTCATAACTGTTTTCGACAGCGGCCCATGCGGTAGCAAACCAACGTGATTCATCTTCATATTGTTTACTGGCGCTATTAAATGCTGCGCGAAAAATCTCTTGCGCATGCTTAGGCAAGTTGCCTTTTACGGCATCTGGTAGTTCTGACAATTTATCATAAGGCATAAAGACTCTCCTTGTCGGTATTTTTATCCTACTTTTGAACCTTTCTTTTTTTAAAGTATCAAGCTTTAACTCATCAAGCTGTTCTGAAATTGTTAAGTTATTCGCCATAAAAAAAGCCCATAACGATTACTCGTTACGAGCTTTTTTGATAATCATGCTTTGAATCATAACACTTTGCTAAGCAATGATTATGAGTTTAACGCCGCCTGTGCTTTTTTCTGCTTCTTAACGGTCATGGCAAGCAGTTGAATAGCGGCAGGCGTAACACCGCTAATGCGTCCCGCTTGGGCAAGCGTGGCAGGGCGAATTTGCGCCAGCTTTTGTACAATCTCATTAGATAACCCTGACACCACACTATAATCAAAATCCATTGGCAATGCGGTGTTTTCCAAACGCTTCATCTGGTCGATGTCTTCTTGCTGACGGTCAATATAGCCGGCGTATTTCACAGAAATCTCAATCTGCTCACCGACTTGGCTATCGACCTCTGAGCCCGTGATAGCAGCGATATCATTAAAATGTATTTGTGGACGTTTCAATAAATCGTAAGCAGTCGATTCTTTAGAAAGCACCTCGCCTGTCTGCTCGGTGACTTGCTGACCTAGAGCATTAGCAGGCGTCGCCCAAATATCTTTGAGACGCGAGGTTTCGGTGGCAATGGCTTCCATTTTTTCTTGATAGGCTTGCCAGCGCACGTCATCTACCAAACCAAGCTTACGACCGGTTTCGGTTAAGCGTTGATCGGCATTGTCTTCACGCAACAGCAAGCGATATTCGGCGCGGCTGGTAAACATACGATATGGCTCAGTGGTGCCATGCGTAATCAAGTCATCGACCAGTACGCCAAGATATGCTTCATCGCGGCGCGGCGTCCAAACGTCAAACTCACTGTTTTCACAGGTGACCAGTGCCGCATTAGTACCGGCTAATAGACCTTGCACGCCTGCTTCTTCGTAGCCTGTCGTACCATTGATTTGACCGGCAAAGTACAAGCGGTCAATCGATTTGGTTTCAAGCGTTGGCTTCAAGTTTTGCGGATCAAAATAATCATACTCAATCGCATAGCCTGGACGCGTGATATGCGCATTCTCTAAACCCTTCATACTATGGATAAAGTCTAATTGCACATCAAACGGCAAGCTAGTTGAGATACCGTTTGGATATAGCTCATGCGTGGTCAAGCCTTCTGGCTCGATAAAAATTTGATGGCTGTCTTTATCGGCAAAGCGGTGAATCTTATCTTCAATAGACGGACAATAACGCGGACCTATCCCTTCGATTTTGCCAGAGAACATCGGTGAGCGGTCTAGATTTTCACGGATAATGTCATGGGTACGGGCATTGGTATGGGTAATATAGCAATTGACCTGTTCAGGATGCATGGACACATCGCCCATATAACTCATGACCGGCAGCGGTGTATCGCCTGGCTGAACTGTCATGACACTAAAGTCAACGCTACGCGCATCGATACGCGCTGGCGTCCCTGTCTTTAAGCGACCAACGGGTAATTTCAATTCACGTAAACGGTCAGCAAGCTTGATAGAAGGCTGGTCGCCTGCGCGTCCGCCTTTTGAATTTTCCAAACCAATATGAATGACACCGCCTAAAAACGTTCCTGAAGTCAGCACCACAGTTTGGGTGTTAAAAACAATCCCCGTTGCCGTCACAACAGCGGTCGCGCGACCATTTTCGACTAAGATATCATCTGCTGCTTGTTGGAATATATCAAGATTTGGCTGATTTTCTAACGTATGACGAATGGCGGCTTTATAAAGAATGCGATCCGCTTGCGCACGCGTGGCACGCACGGCAGCACCTTTACGACTATTAAGCACTCGAAACTGGATACCAGATTTGTCAGTCGCCAGTGCCATCGCACCGCCAAGCGCATCAATCTCACGTACCAAATGCGACTTACCAATACCACCAATCGCAGGGTTACAGCTCATCTGCCCTAGCGTCTCAATGTTATGCGTCAAGAGTAACGTTTGCGCACCCATACGTGCGGCCGCCAAAGCTGCTTCTGTGCCAGCATGACCGCCGCCGATCACTACCACGTCGTAATTTTTTGGGTATTGCATGTATGCCTCACTTGACTCTCGACGCAACCGTGAGCGTGATGCTATGTCAAATAGCATGGCTGCCGGTCAATAAACGTCAATCGAATTTAAAAAGAGATAACGACTCAGATAAGCCATTAAAGATAGGTAAAATAGCTGGTAATTATAACAATTTTTTGCCGCTTAAAAAACGTTATACGAAAAACTATTTAAATTAACTGCTATTGCCATTAATCATAAAGGTGCATCAATAAAAGCTTGATAAACCTCGAATGGATTTATTTACCAGGGCTGAGCGGTACAATACGGTCAGCCTGCCCACTTGCCAGCATATGGTGGCTGCCGTAAGCTTCTGGGTTAATCTGCAAATAGGCATTCATCTGCCCAATAGCGTCGCCGTCATTGGTCGCCAAGATTTGCTCTTTAATCATCTCAACTGGCGGCAATGGCAAGTTTTTTAGCAAGGCCAAACGCTGAGCGTTATCACCCTTTAGCACAACCATCTCAATAAGTTGCCGCGCATCGATGGGTAAATCAGGGGTGTTTTGTGCCAATAATGCCAAATGATAAGCACCAGCTGCATCTTGATCCGCGACGATACGCTGCTCAATGGCAATATAAGTCGCTTCGGTTGCGCCGCCTGCTACGCTAAGCTGATGGATACATTTAAGAGCAGAATTTGGCTCATTGCCCGCCATATCGATTAAACGGGTTGATTCGTTTTTTAAATACTCGCGGCGTTTTTCGATAGCCGCTTGTTCAGCCGCCTCCTGCTGCTCCGTTAATTCTGTATTTGGTAATTCGGTGTTTGCTAAGTGATTATTCATATAACTCTCGCTTTTAGGCAAAATATATTTATCTTGGACACTATATGGGGCTAAAAGCGATAAAAACAATAAATTGCATAGACAATAAAAAACCCGAATAGCCTTTCTTCATGAAGAGAAATGGCTATTCAGGTTTACTTTGCTGCAATTTCTAAATGATTTATTGAGGCTTATCAACTGCCCAATAAAAACGCTTAACCATTAAGCAGCTGGGCTATTGGCTTCAACCAAAGGTTTTAGCTCGCCTGATTGGTACATTTGCAAAATGATGTCTGAACCGCCCATCAATTCACCGTCAATCCATAATTGCGGGAACGTTGGCCAATTAGCAATCTTCGGTAACGTAGCACGAATTTCTGGGTTTTCTAGAATATTAACATAAGCAAACGGGCGGCCAATTTGGGTCAAAACCTCAATCGACTTGGCAGAAAAACCACACTGTGGAAACTGCGGTGTGCCTTTCATATAAAGGATGACTTTATTGTCTTTGATTTGATCACGAATCAGCTGTTCAACATCGTTTGCAGCAGTATTTGGGGTTTGCTCACTCATAAAAGCTCCTATTTATTAAAACTATTATCAAAAAAAGATAGGTCACGCTAAATTTGGCCTGTGGCTGCTACATGGGGCGATTGCCGTTTATTGCAACCATCATGACTGACTACTAAGCCATTAGGGATTAAACATTAGGCATATTAGCATCTGAAACGTTAACATCAGAAATAGTATTGCTAGCCATATTGTCGTCAGACATCATCATATTTGGTACCAATAATACCACGGCATTGGCCATAATGCCCTCTTGGCGACCGGTAAAGCCCAATTTTTCAGTCGTTGTGGCTTTAATGCTGACATTACTCACAGCTGTTTGCAAGTCACTGGCGATATTTTCGCGCATCGCCAAATTATAGGGTGCCAATTTTGGGCGCTCACACATCACAGTAATATCAGCATTGCCTAAAGTATAACCGGCAGCTTGGACTTTACCATACACATAACGGAGTAGGACGCGCGAATCCAAACCGGCGTGCGCGGCATCGGTATCTGGGAAATGTTGCCCAATATCCCCAAGTGCCAATGCACCAAGCAGTGCGTCAGCAAGCGCATGGAGCACCACATCGCCATCAGAATGTGCCAGCAAACTATGGGTATGCTCTATCGGCACGCCTGCTAATATCACATATTGCTGCTGCTCGCCCGTATTATGAAACGCATGGACATCGATACCTTGACCAATTTTTATCATTATTATTCCAAGTGAATTACTAAGTGAATGAAGAGTGATTAAAATAATTTAGAACCGCTATCTAAATTTCTAAAGCGCTTTTAGACAACATGAGCGTGCATAGCTCGCCACCGCTTACGATTAACTGTTATAATATGACGCTTATTTTATCACAATACCCAGTCCAAAATACCCCGTCCAAAAAATGAGATGACCTTATCCGCTGACTAAGTCTATCACTCTTAGTCTTTTTATCGATGAATAGGGGCATTTTATACTTTGGGTAAGGTATAAATTGTTGAGCAATTCTATGTCAGCCACGCCAAACACCTCAAGTCTACCCGTTTCAGACGCTTTTAGCATCCATCGTCCTTTGACGCTTGCCAATATTGACAATCCTAGCAGCAAGCACGTCATCGTCGGTATGTCAGGCGGCGTCGACTCTTCCGTATCTGCCGTTTTGCTCCAGCAAGCAGGATTTAAAGTGGAAGGTCTGTTTATGAAGAACTGGGAAGAAGATGACGGCACCGAATACTGTACGGCGATGGACGACCTAGCAGATGCGCAAGCGGTATGTGACAAAATCGGTATCAAGCTGCACACCGCTAATTTTGCGATGGAATATTGGGATCGCGTGTTTGAGCATTTCTTAGCAGAGTACAAAGCCGGACGCACGCCAAATCCAGATATTTTATGCAATAAAGAAATCAAATTTAAAGCGTTCTTAGATTATGCGTTGACCCTCGGTGCTGATTATATTGCCACTGGTCACTATACGCGCCGCAGCGTGAACTATGAAAATAACAACGGTGAAACCGTCGCCCAGCTCTTGTGTGGACTAGATAATAATAAAGACCAAAGCTACTTCTTACATGCGGTCGGCGGCGATAAAATCGCTAAGACGCTATTCCCGGTAGGCGAGCTTGAAAAACCAGTCGTGCGTCAAATCGCTGAAGAACATGATTTGGCGACGGCTAAAAAGAAAGATTCTACTGGTATTTGCTTCATTGGTGAGCGCCGTTTTAAAGACTTTTTACAACAGTACTTGCCAGCACAAAAAGGCGATATCGTCACCGACGACGGTCATGTGATAGGTCAGCATGATGGCTTGATGTATTATACTTTAGGTCAGCGCGGCGGCATCGGTATCGGCGGCGTCAAAGACCGTCCAGAAGAGCCTTGGTTTGTACTAGCAAAAGATTTGGCTAAAAACCGTTTGATCGTCGGTCAAGGTCATGAGCATCCGATGCTGATGAGTAATGAGCTACAAGCTTATAAGCTTGACTGGGTCGAAGGCTTGCCGCCTGCCGATATTTTTAGCACGGAAGGCTTACGCTGTATGGCAAAATCTCGCTATCGTCAGCCCGATCAGGCCTGCCGTGTTTATGCGCTAAATGATGATGGCAGTGAAGTCCGTGTGGTATTTGATGAGCCACAACGTGCCGTTACGCCTGGTCAATCAGCGGTATTTTATATCGATGAGGTGTGTCTTGGTGGCGGTGTGATTGCTGCTATCGATGCGCCTTGTGGGTTTTGATTTTAAATAACTTTTAACCTTTCTTCATTTTTTGCTTATTTTATCACTTTTACTCCTGTTACTTTTGACAACTATTTGAGGCATCACTATGACTCCACTTACCGCACTCTCTCCAATCGATGGCCGTTACGCATCTAAAGCCGACAGCTTGCGTCCTTATCTATCTGAATTTGGTCTGATTAAAGCTCGCGTTACCGTCGAGATTCGCTGGTTACAGTCATTGGCAGATAATAGCGCAATTGGTGAGTTGGCAGCGTTTGATGCCGATACCAATGCCTTTTTAAACAGCATCGTTGACGACTTTAGCGAAGCGGACGCGCAAACGATTAAAGATATCGAAGCGACGACCAACCACGATGTCAAAGCGGTTGAATATTTTATTAAAGATAAATTCCGCGGCAATCAGCAACTAGAAGATAGCCTAGAATTTATCCACTTTGCTTGTACCAGTGAAGACATCAATAACTTGTCATACGCATTGATGCTAAAAGACAGCCGCGAGATTGTGGTTGCAAAAATGCAGCAAGTGACCGATAGCATTGTTGATTTGGCGATTACTCATGCTGACCAGCCAATGCTATCACGTACCCATGGTCAAACTGCAAGTCCAACGACTTTGGGCAAAGAGATGGCAAACGTCGCTTATCGCTTAGCTCGCCAAATCAAACAAATCGGTCAAGTTGAACTGTTGGGTAAAATTAACGGCGCTGTTGGTAACTATAATGCGCACTTCTCAGCCTATCCTGATGTTGATTGGCAAACTCATGCTGAGCAATTTATCAATGAGCGTTTAGAATTGACCTTTAATCCTTATACCACGCAAATTGAGCCGCATGATTATATCGCTGAATTGTTTGATGTGGTAAGACGCTTCAATACTATTTTAATCGATTTTAACCGTGATATTTGGCAATATATTAGCTTAGGCTATTTTAAGCAGCGCCTAAAAGATGGTGAAGTGGGTTCTTCTACTATGCCGCATAAAGTCAATCCGATTGATTTTGAAAACTCAGAAGGTAACTTGGGCGTGGCGAATGCGATGCTTGCACATTTGGGTGAAAAACTACCGATTTCACGTATGCAGCGCGATTTATCAGACTCTACCGTACTGCGTAATATCGGTGTTGGACTGGCACAAAGCATGATTGCCTATGATGCGTGCCTAAAAGGCGTTGGTAAACTTGAATTGAATGCACAGCGCTTAAATGACGACTTAGATAATGCCCAAGAAGTATTGGCTGAGCCGATTCAAACGGTCATGCGTCGTTACCGTGTTGAGAACCCGTACGAAAAACTCAAAGCCTTAACCCGCGGCAATGCCATGACGCGTGAGGCCATGCTGACTTTCGTTGAAAGCGATGAATTATCTGCGGTTTCAGATAGCGATAAAGCGCGCCTACGTGAGCTGACGCCTGCGACTTATACTGGTAATGCCGCTGAGCAAGCTCGCACGATTAAAGACTGGATTGCTAAGATTTAATCTCTGATCAAGCTTGAAGTAGCTAGCGGACATATTTTGAAATAAATATAAATGAGTAGGACTGCCTATTCATTTATATTAAGAAAAACATTAACCTTACCTACTATTACTTGTCTTAAAAGACAGTTAGTTAATGGGTAAGGTTTTATTTTTTATCTTTTTTATCATCGTCATCACTGTCGCCCGGTATGATGGCTTTACCGACCGCCACTGTGCCTTTGACCACGCCTTTGGTGGTTTTATAAGCGATTTTAGCTGGCACGGTCACAACCTTGTGCACACAAGCTTGTAATAAAAATACGCTGGCGATAATAACGATAAAATGTAATTTTTTCATAAACTTCCTACGATTGATGAGGTGTTCTGACAGCAACTATTCATACGGTAATACTCGCTATCAGCTAGGCGATAATCATAAACTATTAAAACTTTCCTATAAAGCATCTCTTGTTATTTCTCTTATACCCATTTTTAGACATGGATTTATCAATGACCACAATTCCTCTTTGCTTGCCCGACTCTATCACGCCTGAGCAATTTTTAAGTGAATATTGGCAAAAAAAACCGCTCCTTATTAAGCAAGGCTTACCGCAGCTAATTGACATGTTTGAGCCAGACGATATGCTTGGTCTTGCTATTGAAGAAGACGCGGCTGCACGCCTGCTCACCCAAGCCGCTACTAAGCAAGACGGCCTAGCGCAATGGCAACTTAAAAAAAGTCCCTTAACTGAAAGCGATTTTGACAATTTGCCTGAACAATGGACGGTACTGGTACAAAACCTTGAACAATGGTCGCCTGAGCTCGGACAGTTGTGGCAAGCGTTTGATTTTATCCCGCAGTGGCAACGCGACGATATCATGGTGTCTTATGCGCCAAAAGGCGGCTCAGTCGGCAAGCATTATGATGATTACGATGTGTTTTTAGCGCAAGGCTACGGTCAGCGTCGTTGGCAGCTTGGCAAATTTTGTGATAAAAACACTGAGTTTGTCGCCGATGAGCCGATTAGATTGTTCGATGATATGGGAGAGATTATTTTTGATGAGATATTAGAAGCGGGCGACGTACTTTATGTGCCGCCGAAATTATCACACTTTGGCGTCGCGCAAGATGATTGCCTAACCTTCTCTTTTGGTTGTCGTCGTCCGAATTTGATGCAAATCATCGACAGTCTGGCTGATATTGCTACCAACGACAGCGATTTATTTATTCCAATGCTACTGCCACAAACACTACAAGCGTCGGGTGAATTGACAGCAAGCAGTATCGAGGCGATTAAAGACCAGCTACTACAAATGCTGCGATCTGAGCGCGGCGACGATATCATTCGTCAAGCAGTATCCGAAGTGGTTAGCAAGCGCCAGTATGATGCGCTAGTGCCAGAAGAAACACTAGATACCGATGAGTTGATGCAGGCTTTATCAGATGGCGCGACACTACAAGCCGACTATAGCAATCGTTTGCTTTATAGCCAAACTAATGATGGCGTGACGCTATATGCCAATGGTCAGCGCCTTGATGGTTTGGATGCTGCTGCGGTCGCTGTGCTAATGCGTTTAGCCAATGGTGAGCATTTACAAACTCAAGATGTTAAAAATATTGACCCAGACGATTTGAGCGAATGGTTAGAGAATGGTTGGGTGTGGCTACAATATCCCGAATGATACGGTAGCCATAACCACTCACTAATTATGAGTGTTGTTGAAAAATTCACCTTGAAATAAGCTGGCTATTTGTCAGCTTATTTTATGTCACCCCTTTTTTATACCGCGCCTTTTTTATAACGGCTCATGCCAGCAATGACTGTTTCTTCAATCACTCTATCGTCGCCAAGCATCATCAGCACAAATAACTGCTCATCGAGTGATTTTGTCTGCCTCATACGGCGCGCAAGTAGCTCTGTCGCACCCATATCTATTATTACAAAATCTGCTTCTTTATCAGGCATAAAGTTACCGATTTTATCGTCTAATAATAGCGACTGCGCGTTACCCAAAGTAATCTGATACAGACCTTGATGCGCGGATAATGGATTGTTTTGCAATTGCTGCACTTTATAAGCTTCCGATAAGGTAGTCAGCATCGACAAACTGGTTCCCGCCCCTACATCGGTGGCGATACTGAGACCGGTATAGCGTAAAGTCTTAGATAAATCAAACAGACCACTACCCAAAAATAAATTAGACGTTGGACAATGGGCGATTTGTGTACCAGTATCACGTAGCACCTCATACTCTAATGCTTCAAGATAAATACCATGCGCTAAAGTAGTTCGCCTTCCCAGTAACCCCAAATCATGATAAACGTCGAGATAGCCCGTATGTTTGGGATAAAGCTCACGTACAAAGGCAATTTCAGCCAGGTTTTCGGCCAGATGCGTTTGCAGATATACACTCTCATAGCTGCGATATAACTCACCAGCCATTTGCAGCTGTTTTGGCGTCGATGTGATGGCAAATCTTGGCGTAATCGCCACATGTTGACGCCCGTGCTCGTGCCATTTGTCAATAATATTTTGCGAATCGCGGATACCTTTCTCAGTCGGTACACACAAATGCTCGGGCGCATTTTGATCCATCAGTACATTACCGGTAATCATGCGCGTATTTAGGCGAGTACTTTCTTCAAAAAACGCTTCAACAGACTCAGGATGACTAGTCGAAAACACCAAAGCGCTGGTCGTACCATTGGCAAGCAGCTGGTTTAAAAAGAACTTTGAGGTATCATGCGCAACCTGTGGGTCACTAAAATTGGCTTCGGTGATAAAGGTGTAATTGTTGAGCCAATCAAGCAATTGCTCACCAAAGGCGGCAATCATATCTATCTGCGGATAGTGGACATGAGTGTCAATAAAGCCTGGCATGATAAGCTTGTCTTGATAATCGTGAATCTGTACGGGCGCTTTGCTCTGTTGTGCGCTACTACTAGCATATCGCGCCATAATCACATTTTTACTGCCATAGTCTAGCACGCGACCGCTCACATCATCGACGACCAAAGCACCTTCGGCAATATACTCAGGATAAACATTAATACCTGCGATTACAGGGCGCAATATGACGTTTTTATCAACCACTGTTAGTGTGGCATCATTGGCATGTGTATCATTAGTGCTTGTATCACTGCTGTTGGTGCTTTTTTCTCTCTTAGCCAGATTGTCTTCGGTTAGATAATGCAGCAGTCGTGCTTGATAAATATGTATGGTCATAAAGGCGTCTCACCTAAATAGAGTAAAAGGCAATAAAGTTTTACTTATAAATGTTAATTAGAAATAATATTTATGCTTGGTGATACAGCTGCAAAATTTGACTGGCGATAGATACCGCAACGGCCATTGGTTGTTTACCGCCAATCTCAAGGCCAATTGGCATCGTTACCTTATCAACGACTTTTTCGCTATAACCGCGCTGTAGCAACTTTTCTTTAAAGCGCTTGGCTTTGGTTGCCGAGCTGATACAGCCGACATAAGGCCGCGCACTGCTTTCCTTTAATGCAGTCTTTGAATCAGTAGCTAGCAAACAATCTAAAGCCGCGCGCACCAAGTCAAAATCAAGACTGTGATCATGAGTCATGACTAAAATAAAATATTGCGTACCTTTATTTGTAGATAGTCTGCGAGCGCCATTGGTCAAAAATGGACGGATAAAATCAACCGGATCGTCGTCAATATGCACACGAATATGCGCTGGTAATTGGTCATTTACCTGTCCGTCCACTGTGCCAGATTCAGCGCTCAGATAACGCTCAAACATCTCAGGACGACTGTCTATCCAGTCCACTTGGCAAGGCAGCTCAGCCAATATGCTCATTAATGCGGTAGCTACGTGTCCGCCCCCAAAAACCAATAGCGACATCGGTGGTGTTAAGTGAAAGCATTCAAACATCACCGTCACGCTACCACCGCAGCATTGTGCTAACTTAGCGCCCAATGGATAATGTTTGCTGTAAACTGCTTCACGGCGTACCGCTTGTGCTTTTGCAGACCTGCCTGCTTTTAATGGTTGAGAGGAAGCTTTCGAATTATTTGGCTCAAGCTCGCCATTTAATAGTTGCCGCGCTGTTAGCGTTACATCATGCTCTAAACTCCCACCGCCCAATGTATCGCAGCAGTCATCGAGCGTGACAATCATTTTAGACTGTAGTTCGCGAGGTGCCGAACCATTGACGGCAACGACCGTCGCTAATACATGGGCAACCCCCTGCTGCTGATATTGCGCCAGTCCCTCATACCATTTCGTTGGTGGCATCTGCGTGATAAGTGACTTATTCACTGTGCGCAGGTCCACGAGCCGTTGAGACGTTGGGGTTTTCTATCGCCTCAGGCTCTTCATCAAACAATTGACCTTCAGACGCAGGCGGTGTCATGTCTGTAGCATGCGCTACTTGCTGCGGCAGTACGCGATCGTCATCAATGCCGCAGTCATCGTCAGCTGGTGTTAAGCTTTCAATGGTTTCGGTGTCTGGTTTAGAAGCGATTTCCCACGCTTGACCTTGTAGACGCATGACGGCTTTTAGTACGGCCTCTGGCGTCGCAGGCATGGTCAACTCTGGGTTTTTCTTATAATCACCCAAGCTTGCGATGGCATTATTAATCGCACACCAAACGCTCGCTGCTAACATAAACGGTGGCTCACCAACGGCTTTAGAATTATAAATGGTCTGCTCTTCATTTTTACGATCAAACAGTTTGACGCGCCATTGTTTAGGCAAATCATGTGCCGTAGGAATTTTATAATTAGCGGGGCTGTTAGAAGCAAGCTTGCCTTTTTTATCCCAAATAAGCTCCTCAGTGGTCAGCCAGCCCATACCTTGCACAAAGCCTCCTTCAATCTGACCAATATCAACTGCAGGATTAATCGATTGTCCGACATCGTGCAAGATATCGCAGCGCAGCACCTTGTACTCTCCTGTTAAAGTGTCAATCTCAACTTCTGCGCAGGCTGCACCTAAAGCAAAGTAAAAGAAGGGTCGCCCCCACGCTTTTGAGGGGTCGTAAAATATCTTGGGCGTTTTGTAATAGCCAGTCGAAGACAAGCTAATACGGTGCTGATAAGCGAGCAAGACAAAATCTGCAAACGTAAGCACTTCTTTAGTGCCGATATGAACGTGATTTCGCTCAAAACGGACATCTTCGGCATTGACTTTAAAATGCTCAGAGGCAAACTTAAGCAAACGATTTTTAATGGTTATACAGGCATTTTGCGCCGCTTTCCCATTCATATCCGTACCCGATGAGGCAGCCGTCGGCGAGGTGTTTGGCACTTTATCGGTACGGGTAGCGGTTGCTTTGACGGTATCCAAATCAACATCGAACTCGTTGGCGACGATTTGGGCAATTTTAATATATAACCCTTGACCCATCTCGGTGCCGCCATGATTGACTTGAATTGTGCCATCGGTATAAATAAGTACCAAAGCGCCAGCTTGATTGAGGGTTTGCACGGTAAATGAGATACCGAATTTCACTGGCGTTAACGCTAGACCCCAGCGTTTATCATTACCCTCAATGGCTGCTTTTTGATTGGCTACAGTAATTTGCTGACGGCGCTTATCGTAATCGCTATCCTCTGCGAGCGTCCGCATGATAGTCGCCAAATCAAAATGTTCAATCGGCTGACCATAATGGGTGCTTTGACCGTTTTGATATAAGTTTGCTAGACGTACCTGCAATGGATCTTTTCCTAAGGTATAAGCAATATGATCCATCATATATTCAGCAGTTAGCAAACCTTGTGGCCCACCAAAACCGCGATAAGCAGTATTAGATACCGTATGGGTTTTGCAGCGGTGACCGGCTATTTGTGCAGCTGGATAATAGTAAGCATTATCACAATGAAACATCGCCCGATCGACAATAGCATCGGACAAATCAGGCGAATAGCCACATAGTCCTGCTAGCTGCATATCGACGCCAAGTATCTGTCCGTCTTCATTGACGCCGACCTCATAGCGATTGGAAAACTCGTGCCGTTTACCAGTCACCACCATGTCATCTTGTCGATCTAAGCGCATACTGACTGGCATATTTTGGCGCTTAGCCACGATAGCGCACAGGCACGCCCACGCCGCAGCTTGGGTTTCTTTACCGCCAAAGCCGCCGCCCATTCTACGGACAATGGTAGTCACCGCATGAAAGGGTAAATCGACTACTTCAGCGACCAGTTGCTGCACTTCGCTTGGATGCTGCGACGACGTATAAACTTCAAGACCGCCATCGTCACAAGGCACAACGTAAGATACCTGCCCCTCAAGATAAAAATGCTCTTGCCCAAGCATATGAATATGCCCTGCAATACGCGTCGGTGCTGATTTTAGCTCAGCTTGCGTATCACCGCGCTGCATAAAGTGGCTCGGCCGTACAAACTGCGCTTGCTCTAATGCGTCATCGATAGTCAAAATAGCGGCTAAAGGCTCATATTCTATCAGCGCATTCAGCACTGCCTTTTTGGCGGCGCGATGACTGGTTGCGACAACCGCAAACAAGGTTTGACCGACGTATTCGGTGACTTTATCTGCCATTAATGGATCGCCATCGAACACGGGCCCGATATCAGTCTTAGCAGGCAAATCCTGAAACGTAATGACATCGACCACCCCATCGGCCGCCCATACTGCACTCAAATCCATATGCACGATACGGGCATGGGCATGAGTGCTTTTACCAATCGCTAAATGCAGGGTGTTTTGCGGTTTTAGCATGTCATCGACGTAAGTGGCCGTTCCCATCACATGGCTGATAGCACTGTCATGTTTGACTCCCGTACCGATTTTATTTTTTGGCGGGCGCTGTCGGCGTATACTATAACTGTCAAATAGTGAAGAATGATGGCTCATAGTGTCTCTTCCTTGTATTCTTTACAAATGGCGATAAACGTTAAGCGCTCGCAGGTTGTATATCTGCGACCAATTGCTTACCGCATTTAATCATTAAGCGCTGCACGACATGCATACGATACTCACGACTGGCTCTAACGTCCGTCATGGGCGAGACATCTAACGCCAACTTTTGCGCCGCTGCTTCAAAACTGGCAACCTCAACAGATTGTCCAACCAGTATTTCTTGACAATTTGTCGCCAATAAAGGAATCGCCGCCATTCCGCCAAGACCGAATTTTGCATCTTTAATCGTCAACCCATCTGCTACCAAATCGATTCTTGCTGCCAATAAACAAGCAGAAATGTCGTCTTCATAACGCTTACTTACCTTATGAACATATAAATACTGATGGTCTTGCAACAGCGGAATATGCAGGGCGACGATATAACTACCAGCGCGCAGTTTGGTCTTTTTATAATCCAAGAAAAATGCCTGCAAAGGTATAATCTCATCAATATAACCATTTTTATTAGCATCGCTACCATCAATAGCTGCGCAATGACGCAAATGAATTTGCGCATCTAGTGCCAATAAAACCGGGGGCAAATCGCCAATCGGTGAAGCATTAGCGACGTTACCGCCAATGGTGCCCATATTGCGAATTTGCGGCGAGGCAATGCGTTCAAATAAATGAGCAAAACTTGGAAAATACTCTTCAAGGACAGGTAGCAGTTGCTGATAACTCATGCCCGCGCCCAATATTAAAGATGGTACTGCCGATTTCATTTCGCTATTAACCTTGTCGCTGTTAACTTTATCGGCATTAACTCTAGATTTCTCATCAGTATGTTGATGTAAGTCTTGTAGCGACCAAGTTTTTAGCGCCTCAACCGCTGACAGTTGCACAATCACTTCATGATCGACCAAGTGCTGGGTCACGCTTAACCCCAAATCAGTACCGCCCGCCCAAATGGTTGCGTTTGGATACGCGGCTAACACCTGATTGAGCTCGTCAATGGACTGCGGAATAAAAAGTTTGCGTGGTGCTTGAGTGAGTGCAGGCTCAATAGTATTGCTAGCAGCATCTTTACGGTTTGCAATTGCATCGGTTGCCAGTTTTATCGTTAAATCTTTAGCAATGATTTGCTCAGCATCGCGCTGTTTGCCAATTTTGCCCATCGCTAAACCTGCATCGATAATAGGACGATAACCGGTACAGCGGCACAGATTTCCGGATATAGCAGCGACAATATCATCGTAACTAAGATCGTCCGACGCCAAACCTGCTGCCAGTTGCAGGCGATGGTTTTCATAAGTACTTGCAAGCGTCATGACAAATCCAGGCGTACAAAAGCCGCACTGCGAGCCGTGACAATCAACCATGGCTTGCTGAGCTGGGTGCAATAAGGCGCGATCTGGGTGATTGGCGGGATTATCGGCGATATAAGCGGCCGTCATCAGATGATGACCATCCATCAATGACAGTAGCGTGATACAAGCATTAAGGGTATAAAAAGGTGCTTGCATAGATTGGTCTGCGTCATGAGCAGGCAAGCGCTGCGCCATGATGGTACACGCGCCGCAGTCGCCACTCGCGCAGCCTTCTTTGGTATCGGTTTGCTTTTCGTGCAGACGCAGATACTCAAGAACGGTGGTGTTCGGGTTTAGATCAGTGACTTGTTTGTACTGACCGTTCAAATAAAAACGAATCATAGCAACGCTCGGCTGTCAGAATAAAAGGCAGATAAAAACCATAGTTTTATCTGAATCGAATATAAAATGTTAACAATCAATATCTGCAAAGGTCAGGCGTCACTACGACACCGCCCTAAGGTAGTATTCAATTATCATGTTAATAAAATTTATACGATGACGATCATCATACCTACATCAATACTGATAGTTATACGGGTATTGAATAAGCTGACTGCCTATCTGACTACTGACTTGCTCAGGCTTAATCGGTTTGCGGTTTGAACTTTTTAATTCACCAATCATCTATGCGTCAATTAAAAAGCGGTCATAAAGGTCGGATATAGGTATAGGTAAAGCTAACTACCCTATCGAAAAAACGGAGAATATAAGCATGGGTCACACTCCTTTTTAGCTTAAAGTACCTCAACATTCCGTGTTGAAGCTGTCTATCAGCATTCAATGAATAAATGCTGACTAAACGGTTAACTTATACTAGCACTAACTCTATTTAACTTACAACTCAAAAAAGCACATTATTTTGTTTAATAATTCAAAAGCTTTTTAATACTATATATTTTTAGCCAACCTTTCTGATTAATTTTATCCTTAATTTTTCATAAAACAATAAAAAACGGTCAGTAATCATTTCCCAAATTGCTTGAAAAATGGCTACTGACCGCCGCTTATACAATACTAGTTTTTTTATTTAGCTTTACAGCACTTACTCGGTGCCAAGCTCGAGCAAGCTGGCATTACCGCCAATCGCTGTGGTATTAATGGTCCTTACCCGCTCAGTGACAAAGCGGTACAGATAATCGGGCGTTAACATCTCTGACATCCCATTCATATCAGTGACCGCAATAACTTGCGTCAAGATACCATCGGTCTTAGCAAGCTCTTGGCTGATGGCTTGCACTTCGCTTTGGTTGCCTGCGACCGCGACTTGCGCCAATCGATCGATATATAACAGCGTAATGGTTTGCGAATCATTGGCAACGCTTAAGACATCATCGCTGATGCCAGTGTCATGCAATATTTTTGCCGCTTCAACACACATCTCGCTCTGACTTGGGCAATGCAGTATCACCTCGTTACCAGTCAGTAAAGCTGCAACCAATTGCCCAAGCACCGCCATCGCGCGGGCAGATTCGCCGCCGATAACCATGGTTTTGCCGCGAGCGGTCACATACAAATCATTGGACTCACCTGTTGCGCCCGTCATACGCTGCACGTCATCGAGCATCGGCGCGGCATTTAATAAATGGGTAAATAAACGCTTGGCTTTATTGGCGTCACCAGTAAGCAAAGCCAATTTAGCAACAGCCGCTTGCAGATAAGTTGCTCGCTCTACCGCGCTTAATAACCGCCAAGCTTCACAAACTTGGGCATGATTCTTTTTAAATTCATTCGCCATCTTGCTACTCCTTATGCGATTTGGGTTTGGGTTTCAGTGCTATTATTTTCTACCGCCGTGTTCGACTCAGTACACAGCTGCATCAGACGCGCAACGTAATGCGGCCCGCCAGCTTTTGGACCCGTACCAGACAGACCACAACCACCAAACGGCTGCACGTTAACGACGGCACCGATTTGGTTGCGGTTAATGTAAGTATTGCCGACAAAGGCACGGCGCTCGATATGCTCGGCGATATTTTCAATACGGCTGTGGATACCCAAGGTCAAACCAAAACCTGTGCTATTAATCGCATCAATAAGCTTATTCAAGTCGCGCGCTTGATAACGTAGCACATGCAATATCGGACCAAAGTGCTCGCCACCAATCACATCGATACTTTTCACCTCAATCGCGGTTGGCAAGACAAAGGTAGAGTACTCTTCGCTAACCACTGAGCTTGCGCTCATCGGCGTCTGCGCCAAAATCGTCGCCGTTGGTTCAGCTGCCATACGCTCGATATGCGCGTCCAGACTTTGCTTGGCGTCGGCATCAATCACTGGACCGACATCGGTTGCCGCATACAATGGATTGCCGACGACCAGTTCAGCCATCGTTCCTTGTAACAGCTCGATTAAATTGTCCGCTACTTCTTCTTGCACACATAAAATACGGCACGCAGAACAGCGTTGACCTGCCGAACCAAAGGCAGATAATACCGCATCTTTAACCACTTGCTCGGGCAATGCGGTTGAATCGACAACCATGGCATTCTGACCGCCGGTTTCGGCTATCAATACTGGCAACTCACCACTGATTTGCTGATGCAGGCTCTGATTGATATGCTGCGCCGTTTGGGTTGAACCGGTGAAAATAACGCCTGCAATATTATCGGCAGCGGTCAACGTGCCGCCAACTTCGCCAGCGCCAACGACAAACTGCAAAGCGTCTTCCGGCACGCCAGCTTGATACATCAGCTGCACAGCAAAATGCGCGATTAAGCTGGTTTGCTCGGCAGGCTTGGCGACTACAGTATTACCTGCGGCAAGCGCCGCCATGATTTGACCAGTATAAATTGCCAAAGGAAAATTCCACGGGCTGATACAAACAAAGGTGCCCCGCGGCTTATACACTTGACGTGATTGCTTGCCTGCTAAGTCGGTAAACTCATAAACCTTGGCGTCGAGACGTTCTGCTTCATCGGCATAAAAACGGCAAAAATCAACCGCTTCTTTGATTTCATCAATGCCGTCTTGCATGGTTTTACCCGCTTCGATTTGGCAAAGCGCCATCAATTCGGCATAATTTTCTTCATACAAGTTCGCCACTTTACGCAAAATAGCCGCGCGCTTGGCAGCAGGTACGGCTCGCCATACGCTTTGACCTGCAATGGCAGCATCAATGGCTTGCTGCGCAATATCAGCATTGGCGTAGGCGACTTCACCGGCGATGACTTCATGGTTCCAAGGCGCGCGTACGGTTTGCGACTCAAGTTTTTCAGAATTGCCATCGACTTTATCTGCATCAACTGCTTTGCCGTTAATGATAGAAGTTGCCGACCAAGTTTTATGCAAATGGCTATCGATAGCGGCTTTAAATAGTAGCCACTGCGACTCTACAAAGATATTAGGGCCAAAACTGGCTCGGCGCGCGCCATAGATATCTAATGGCAACGGAATATCAGGATTGTGCAAAGTAGCATTGCTCAATAACTTATCGTATGGGTGCACGGTGAGCTTATCAATGGGATAAGACTTATCTAATAACTGATGCACAAACGAGCTATTGGCACCGTTTTCTAGTAAACGGCGTACCAAGTACGGTAGCAAGTCTTTATGAGCGCCAACAGGTGCATAAATACGCACGGGGATTTTGTAAGCTTGCAAAATATGGTCATAAAGCGCATCGCCCATGCCATGAAGACGCTGGAACTCAAACTCTCGGTGCGCGCTCATGGTCATCACTGAAGCAAGCGTATGCGCATTATGGGTAGCAAACTGTGGCCAAATCAAACCGCGCAAATGCTCTGACAATAAGAAGCGCGCACAGGCAAGATAAGCAGTGTCCGTACCTTCTTTACGGGTCCAGACCGGATAGCCGGACAGTCCCTTTTGCTGCGCCAGTTTGATTTCAGTATCCCAATACGCGCCTTTGACCAGACGTACTGGAATACGATCGCCGACTTCAGTTGCCAAACGCGCAAGCCACGTCAAAACGGCAATCGCACGTTTAGAGTAACCTTGTACCACCAACCCTAAGCCATCCCAACCGGCGGTTAAGTTATCACGGTAAAGAGACTCAAACAGCTTTAAAGAAATCTCAAGACGGTCTGCTTCTTCAGCATCGATACTGATATCGACATTGACCTCACGGGCCGCTTCAATCAATAACAAGCAACGCTGACGCAGTAGTCCCATCACTTGCGCTTCTTGCGTCGCTTCATAACGCGGGTGCAATGCCGATAGCTTAATAGACACTGACGGCTTTGGCATACCTTCTTTTACCTTGATGCTGGCCGTCGCCTTAATCGCATGCAGGTAATCGTTAAAGTATTTTTCCGCATCTTTATGGGTAATCGCCGCCTCACCTAGCATATCAAACGAATAGGTATAGCCTTTATTACGATAAGGCTGGCTGTTTTTATTGGCGCCCTCGATGGTTTCGCCAAGTACAAACTGATGCCCCATAATGCGCATGGCTTTTTGCATGGCACTACGAATGACCGGCTCGCCCATTTTTTTGGTCATACGGTCCAAAAACCCAGCAGCGGTAGTATCACGATCAATACTGACAACGCGGCCCGTCATCATCATGCCCCACGTCGAGGCATTGACCATAAAACCGTTGTCATTTTTGATGTGTTTTTTCCAGTCAGCGACGCTCATTTTGTCGTGGATAAGCGCATCAGCGGTATAATTGTCTGGCACTCGAATCAAGGCTTCTGCCAAACTCATGAGCAAGATACCTTCTTGGGTATCAAGGCTATATTCAAGCAATAATGAATCAACCATTTTTACGGCTTTGCCATCATTACGCACATGCTCGACCAATTGACGAGTTTGCGTAGCAGCCCCTTCACGCTCGGCATCCGTTGGTTTGGCGAGCGGCAACAAGTCCGTCAACCAGCGCTCCTCGTCCACACTATATAAAGGTGAAATACGGGAGAATAGCTCGTTCGACGATTGACCGAGATAAGCGGGCTTTAATATATCGAGCGGATTAAATAAAATCGGCTCTTGCGGGGTAAATTGGTCTACTGGGTTCATAACAACTCCATAACTATCGTTTAAAAACCATAATAAATGGTGCGGTGGGAGCTTTGATTGCTAAAGATATAGCGGCAATTATTGTGAAACGTTCTTAAAACTTCACCCCTACTATTCTTGATAACAAACATCTTTGCTATCGAATAGTGGATAAATAATAACAACTATAGAAATAAGCCAATTAGCAATAAACAAAAGACCAAACAGCGCCATTATAAAACGAGAAAATCCAGCATAGGCTGGAAACGGTCAAGTAGGTCGTTTTAGTGTTAAACGGGCTACGTTAACAATATAAAGGCAACAACAAACAGCTAAGCGGCATTAGTGCCTTCTTCTTGTTAGTAGTGAAAGGAGGTGATGCTCAAAGGTAAGTGACGTTTCATAGAGGTTTGCGTTCATAAAATCTAACATTTATAACATCTGAGTTTTATGGAAACTTAAAGCCTAATAAACACTTATCTGTCATCTTATAGAATACTAATTCACTGTAAGAAAAACCTCTACGGCGTTGATTGAGGTGATGCGCTTAACTTCGACATGGTAGCATGAAAAAAATTTTCCAACTAACGAATTTACCTATTTTAACCAAACAAAATACTGTTTAAAAACAAATGGTTATTAACCACTTATTAGAAATGACGCTTTAGTTATAAATTTATATTTACTATGGCTAATTAATCGTTTTTGAATCAATGACTTGTCTTTATTTATTTCAGCCATTTAATTTAAACCCATACAGAATATGAGCGAATCAATAACGTAATCATTTTATTTAGTGCTGAAGATAGCGGTTTATAGTATTTATTTTTACGCATAAAAAACCCTTCTCATTTAAAATAAGAAGGGTTTAATGAGCAAAGCTGAGCATTTATCAAATGACTAAAAATGACTGCAATTTAAATTACAATCTTAGATAAACACAATCTTCGCAAGTAACACGGCCGTTAATATCCAAACAGGAATACTCACGTCAGAGAACTTACCGGCGACGACTTTAATAGCAGCAAAGGTAATAAATCCAAGCGCGATACCATCAGCGATTGAGTAAGTTAATGGCGTAAACAACAACACAACGACAACGGGCGCCGCCTCTGTTAGATCTAACCAATCAACATCTTTTAGAGTACCCATCATCAGTACAGCGACATAAAAAATAGCGCCTGCTGTTGCATAGCCTGGAATCATACCAGCAAGTGGAGCAAAAAACATACTTAATAAGAATAGCACCCCGACCGTCACAGCGACTAATCCAGTACGACCTCCGGCTGCAATACCTGACACACTCTCAACAAAGCTGGTGGTCGATGAGGTACCTAATAGCGTACCGGCAACCGTGGCGCTCGAATCTGCCAGTAGCGCTTTGCCCATATTAGGTATTTTGCCATCCTTACCAATTAAGCCTGCTTGACTGGTCGTTGCAATCAAGGTACCGGCGGTATCGAATAAATCGACGAATAAAAAGGCAAAAATAACACTAATCATCGCTACGTCAAATGCGCCAGCAATATCCAGCTGCATCAGCGTTGGCGCTATCGGTGGCGGTGCCGATATAATGCCAGTGAATTGTGTGTTACCAGTAATTAAGCTGATAAGCGCTACCAATAAAATCCCTATCGTTACCGCGCCGGGTATTTTTTTATGCGACAAGCCAACGATAACAATAAAGCCCAATGCCGCCATCGCAGGTGAGAACGCGGTCATATCGCCCAGTCCCACTAACGTCGCATCATTATTGACGATGACGCCTGCGGTTTGTAAGGAGATAAAGGCCAAAAATGCACCGATACCAGCAACTACGCCTTGTTTAATACTGTCCGGAATAGAGTTGATAATCAATTCACGAATTTTAAAAAGGCTTAATAATATAAATATACAACCGGACAAAAATACGGCGCCAAGTGCCGTTTGCCACGCGTAGCCCATTCCTAAAACCACGCCGTACGTAAAAAAGGCGTTGAGTCCCATACCGGGGGCTAGCGCGACTGGCAGACGAGCATAAATCCCCATAATAAAACACCCAACTGCGGCGGCAAGACAGGTAGCGACAAACACCGCACCTTTATCCATACCAGCGTCAGCAAGGACGTTAGGGTTGACAAAAATAATGTAAGCCATCGTCAAAAACGTGGTTACACCTGCTAAAATCTCTGTTTTGATCGTGGTGTTTTCACCATTAATACCAAAATAGCGTTCGATTGCGTTCATAAGAGTCGCTTCCAAATTGCAGTAAGTAAATTATCATTATTTAACTGTATTGATAAGTGTCGCTTCCAAATTGCGACGCTCGATACTGCGTTTAAAACAAACATATAAAATACACCCAAATTGCGACGATAAATGACGCTTCCAGATTGCGACTGTAAATGACGCTGATACACTAAGGTTAGAGACGATGTTTTTAATCCGTTAGCCACACATAATTTGGTAAATACGAACCATCATGAAAATTGACAGCAACAAACCATAACATTCTAGTGAAATTCGCTCAAAATTTCAATGAATGGCGCATCTTCTTAGTATAAGAGTGCAAATTAGTTGACCATATGGACAATATTATAAAATACTCGTGCTGTCATTATTTTTTTCATATATTTATTGAGAGCGATTTATGCACTGCTATTAACATATTATTAATGATATTTGCGTGATTTAGCAGTACACTAACGGGTTGATATAAAATCCCTTATTAGATTAACTATTATTCATTATCCATGAGCCGCTTACATGCCTGAATCCTTAAATATTATCGACCTAATCACCCAAGCCAGTTTATTGGTACAGATTGTGATGGCATTATTGTTATTAGCGTCATTGCTCAGCTGGGTGATTATTTTTCGTATGAGTGCGCGTCTTGGTACCGCCAGAAATTTTGACCAGCAGTTTGAAACCTGGTTTTGGTCAGGGGAAGATTTGGCAAAGCTGTATCAAGGCGTCCAAGGCTCGCCTGAGCGCCAAGGGCTTGAACAAATTTTTTATGTTGGGTTCTCTGAATACCTAAGAATGCATAAAAAACGTCAGCCTAAAGACGACATTATTGACGGCGTTGAGCGTAAGCTGCGGGTTGGATTGGGTCGTCAGCAGCAATTATTAGAGTCGGGGCTAACGACGCTGGCAAGTATTGGTTCAGTGGCGCCTTATGTCGGTTTATTCGGTACTGTTTGGGGCATTATGAATGCATTTTTGGGACTGTCACAAAGTGAGCAAGCGACCTTAGCGACTGTGGCGCCCGGTATTGCCGAAGCTTTGATTGCCACTGCTATGGGTTTGTTTGCCGCGATCCCTGCGGTATTGGCGTATAACCATTTTACCGCCAAGGCGAGCCGCTTATACGACTCTCGTGCCTTGTTTTGTGACGAGATGACAGGCATGCTACAGCGCGAGACCAATATTGAGACTCCGCAAGCGGGTACGCAAGTAAGCCAAACCAATCAAAGCGTTCAAAATAGCCAAAGTACTCAGGTAACTGGTCTATGAAACAAAGTCCTTATCGCCGTGAGAAAAAAGCGCTAAATGCGGAGATGAACGTCGTTCCTTATATCGACGTCATGCTCGTGCTGCTGGTGATATTTATGGTAACCGCGCCAATGCTGATAACGGGCGTCGATGTTGATTTGCCAAAAGAGCAAACCAATACCATCAGTCAAAGCCAGCTACCTGTGATTGTATCGTTGACCGATAGCGGCGAGATTTTTATCAGTTATGAAAATAACATCGACCTGCCGATTAGTGAGCCGGAACTGATTGATACCTTAACCAACTTGCAAAATCAAAATACCGATGCTGGCGCTCAGCCTTTACAAGTGATGATTAACGCTGATAAAAACAATCAGTATGGCGCTATCATGACGCTGATGGCAACCTTGCAACAAGCAGGCATCCAAAAGGTAGGACTATTGACAGGTGCACCGTTACCCGCCCCTTCTTTATAATCTGTCTACCCTGCTCTTAGATTAACTTTGATTGGCTCAGCTGGTTATAATAAAGTCGTTCATTTGATAAATATCGTATTTGAGTATCCCAACTATGCGTAATGCGCCCACCGTTTATGTACCGACCGAACCTGAAGGTAACGGGCTGACTTTACCGACACTTTTAAGCTTGTTGGCACACGGTCTTGTGATTGGCATACTGGCTTATACGTATCAAAACATGGAAGTCGAGACCGCAGGTAGCATCGAAACCGTGATGATATCTCCTGAGCAATTGGCTGAGATGCAAGGCGAGATACTGGCCAATCGTGCCGCAGCGGCGAGCGCGATGCCAGCCGATAGCGGTGCAAGTGGCTCAGCAACTAATATGCCAGAAACCAGCTTTGATGACAGCGTCAGCTACGACAATCCAAACGAGCCGATTTCACAGCGCGTGCCTGTTTTTACTCGTTCTGACGAGGCGGTGAATCCTCGCCCGATGCTGATGAGCGAAGAGCAACACCAGCGCCTACTTGAGCAAAATCAAGAATATGAGCGCAATATGGCTGAGTGGGCAGCGCAGTTGGACGAATCTGTACTAGATGAGCATGATCAGGTTGAACAAGAAAGAAGAGCGCAGCTGATAGAAGAGCAAAAAAGGCTGCGAGATTTTCGTAATAAACAAAACAATCCGCCTAAGATTAAACGCCCTACTGCCAATGACAAAAATATAGAAATCAATACGGGCGGCTCAGGTAGCGCAGGACAGACCCTTAGCTTAGGAGATGATGGACAATCAACACTGTCTGGTGACGCCATCACTTCCAGCACTGCAAAAGGTAGCAGTCGCTCGGCATCAAGCGGTAGTCGCGGCGCCAGTAATAGTGAAATCATCAATTTAATCAAACGCAACTATAATCCGCCGACAGCAGCAAAAGGCTCGACGCAGCGTGCTACCTTGACCATCACAGTCAATGCCAGTGGCGCTGTCGTGAATGTCTCAGCGTCAGGCCCTGATAGCGCGGTCAATGAAGCCGCCAAACAAGCGGTGCTCAATACCGGCAGCTTACCGATTGATGTCGATGACCCCAAATATCCCACCTTTACCATACAGTTTAAGGGCAGTAATTAAGCAGTTGCCCATACACGATATTATTGCTAACGTTACCTTAAGCAACTTGCACCCGCGGCGATATCATTTTAACGTTATCATTGATTTAGTATTTATAAAAACAATTATCCCTATCTAGGAGTTTGACTTGGTTATGCGCATTCATAAAAAACTATGCCTTTCTTTACTTGCCGCTACCTCAAGCTTATTGCTTGCTCCTAGCGTCTTGGCGGCACCTGTCGTTTTAGAATTGGATTATGAGATTCCGGTACAACAAAGCCAAGTGGCTTTTGTCTCCTTTGCTGGCGATTCTACTTTATCACCGATTATCTTAAACGATTTGAGCAAAACTGAGCTAAAAGTAACCAGTCAAAACCTACCGCAGCAGCCGCACAGCAGTAGCGAGTTAGCAGGTACTTTGCCCGTTTGGCAAAGTATGGGCATTCCTTACCTTGTCATCGGTAGCACGCGCAGCAATCGCGGTAAAGTGGTCACCGATTATGAAGTCGTTGAAGTTAAAACCGGACGCGTGCTAGAAGGCAAGCAAACGTTAACCGCTGATAATAATAAAGAAAGCATGCGTTACGCCGCCCACGTGATTTCGGACAAAGTATATGAGCTTATTACCGGTATTCCTGGTGACTTCTCAGGACGCATTGCTTATATCGAAGAAATAGGCACTGGCAAAGAGAAAATCTCGCGCTTAAAGGTTATGGATGCTGACGGCGAAAACGCCAAAACCATCACAGAAGTGGCAGGCTCTATCTTTTCGCCAACTTGGTCACCTGATGGCAATCGCATTGCTTATTCAGTTCAACGCGATAAATCTCACCCTGTTATTTATATTCAAAACGTAAGCGGGGGCGGAGCTACACCATTGACGCCATTCCCAGGTAGCAATCTTAGTCCGTCATTTTCGCCCGATGGTAGCAAAATATTGTTTTCTAGTAGCTTTGAGGGTAGCGCCGATATTTATGAGATGAGCGCTAGTGGCGGTCAACCACGACGTCTGACCAATTGGCCAAGCAGTGAAGTACAACCAAGTTATGCCCCTGATGGCAAATCTTTTGTCTTTGTTAGTGACCGTGCAGGGTTTAACAAACCACGCATTTATCGTTATGAGTTTGGTTCAGGCCGTACCACGCAAGTATCGAATAGTGGCTATGCGACCAGCCCGCAGTTTAGTAGCGATGGCTCGCAAATCGCCTTTTTAAGTGGTCGTTCAGCTGCCATTATGAACAGTAGCGGCGCCATTACTGCGAACTTAGGCGCTACAGGTATCGATGAAGCACCAAGTTTTTCACCGAACGGTAAGCGTGTGGTTTTTGCTTCAAAGCAGGGCGGTAAAGGCGTACTGACTATTAAGTCATTGAACGGCGGCGAAGCGTTCGGTAAATCTGGTCAAGGTACTATCCGCTCCCCAGTTTGGTCATCTAGCCCTAGATAACTTAGATAATTTAGCCATCTTTATTGCGTAAAATAGGGTTATGCTATACTAAATGATCACAAATAAAAAAGCGCTCGATAAACATATCGGGCGCTTTTTTATTTTACCAAGAATGATATGATTCTTATATCAGCCATCCACTTTTAAAAGTTATGAGCTGGAATAATAAAAAGCATTATTCATCCCTATTCATCACTTGGATCACTAGCCGGCGGCACAGCGTGTCTCAATTGTTCAACATCTGCGGCGGTGACCGTATCCGTATAACCATTTAAATCAGTGACCACGTACTGCGTGACCGCTGCCATCTGCTCATCATTCATCATATTATGGAACGATGGCATACCGCGAAAGCCATTAATTAAGATATCAATGATGTAATACTTTGACTGCATTTTGCTGTTATTGGCAAGTGGTGGATAATAACCTGCACCGTAAGCACCTTCGCCTTTGTGCATATGACAAGCTGCGCAAGAGTCATGGTAGAGTTTTTTGCCATCTGTTGTCACAAAGGCATTTGTCCCCTCGAACTTGGTTTCCCACTCAGCAATACTTGGGTCATTGTCCATAGTAGGAAGCGAGCTGTGATCAACGACATTGACGGCTGGTGCAGTAAGCTCCTCACGACTCATGTAAACGCCGCCCCAGCTACCGGTATTACGGCTTGCTTGATAATCGTCCGTTACGATGGGGTCTTGCTCATGTAGAGTTGCCACCGTTTGTACATCGTCTGATTGTTGACTACAGCCTAAAAGTGCTGCACTACTCATCGCACCCAGCAACATCACAGTCAGCAGTTTAGGGGTCATTTCTCTCATGACTTTTTTCTTCACGATTGCCTTCTTTACGATTGCATTGTCCATGATAGCCTCTGAATTTTTATAGTTATTCATATTAACCCAGCATTTTTGCTTTTTTATGTAGACGCTTGGCGGCATCCATGCCAGATAAAATAGCGCCTTCTTGCCATGCCGGAATGTGTGAGCAATGCTCACCCGTCAGTACAATACGGTTATCGATACTGCATAAGGTGTCATAATGCTGACGGCGGGTCGACTCATTCCAAATACCATAACAACCGAGTGTCCAAGGAATGCGGTGCCAGACCACTGATGTACCAGCGCGGAACTCTTTTGGATACTGCGGGTGAATATACTTACCATAAGCAAGCGCAACATTGATACGCTCTTGCGGGGTTAAGGTATTAAATTTATATGAGGTCGGTCCATAACCATAGGCCCCTAATAATACCCCAGTACCGTCTTTAAACATATTTTCTGAAGGATAAGCAATTTGGGCTATCGGCATATCGGTATAGGTCAAGCCGCCATAGATCCACTCGTCTTCTTCCCAAAAGCGGCGATTAAACTCTAAACCTACTTTATAAGAAGTCTCATAAGGTACCGCTGCCA
The DNA here is from genome assembly GCF_016613355.1 of Psychrobacter sp. M9-54-1. Classification (NCBI taxonomy): domain Bacteria; kingdom Pseudomonadati; phylum Pseudomonadota; class Gammaproteobacteria; order Moraxellales; family Moraxellaceae; genus Psychrobacter; species Psychrobacter sp. M9-54-1. The sequence continues at coordinate 104,828 of NZ_JADGFW010000005.1, read as the reverse complement.
TCGCTTGTTTCATCGGTTTTGACACATTAATATCAAGCTGGGTCAGTACAGTTAGTGGAATATTACAGACACACCAATCGGCACGGATGGTCTTAGTCGCGCCATCTGGACTGTTGCTGTCGACATAATTGACCGTAACGCCGCTTTCATCTTGATGAATCTTAGTCACTTTGGCATTAAACTCAATCATATCGCGGCATTCGCGGGTGAAGGCATCACCAATTTTACCCATACCGCCGACAGGCTGAAACATCGTTGGCTGATGCGCATAGGTCATATGGTTACCATAAATATCGGCCCACATGCCCGAATCCAAAATTTCACTGATCGGTAAAGGCTTTGATGGGGTTTCATCAGGCATCAAGCCACCACCCGGCAGGACACTATAACCACGATGCTTACTAGTAGCATTGCTGGCGCGGTAGCGGTAGTCTTTATCGAGCACGCCCCAACCTTTTAAGCCTTCAAGTAGCTTTTCTTTATCTTCTTTATTGACCGAACGATCCAAACCGCCAACATTCACCGCTTTTGACAATAATTCTGCTACGTGTCCTTGGATATCGTTTTTTACATCACCTAAGCGCTGCGGCACACCATTGAAATGAGTACTACGGTGCAAATAAGCGCGGTCGTTGGTTTGAATAAAGGGTTGCATCTCAACACCAAACTGTTTGCAGTAATGGAAAACGGCATAGTGATGACTTGGTAGACGCCATGGTCCACCATTAAAATAGTTGCCCTCTTCAAAATCACAGGTTACCTCTTCGCCGCCAAGCTCGGTATACCTATCGCCACTATTCAGCGTCCAACTACGACCGCCGCCACGATTTTGGAACTCGAGGACTTTGACGTCATAGCCAGCTTTACGCAGCTCATACGCTGCGGTTAGTCCGCCAAGACCGGCACCTAAAACGATGATGCTAGCACCGGGAGGCGCCCCTTTTAAGTCCATCGTTTCTTTAAAGCTTGATTCTGATGCAAATCCTAACGTCGTCATCGCCTGATACATGGCGGTCGCGCCCGCTGTTTTACCAATCATCGAGAGCAGTTGGCGCCGCGTTGGTGATTGAAGCATGTCTTTCATAATAATATCCTTAAAGTAGACGTTCGTACATAACCGTAGGCACTTGTTCTATTTCTAGTAATAAACGCTTATATCATTTATAAGTCTTTGTAATTTGATCAGCTTGGCTTAACTCTGCGCTTATTTGCCAAGCTGTCATGCCCTACCGTTTTGCCGTTAATCCTTGTCTGGTAATAAATTCTAAACCCGTTGCAACTGATAAACTATGATTAACGGCGGCGTCTAGAACGTAAAATGGCGCGCACGATAAAGATAATAATCAGTATCGCCACAATGATGCCGATAATCGCTAATAAGCCTGCGTACTTAATTAAAAAAGGCTTTTCGACGCCTATAGACGCGATGCGCTCAATATCAGCGGCACTGACCTCGCTGTTTGCATGACCGCCAAAGCTAGTACGGACATAGTTGGTGATACTCGCAATCTGCTCACTGCTGAGCTCTTCTGAAAACCCTGGCATGATAGGCGAAGTATTGGTCGCGCTCTCTACCCCATGTAAAATCATATTAACGAGAGCGTCAGGCTTTTCGCGGCGCAGACTGCTCAGTCCAACGATAGGCGCGTAACGCGCGTCAGGCTGACCATAACCATCAACACCATGACAGCTACCACAAACGGCTAAATATAACGCTTCTGGTGAGTTACTACCGTTACTTACTTCTGACTTTGCTTGCGCCAAGTAGTCTTTTTGCGCCAGTAAGTCATGCGTGATAGATTCGTTCACAGGCGTTGGCAGGCGCGCCACATTGACGCTATTGACCTTGTCTTCTGTTTGGATAGCGGGTATGGCTTTTAGATAAGAGGCAATCGCGCTCAAATCTTCATTTTTCAGATAACGCGTACTGTGCGCAACTGCTTCACCCATTGGCCCACCTGCATAGGCGCGTTGGTCAAGCTCACCGGTGCGTAGATACGTGATAATATCTTGCTCGCTCCAACTGCCAATACCGCTCGACTCGTCAGGCGTGATGTTCGGCGCATGCCAATTACCAAGCGACGCGCCTGATAAATACATTTTTTTATCAAAGCCCATGGTGCTGTTACGCGGCGTATGACAAGTGCCGCAATGCTCGAGATTATTGACCAGATACTCGCCACGTTTTTGGGTCTCATTTAGACCGTCGCGCTTTTCAGTAGAGGGTATATTGAGCAGATTCCAGCCGATCATTAAGCTACGGAAATTAAAGGGAAAAGGTAATTTGGTTTCTTGCTTAGGCGCTTCATCGACAGCCGGTACGGTTTGTAGATAAGCAAACAAGGCACTAATATCCTCTTCTTTCATGCCGCTATAAGAAGGATAAGGCATGGCAGGATACAGCATATGGTCTGGCGCTCGGCCTTTTTGTAAAGCGTTCTTTAAATCTGCTTCGGTATAATTGCCGATACCGTAACGTTTAGAAGGGGTAATATTGGTTGAATAAATTTTCCCCATTGGGGTTTCAATCGCTGTGCCGCCCGTATAATTTTCGCCATGACAAGCCATACAGTCAGCAGCGCGAGCGATATAAGCACCGCGGTTGACAAGCTCACTATTGGCGGGGCTTACATTAGGTAAGCTAGCATCGGGTAAATTGGCATTAGGAAGGTTAGCACCTTCAGCCATCGCGGCGCTGGAGGTAATACCAATGACAAGCATCGATAACATCACAGAAAGTGGCTTCATAATATCCTCATATAGCTGGCACCTAGGGTGTTGTAATTATTATTAGAACGATTGGTCAGGATAAGACATTTGATATTGAGTAAAATGATTTAAATAACGTCAGTACTCAACGGATAATCCATTACGTGATTTAGCAAATCGTCCAGTAAAATGCTTAATAAAGTGGCGTAATAAAACAACTTAATAGAGATAGTTTCTAAAAAATGTCTCCTCACCCCACTAATGTAAAACTATTTCGCCACTATTACTTAAATAGTAACTCATTCACCGCACACTTTTACAAAAGTTAAAAAAACTTCTTAAGAGATTTAATTTATATTTAATCACTATATATTTTCATATTATAAATTTGAGCAAGATGATTAATCCTTTAAAAAACAATTACTAAACCTAGAAAATTTATTAAATCCATTATTAAAGCGTGGATATAAATCTCTATATATAGCAAAAGACGACTTCTGCACTTGTTATTACAGGTTTTAAGCGTACATAATGGATACATAGCGGCCGTTTGTCATCCACCTTGCATTCCAAATAAGCGTTGCCCTACTCGCAAAAACCCTTTTGACTGATGCAGCATTTTATTTATGATAAGTGCTGTTTAATATCGCCAACCATTGCCATGTTGCCAATAACGCTCGAGATGTCCTTATGAAATCACTCTTCTTTATATTTACGTTGGCAGCGACAATCCCTGTGACAGGTTGCCAATCTTTTCAGTTTGTCGAAAGTCCGATACCTGTTAAAACTGTTTCTTCTAAAAGGGTGTCTTCTAAAACGCTTATTGTGGAAGATTTATCCAACGCGCGCCGACCCGCTATCGCTGTTCCCCCTCAAACCCCTTCTACTACAAATAATGGCCAATAAAAAAAGCAGCTATCGGTTTGATAGCTGCTTTTTTTATTATGAATCGAGAACACGCCTTAGTTAATTCTAATCTTCTGCAATGACTATCTGCTGTTTAGGTTGACGCTTGATAATAGTCTTAGCCAAATGATCGCCAAACCAAATGGCGGTATCAATATCGCCTGCGCCAGGCGTGACTTCAGGTGGTCCATCTAGTGACTGCGTCATCAAGCCCAAAAAGCTCGAAAGACGATTTAAATCATGCGCTTCATGTCCTGTTGGCATCAGTGGTAAACCGATCCAATTCATTCCGTGCTGCATGGCATAAAGACAAATCTGTTGCAGGACGGCAAGCTTATCACCGCTCAGACCGCCCGAATTGGCAAAACCTGCAGCCCACTTGCCTTCCCATTTACGGTGATACCAACGCTTAGAAGTCTCATCCATAAAAGTCTTAAAGCCTGCGGTCACGCTGCCCATATACACGGCACTACCGAACACCAATAAATCCGCCTGATCGACAAAATCCCAATCAACGTCATGCACATCGACCGCTTTAACCTGCGAATCTGGTAATTGTTGACGCGCGCCCGTCACCACTGCTTCGGCAACGCGTTTGGTATGCCCATAATTACTATGATAAATGACCGCCATTGAGACGCTAGTGAGATTGTTCTCATGCTCTAAAATGGCAGGCGGTGTGTCAGGTGTATTCATACGAACTCTAATAATGACAATTAAAAATGAAATAAAAATAGAAGCTCAAGAGCTGAAACAAGCCAACTCTCTAGAAGCGCTACGGGTAATAATCAATGCCATACGTCCGGTTGCAGGCTGGCCAAGATGCGTTTGACGTCGATAAGAATAATAATGCGGATCGGCATAGCTGCAAGATATTTCGGATTGATTGCTAACGGTAATGCCTGCTGCACTTAATTGGTCAGCGGCAAGCTTTGGTAGGTTCAGTTTAATCTTGTCCGCTACAGATGCTAAGACATAACGCTGTTCAAAGCTCTCAAGATGCTGTGATGACAAGGCTTTATTATCTATACAGCCTGCCAGCAGCTTATTTCGTACTTGGCTGCCGACTTCATAATTTTCTTGACTGATACAGACGCCAATCCATGCCGTGATTGGTTTATCAGCATCAAAGCGCTCGGCGGTTGCCTTTATGACGCCGCACGCCAGCCCTTGCCAGCCTGCATGGATAGCAGCTATCTGCCCCGTTGCGGGCTGGTATAAAACAATCGGTACGCAATCGGCGGTCATAATTGCAAGACCTAAGCCCACTTGTTGACTGACCATGGCATCGGCATCTAGCGGGCGTATAGGTAGCGCCGTCGCATCGACATCATAAATCTGCTGCCCATGAACTTGATTGAGCCAGTGTAAGCTATTAACTGGCGCACGCTGCCCCGCCGCTAATTGCTCATTAATCGCCGTTAATAGACGCATGCGATTGTTTAAGACTATTTTGGCGTTATCATTGACATGCAAGCCTAAATTTAGCACACCATAATTTGCCTGATTATCTATCTCATTAGCCGCTTCACTATCATCGCTGCTAAAAGCTGCCGTTTGAAAAACCGTCACGTCATCAAGCTGAGCAACTAAGGTGACAGGCAGATTGTTTGTTATGTTAGGCATAGTCAGTGCACCAGTCTTATCGTTACTATTAGAGCATTACAGCCAGATTGTTACCAGACGAATATCATTATTTAATAGAGCTCATCAGATTTTATTCTTCGTCATAACCTTCGCTTAGTACCGCCATCAATTGCTGCATGTCTTCAGGAATTGGCGTGGTGACTTCAATATCTTCGCCAGTCGTTGGATGCACGAAACCTAAAGTATAAGCATGCAATGCTTGACGCGGGAAATTATTAATCGCTTGACGCTGCGCTTCTGTTAAGCCTGCTCGCAATTGACGACGCCCACCGTAGACGCGGTCACCGACTATCGGATAGGTAATGTGGCTTAGATGCACACGAATCTGATGGGTACGTCCTGTTTCAAGACCGACATCTAATAAACAGTAGTTATCGTTCAGCGGTGTGACATTCAATAAATGCGTCACCGCTTCACGCCCTGCCGTCATCACCGTCATTTTGGTACGCTGATTGCGATGGCGACCAATCGGCGCATCGATACGGCGATGACGCAGTAAACTTGCCGCATCCCCTGCGACCACACACTGGTAATGACGATAGACAGACTTGTCCTTTAACTGCTCCATTAAAGCCATTTGCGCAGGCTTGGTTTTACCAATTAACAGCAGTCCCGAGGTATCTTTGTCAATGCGGTGTACCAATCCGGCTCGCGGCAAGTGGTGCTGCTGCGGATAATGATACAGGAGCGCATTGACCAAAGTGCCGGTCTGATTGCCAGCGCCCGGATGGACAACCATACCGACAGGTTTGTTAATCACTAAGACATCATCATCTTCATAGACAACTTCGATATCGATATTTTCTGGCTGATCTTCGCTATGCTGCTGCAGTGTCGTCGATAAATGCAAGATATCACCAGCTTTGACACGGATTTTCGGTTTTTGTACCGTCCCGTTATACAGTAAGCTGCCATCAGTAATCCAGCCTTGCAGCTGGGCACGCGAGAAATCGGCAAATACTTTTGATGCCAGTTTATCAATACGTAAGCCCGCTTCGTCTTCTATGACGGTATGCGTGACATCAATAACGACTGGAACCGCTTGCCCAGCGACTACGACTGAATCCTCACTGTCTTCGTATTCATCTTCATCTTCATCGTCGACAATATCGTCAGCGACCAACTCATCAAACTCATCATTGGACATATCCGGCGTTTGCTCATCAAGCGCACGCTGATGGTCATTTAATAATTCATTTGGCATTGGTAACTCTTGTGCTGACATATCGGTATCTAACGGTTGTTTCTTAGGGAAATTGGTCGTCATAGCATCATTATTCATAGCGGATTGATATAGGGTAAAGTCGCTTACAGCTTTATAAGCCGACTTCATAAGGAAACGAGATAAGAAAGTGGACTGGCGTTCACAGACCAGCAAAAATAAGGACGGTCGAAAAAAGCAGCAGTCATATCGTCATAGTGTAACATGCCAAGCGCTTATGCCCTACAGAAGCTGCGCGTTATCTGCGATTTTATCGTTACCTTCTTTTCAAAGGTGGTGAGCCGTGTTAAAAATCTATGAAAAGTGATAAAAGTTAAGCCGCCAGCCGATGGCATTGTTTGGTAGATTAGCTCTCTAAAATATGACATGGCTGTAATTTACTGTATATTTGTCCTTGTCAGCCATATTCAATATCGCTCGTGACGACGGCTCATGCTAAACTACAGACCGAAGCCAACATACATAAAGCATTAGCCCTTTAACTACAAAATAGATAACGAAAAAATAGACGAAGCAGGCGTTATTCTATAAAGTAAGCGTTGTTTTGCTGTATGCTATGGCACTGATTTTTTAAAATAAGAACTTTTAAAATAATTTATTTTATTAATATTGGCAAAACGGCATTCGATAAAAACGATGTTAATAATGAGTGCGTTTACTGCTAGCGCTTACTTAGTAGCAGACCGTTGATGGATGCCGCCAGCATCGTTTTTTATTATTACCTTGATTACCCTTTTATAATTTAGCCTAATAGCGTCGCTGCTATTACGCGTCTTGTGTCGGAGAAGAAGTATGCAAGCTGTTGGCAATACGTTTATCAAACTGTCCTCAATCACCTTACTGGCGTTAAGCGTCAACTTGGTGGGTTGTCAAACGTTTAAAAACCTAACTGGCGGTAAAGACGTGGATGCGGTTGCCACTGCTGAGAAGTCTGAGCAAGGTTATTATAACGACGCCATCGCTCAGATTGATAAGGGTCGCTATACGCAAGCTATCGAAGATTTGAACAATCTGCGCACTTTTTATCCAACGGGACAATATGCCGAACAAGCCTTGCTTGATGTGATGTACGCCCAATATGAAAGTGGGAAGTTTGAGGCGGCTGCGGCCAGCGCTGAGCAATTTATTAGCCTATATCCTTCTAATCCGCAAGTCAGCTATGCTTACTACGTGCGCGGCGTGGCCAATATGCAAGGCTCGTCTGAAGGTCTAAAATTGTTTAAGCTCAATCAAGCTGAGCGTGATACCGCCTATTTGCGTATTGCCTTTGCCAACTTCCAAGAGCTTATCAATAAATACCCAAACAGCCCTTACGCGCCCGATGCTGCTCAGCGTATGACCTTTATCTATAATCAGTTTGCCGAAAGCGAGATGAGTGCAGCCAACTGGTATGTCGAGCGTGAAGCCTATGTCGCTGCGGTCAACCGAGCTAAATGGGTATTCCAATATTATCCATTAAGTGAATCTGTGCCTGATGCCCTCGCCGTATTGGCTTATAGCCATGAAAAGCTCGGTCTTAATGACTTAGCAAATGAGTATAAGACGCTATTGCAAATCAACTATCCAAACATGCTCAGCGCTGATGGACGCGTCAAGCTCAATACCAAACGTGAGCGTACTTTATTTAATAAACTCACCTTTGGGCAATTAAACCGTTTTAATAAAGATACCTCGGTTGCAACAGGTAACTACAGCGGTGCTACCAAAACCCAAGTGATTCGCAATGCCAATCAATTAAGATTGCCAAGTGATAATGCGGCGGCAGCGAATGCTAACGCACCGTTAAATATGTCTCCTAAGCGTGCCAATAGTGGTATCAATGTAGGCTTAGGTTTGCCTGAAGCATCGACCGAGCGCGTGACGAGCCAATCGAGCACTGGCGATACTGCTAGAGAAGCCGATGTCGACCCACAAAACATAAATCCTGTACGCCGTACCACATTACCTGCTGAATAAATTGATACGGCTCGCGTCTATTTTAGACGCTTAATACCTATCATCAAAAATAAGGTCAACGTTCTGTTGGCCTTATTTTTCTGTTTTTACTTCTTATAATTTTTATCTACTGTCAGTTTTTTGTAGCTGATTGTCGATGCTTAATATAATCGTCCTATGGTAAACTGTTTTTTGTATGAGCATTCCTAACCATATTCTCGAACAATTAAATAGCCAAGCTGACTTAATCAGTATCATTGGGCGTCATACCACGCTCAAACGTGCGGGCAGTGAATACAAAGGCTGCTGCCCGTTCCATGGTGAAAAGTCACCATCGTTTTATGTCAATCCACAAAAAAACATCTACCACTGCTTTGGCTGTAGCGTTGGTGGTAATGCCATCAGTTTTTTACGTGACTATGAAAACCTAACCTTTATCGAAGCGGTTAATGAGCTGTCCAAACAAACGGGCATTGAAGTCCCAAAAGACGAGCAGCAAAACGTTAGCTATCAGCGCGCGCCCGTTAAACCAAAAGCTAAGCCGGCAACCAAGCCAAGACTCGCTATTCAGCCAACAACATCGGCAGCGGCAACGCAACCGCAAGCGTTTCATAGCCAGCCCGTAGCTGACAATTTAACGTCCACAAACTTGCCAACTGCTGATATGCAGCCGCCAACTTATAATGATAATTATGAAAATTATTCGCCATTAGACGCGTATGATTCGATGCCTTATACAGCCGATGACTACAATACCCATTATCAAGGTGCTAACGATCAAGACGATAATAGTTATCCGCCTGCATGGTTGACTGGTGGTAGTGGCGCTGCTGATACAACTTCTCTTTATGATGAAACTAGTGTCTCTGATAAAGACGGCAACTTGTACGAGCTATTAGAGCAAATCCAGCAGTTTTATCAGCATAATCTCACCACTCATCCGCATGCCAAGCATTACTTTTTATCGCGCGGTATTACTGAAGACATTTTTGAGGCTTTTGGTCTCGGCTATGCGCCCTTTGGTTGGCAGCACCTTGAGCATCAATTCCCGCAAGATATCGAGGGGCTTAAAGCGCTAGGCTTGGTACGCCAATCAGAATCTGGGCGCGATTACGACCTACTGCGTGACAGAGTGATTTTCCCAATTCGCGATAACCAAGGTCGCACCATTGGTTTTGGCGGTCGCGCGCTCGATGACGAGGTAAAACCTAAATATATCAACTCATCTGACTCGCCCGTTTTTCATAAGCAGCACGTCTTATACGGCTACTATGAATCTCGCCAGCAGCGCGCTGATAACTGGTTAGTGGTCGAAGGCTATATGGATGTCATTGCCTTGTATCAAGCGGGCATTTATGGTGCGGTGGCGTCGATGGGTACGGCGATTAATGAGAGCCAAATATCACGGCTGTTGACATTAAACCCTACCCTGACATTGAGTTTCGATGGGGATAGCGCAGGGCAAAAAGCCGCTTGGCGTACGCTTGAAGTGGCGCTGCCTGTACTTGGTGATGATAAAGAGCTGCGGTTTTTAACTCTACCAAATAACCATGACCCTGATACTTTTATCAAAAGTCAGGGCGCAGATGCCATGCGCGAGCAAATTGCCAATGCCATGCCGCTATCGCAGTATATATTTGCTTATTTGAGTGAGCGTTATGATCTAAGTCTGGTCGAAGGCAAAGCCAAGCTGATGTCACAAGTGCGTGCCTTGACCACTGCCCTGCCGAAAGGTAGCAGCTTTCGTTATTTGCTCAATAATGACATTTATCAAAAGCTTGGCGGCAGGCGCAATCAAAACAAAGACGCAAGAGATGCGCTGTTAGATTTCGATGGTGAGATGACCATCAGTCAGCAGCTGCAGCTGTGTTTTTTATTCCAGCCGCGCACCTTAATCGATGACCCTATCGAAGCCATTTGGCAGCAGGCAGGTATTCATGAGCTGCAGCTACCAGCGCATATTAAACAAAAAGCCTCGGCCGATATTCTGCGCCCGCTAGCATGGGAAGATTTGCAAGATAATGCCTTGCTCGATATCGTCAGCACCATTAAGCGCTGTCTTAATTATCTGCCAAAAGACGCCAATGCTGCGGCGCACTTTATTTTATCGAATGTCAAACCGAGCACCCAAGAAACGCTTAGCGGTGATTGGGGCGCCTTTTATAAAGCCCTTACTGCTCGTAATATCTTAAGTTTAGATGGCTTGGTCGAAGAGCTGGTCAGTCAACTTCTTGAACGCCACATGAAGAAAAAAATTCAAGACTTGGTAAAAAACCCAGACAACATAAAACTGGCAATTGTCCGTAAGCAATCACAGTTATTGAATGATTGGCTACGCGAACAGCACGCGGAACGCTCAGCACAAATGGCCACGGTGAAATCTTAATAGCTAGGCAAAACTTTATTTATCTTCGGTAGCCCTTTAAAAGCACAGCCATTGCCCCCACTATTAATGATTATGCCCAGTTGCATATTGAGCGCCAAAGCAAGCGCTGGTTAAAAAATGATAAAAATGTCATGGCTAAGAAATAATCATCAATACGGATAATAAATGCCTGCGAGATTCACTAGCTTGTGCTTGATGAGCCTGGTCTGTGTTAAACTGTGTCGCTGTATATTTCTAGCCCGATTTAATAGATGACAATACGCCCATATTATTGAGTAGCATTTTTGGTGCAAGCGCAATTTTAGCGAACAACTTTTAAAGCGTTTTTTAGACTATTCATTTTAAATGCTTTTAGATTTTAAACCGCCATTTTAAGCAAGTTTAAGTAACGGTATTTTTTAGGTAAGCGTGTTTTGACGTATTTATGCAGGAACAGTTTTTAGCGGTTTTTTAGTATTGTAATTGTCGTATTTTGAGCCTTTATTCATATCCACTCATTTTTGTTATTATTGACAACCTTTACGCCATATTTTGATGAATCGATTGATTATATCAACGCACCCCGTAAGCGATAGCGAGTCACAATATAAAAATGTCCGATACAAGCAAGCGAGTATTTATGAACGATAAGTCAGTTTCTAAGTCCACATCTCAACTGGCCACCTTAATCCAAATGGGTAAAGAGCAAGGGTATTTAACCTATGCCGAGGTGAATGACCAACTGCCCGACTCTATTACTGAAAGTGATCAGATTGAAGATATCGTGCAAATGCTAACGGACGTTGGCATTAAAATTTTTGAATCTGCGCCCGACGCCGATGACATCTTGATGAACGATGATTCAAGCGATGATGACATGGCAGCCGATGAGGCCGCAGCAGTATTGGCTTCGGTTGAGACCGAACCGGGACGCACCACTGACCCTGTACGTATGTATATGCGCGAGATGGGTACGGTTGACCTTTTGACCCGCGAAGGCGAGATTGCCATTGCTAAGCGTATCGAAGAAGGTATTCGTGATGTGCAACATGCCATGGCCTACTGGCCGGGTACGGTACAGTTTGTCCTTGATGAGTACGAAAAAGTACAAGATGGCGAGAAAAAACTGTCTGACGTTATCACAGGATTTTTAGACCCTGAAACCGAAGAAGATAAAATCGCCGCACAAGAAGCCAAAGATGCTGCTAAAGAAGAGCGCGAGCGTATCAAAGAAGAAAAAGAAAATCCGCCTGTCATCAAAGCAAAAGCCAATGCCAAATTGGCGCTTGACGATGATGATGAAGACGAAGAAGAGGTTGAAGAAGAAGCCGAAGAAGAAACCGGCGGTATCGACCCAGAAGAAGTTCGTCTGCGTTTAGAAGAAATTGAACATCTATTTATCAAAGCCAAGCAAGCCTTGCTTGATTATGGCCGTGGTAGCGTAGAAGCTGAAGCGGCTTACGCCCTACTTGCTGAGCGCTTTATGATGCTCAAACTCAATAATCGCTTGTCAGACCAAGTCATGGCAATCATGCATGATGTCTATGATGATGTGCGTAAGCATGAGCGTCAAATCATGCGTTTGGTGATTCGCCGTGGCCGTATGCCGCGTGACGAGTTCCGTAAGACTTTCCCAAGCAATGAAACCAACGTCGATTGGCTGATTGAACGTATTAAAGGTAAGCCTGCGTTTGCCGGTACGCTAGAAAAAGTCGCCGACGACGTGATTTTATTGCAGCGCCGCATTCGTGATTACGAGCAGCAGCTCGATATGAAAATCCACGATATGAAAGACGTCGCACGCCGTATGGCTGTCGGTGAAGCTAAAGCACGCCGCGCCAAAAAAGAAATGGTCGAAGCTAACTTACGTCTTGTTATCTCTATCGCTAAAAAATATACCAACCGTGGTCTGCAATTCTTGGACTTAATCCAAGAAGGTAACATCGGTCTGATGAAAGCGGTCGATAAATTTGAATATCGCCGTGGTTATAAGTTCTCAACTTATGCGACATGGTGGATTCGTCAGGCAATCACCCGCTCTATCGCTGACCAAGCGCGCACCATTCGTATCCCTGTGCATATGATTGAGACTATTAATAAGATAAACCGTGTCTCTCGTCAGTTGCTACAAGAAATGGGACGTGAGCCTACACCTGAGGAATTGGGCGAACGCTTAGAGATGGACGAAGTCAAAGTTCGCAAAGTGCTCAAAATTGCCAAAGAGCCTATCTCAATGGAAACGCCAATCGGTGATGATGAAGATTCGCACCTAGGTGATTTTATCGAAGATGGTACAATTTCAAGCCCAGTTGACGATGCGACGGCGGCTGGTCTACAAGAGGCCACGCGTGATGTCTTGAGCAATCTGACTGAACGTGAAGCGCGCGTCCTTAAAATGCGCTTTGGTATCGATATGCCAACCGATCACACGTTAGAGGAAGTCGGTAAGCAGTTTGATGTCACGCGTGAGCGTATCCGTCAGATCGAAGCAAAAGCGCTACGTAAATTGCGTCATCCTTCACGTTCTGAGCATCTGCGCTCGTTCTTAGAAAATGACTAATTTATCTAGACAAAATTCATTGTCTAAAAATTTCTTAAAATTACATCAAAAAAGCTGAGCATGTCTCAGCTTTTTTGTGCCCGTTATTTGATGGCGGTTATTTAATAGCTATTAGCTTATGCTATTAACTTATCTAATCAAAATATCCTAAAAACGCTGCGTTATTGCTGATATCAATTTTTTATAGCCTCTGTCTGCGCAGGCACAGCAAGCAAGCAAGAAAAATTGCTATCAGCAGCAGTATACTTAGAATTACTACAAGATGCGCTTGAGTCAGAATGTGCATTTATTGAATCATGCTTTGCGACGACTAGTGAATCCCCTGCTCCCGGTGAAGCGTATTGCCGAGCGTTTGAAGTACGTTATAAAAGCGTAATTACCCTACGGTTTTTAATTCGCATGGCCTATGCCGCACCTGTGCATTTGACTAATACCAGCGCGGCGACTTTTAATGTCTATATAAAGGTGTTGACTGAGCAAATACAGCTGGCTCTGAAGCCTTATGAGCTCGACTCTGCGCAACTGGCGCTTTATACCGATGCTTATCTAGGCATTATCGATAGCTTAAGTGTGGAGTTGCTGTATGCAGAAGGGTTATATGAGCGCCGTTTTAAAGCCATGCTAATGCTCTATCATACAGCTATTGCACAGCTTAATAAAAAATAGCTTTTTAAATGTAAAACAATTTTATTAATGGTTATTTGAGCATCACTTGCTAATGATGACTGATCTCGCCTATCATAGGGACGCTCGGTTGTCTTATAACCATAAAGACCAACATTTGAATCATAAGAACCTTGTCGGGGTGCTTTGATTTTTGATGATTTAATTACCATCAAAATCATGGCTGAGAGAGTCCCGCGAACCTGATGCAGTTAGCACTGACGTAGGAAACAAGCGTGTCGATATACAAGTCACAATTACTTTATGTTTTGCCAATCTATTTAACCTAGACTGGCAAATTTATTGTGCCTTATTATCTCTTTTTTTCTGCCATTTGCTTACTGCACTTTATAACAGTAAGTGAAAACTATGGATTACCAAACACTACGCAATAACTGTCCGACTTGGGATGCTTATATTGGACATGATTTTGTCAATCAATTGGCAGCAGGAACGCTCGCCCCTGACAGCTTTCGCCATTACCTTGTGCAAGACTATTTATACTTAATTCACTATACCCGCGTGATGGCGCTCAGTATTTATAAAAGCGATAACTTAGCACAAATGCGCGTCGGTCAAGCGGGTGTCAATGCCATGCTCGATATGGAAATTGGGATGTATTTGGATTTCTGTCATCAGTGGAATATCCCACTTGAACAAGTAAAAAATGCTCCTGAGTCTGCCGTCACCATCGCCTATAGTCGCTATATATTAGACGCGGCAATGTCAGGCTCGCTAGCTGAACTGTATGCTGCAATTGCGCCTTGCTTGATGGGTTATGGGGAAATTGGTAAGTCTATAAAAGAACAAGGATTTATCGCTGATAATCCGTATCAGCCATGGATTGACGTGTTTTCCAGTGACGAGTTTCAAGTAATTACCGCACAAAACGAAGCACAAATTAATACGCTATTAGCCGATGCCAGCCCTGCTCAAGCAGCCAAGTTCCAATACTTATTTAATGCCGCAGCGCGTATGGAAGTCAATTTTTGGCAGCAGGCGTTAGATTTGTCTTAATTTATAAACAATCTGACTTGGTTCTAAAAAAGCCCTCTAGAATCAAAAACAATGATCAATAATAACGATCCACAAGGAAAAACATCATGGCAGCATTCGATGAACACGCAAGCGCGTATGACAGCTGGTTTTTTGACAATCAAAATCTACTGACCAGCGAACTAAAACTGGTTGCTCATTTCTTGGATAAAGACAGCGAGATATTGTCTGTCGGCTGTGGTAGCGGACTGTTTGAGTCTCTACTGGCAAAAGACTGTGACATTCATATCAAATATGGTATTGAGCCGTCAAAAGACATGGCAGCAGTTGCAGAAAAGCGCGGTATGCAAGTCGATATCAGCCCTGCCGAAACCTGCGAGATTGAGCCCAATAAGTTTGACATCATCATGTTTAACGGCAGCGTCAGCTATATCAGCGATTTAGATATCTGTATCAAAAAAGCCTTTGACGCTCTAAAAACGGGCGGCAAACTTATTCTGATTGATGTACCAAAAGAAAGTGGCTTTGCCAGCTTATATAACCTTGCCAGCGCGGTAGATACGTGGGAGCATCCACTACTTGCGCACATCTCGCCTGCTGACCCTTATCCTATCGAGCTGGTGAAGTCAGCTAACTGGCGTACCTCTGATGAAAAAATCGCCTTAATGCAAGCCAATGGTTTCGTTGATTTTGAATATGCGCAGACTTTATTGACCCATCCTATGTATGCCAACGACAAGGTACAAGAGGTCATCGAAGGCTATGATCGCGGCGACTATGTAGCAATTTGTGGTTATAAAAAATAACGGTTTTAATATGAGTTATCGCTGGGTGACACTTGAATAATACGCCGAACGCCCTTATAAATGGTGCATAAAGCGCTTATCATATTTCAATAAAAAATAAGGACCACATCATGACTGATGATCCAAAAAACACCGGCAATACAAGCACTGGCAGTTCAAATACCGAAAACCAAGGCAACAATGCTAGTCAGACGCCAAAAAGAGAAGTTAAAGTGACAGAATTGGTCGCCAATGACGGTATCTTAAAAGGCAAAAAAACCGACGTGCAAAACCCTGAGCTGTGGGAGTTCCCAATGAACTACCCAATGAGCATCATCGGTCATGAAGGTGAGCACGAAAGTTTACTCAATGAAGTGAAGCTTATCTTGGGTAGTCAGTTCCCTGAGTTTGATTTGGCCTCTATGGAAGTCAAACCCTCAAAAACTGGACGCTTCCATTCGGTACGTGCCAATTTATACTTAACCACCGTTGAGCAAGTGAACACGCTTTATGCGGCGCTTGATAATGCAAAAACCGTACGTATGGTGGTTTAACGGTAGTTTTGCTAATTTTATAAAATCTAGCCCGTTTTTCATCCGAATCGTCACTCATATGGGTGGCGATTTTTTATTGTCTGCGGTACAATCTCCACCCGAAATATAACTGCCATTTAGACAATTTGCCCTTATAAATTTAGCCAACAATAAAAAGTAAATCCGCGCCATTTTTTACAAAACTTTTATTATTTTTCTTATCGGCGTCTAACCCTTACCCCATCGTCCTTTGCCAAAATTTGGACACGCTTTACCCTCGCATCAACATAGTTTGCCCTTAAAATCAATATAGCATTTTCAAAATTTTCCCGCTATATTGTGTCCACCTACTAACAAATACGCTATATGTAGTGCTCAGTGATTTGAACCGTCACTATGAGCTGCGGCATCGTTTTGCCTAAGAAAACATCTGCCATGACAGGACGTCTTGTCTTAAAACAGATAGCGTCTGAAAGATAGCGTGACAAAGCATGTCTGCCAGATTTAACCGCGCAGCAGCCTATAAAGCAACATTATAAATAACTACCTAGCAATCAACTTACGAGGTCAGCATGACACATATCGATAATATCAAAGTAACCAAACGTGATGGACGTTTAGAGCCCATTGATTTAGACAAGATTCATAAGGTTATCGAGTGGGCAGCTCATGATTTAGATAATGTGTCGGTATCGCAAGTTGAGCTAAAGTCGCATATTCAGTTTTATGATGGCATCAGAACGCGTGATATTCACGAAACCATCATCAAGTCAGCCGCTGACCTTATCTCTGAAAGCACACCTGACTATCAGTATTTAGCCGCGCGTTTGGCGATCTTCCATTTACGTAAAATTGCTTATAACAAATTTACCCCGCCGCATCTTTATGACCACGTCAAAACGTTGACCGATGCTGGTAAATATGACGAACATATCCTAGCCGACTATAGCCGTAGCGAGTTTGATGAATTAGAAGCCTACCTCGACCACTGGCGCGATATGAATCTGGCTTATGCCGCCGTTGAGCAAATGGCGGGCAAATACCTCGTGCAAGACCGCGTGACCAAGACCGTTTACGAGAGTCCTCAATTCTTATATATGCTCGTTGGCATGTGTTTGTTTGCCAATTATGACAAGGGCGAGCGCTTAAGCTATGTCAAACGCTTTTATGATGCGACCTCACAATTTAAAATCTCACTACCGACGCCTATCATGTCAGGTGTACGTACACCATCGCGCCAGTTTAGCTCGTGTGTATTGATCGAATGTGGTGATAGCCTAGATTCTATCAACGCCACCACCAGCGCCATCGTACGCTATGTATCTCAGCGTGCCGGTATCGGCATCAACGCTGGTCGTATCCGCGCCCTTGGTAGCCCTATCCGTGGCGGCGAAGCGCAGCATACTGGCTGTATTCCATTCTACAAACTGTTCCAAACGGCAGTAAAATGCTGCTCACAAGGTGGCGTCCGTGGCGGTGCTGCGACGTTATTTTACCCATTATGGCATTTAGAAGTCGAGTCGCTACTGGTGCTGAAAAATAACCGCGGCGTCGAAGACAACCGTGTCCGTCACATGGACTACGGCGTGCAGTTAAACAAAACCATGTATACCCGTTTGATTAAAGGTCAAGATATTTCGCTATTTTCACCAAGCGACACCCCGGGCTTGTACGATGCCTTCTTTGAAGACCAAGACACCTTTGAAGAGCTATATACCAAATACGAGAACGACCCTAGCATTCGTAGCCGTCAAATTCCAGCCACTGAGCTGTTTAGTCTGATGATGCAAGAGCGCGCCAGCACCGGTCGTATCTACATCCAAAACGTCGACCATTGCAACACGCATAGCCCGTTTGACGCCACAGTTGCGCCGATTCGCCAGTCAAACCTCTGTATGGAAATTGCCCTACCGACCAAGCCACTTGATAATATCAATGACGAAACTGGTGAAATCGCCCTTTGTACGCTATCAGCGGTCAACTTAGGTAAAGTTGAAAACGTTAGCGATATCGAAGAGCCAGCAGAACTTATCGTCCGTGCCCTTGATGCCCTGCTCGACTATCAAGACTATCCAGTCAAAGCGGCTGAAAATGGCAGTATGCGTCGCCGTACCTTGGGCGTTGGCGTGATTAACTACGCTTATTATTTAGCCAAAAATGGCGTCCGCTATTCAGACGGCAGCGCACTTGGTCTAACGCATCAAACCTTTGAAGCGCTACAGTACTATCTCTTAAAAGCGTCGAACAAATTGGCAAAAGAGCAAGGCGCCTGCCCTGCTTTTAACGAGACCACCTACTCGCAAGGTATCTTACCGATTGATACCTATAAAAAAGACTTGGATAAAATCTGCCAAGAGCCGTTACATCTCGATTGGGAAACGCTACGTGGCGAAATCACCACTCATGGTCTGCGCAACTCTACCCTAACTGCTTTGATGCCGTCTGAGACCTCTAGTCAGATTGCCAACGCTACCAACGGTATCGAGCCACCACGCGGTCTGGTGTCTATCAAAGCGTCAAAAGATGGCATCCTCAAGCAAGTGGTGCCTGAGATTGATAAGCTAAAAGATCAGTACGAGCTATTATGGCAAATGCCGAACAATGACGGTTACCTAAAGCTGGTCGCTATCATGCAAAAGTTCGTCGATCAAAGTATCTCTGCCAATACCAACTACGATCCTGTTCGTTATGAAGGTGGTCGTGTACCGATGAAGATATTGCTTAAAGATCTGCTGAACGCGTATAAGCTTGGCGTGAAAACGTTGTATTATCACAACACTCGTGATGGTGCGAACGATGCGCAAGCGGATATGGAAGATGATTGTGCTGGTGGCGCTTGTAAGATATAGGTTTTGATGGATGGCGGGTTTGGCTTTCAGGTTAAATCCGCTGTTTACTGCTATAAACAAAGAAACTATGAATCATTTTGAAAGGATTGTTTTATGGAAAATGGAATAGTTAAAGCAGCTTTAGAAACATCAAATAATATCTTACTAGAAATATATGGCGACCTTTTGAAGCCAGGCGTTTCTCAAGTTGGTCAAGCTATTGGTACTTTGCTAGGCTATGGAAACACAATATTAATGCCATTAGCATTAAAAAACGAACGATCAAAAATTACTATTGAAAATAATCTAAATAAATACAAGCAAAAGCTAGAGGCTGTTCCTGAAGAGAATATACAGGCTGTCATGCCTGAAATCGGCGTGCCAATTTTAGAAAAACTAATGTATATTTCCGACGAAATTCTTGTAGAACTTTATACTGAGCTATTGACAAAGGCTTCTGATAAAGAAAAGTGTAAGTATACTCACCCAAGTTTTGTGAATATCATAAATAACATTTCCCCCAAAGAGGCTAAAATTTTAGAAAAGATTGATAGAAGCTTAATAGCTTTTGTTGACGTAAATATTGTTTCAGAAAATAACGTTCATCCTTGTGAAAAAATATCCGAGTTAGCTTTAGATGATAATTTTTATGATGAAAATATCACAGCATACTTAAGCAACCTACTTGGTTTAGGCTTAATTGATGTAAACACTGAAAGAAAACTAAAAGACTTACATAAATACGAATTACTTGAAGAAAAGATTAAAAATATTTATTCCAAAGCGCCATTAGTGTTCGGGACAGATGTTTTATCTACCTCTATGAAGCAAGGTAATTTAAGTTTTAATCACGGTTCTATTAGTATTACTAGTTTTGGTGAACTATTCCTTGCAGCTTGCACTGAGAAAGAAAGAGGTTTAGAGATTTACAATATATTACACAAGTACAAGCACCTATCAGAAGATATATACGGTTAGCAAGCGTAGGTTGGGTGAAGCTTGCGACACCCAACGATTTGAATAAATAATTCGTTGGGTCTCGTTCCTCGACACCAACCTACACAAAAAATATCCAACTTTATAGCTTATGTTTGCTCGTGATGTAGGGTGCGCCGCGCGCACCGATGATATAAAAATCATATTTAAAAGTGCGCGAGGCGCACCCTACAAATTAATTACGCGTAAATAGATTAACAATTAAGACCTGATTTTCGTGCTAATATTAGCCCTATATTTAGAGCATAATTTTAGCGGGAGAATAAATCATGCAACCCATATTTGCCACACAAACAGCCAGTATCTCAGAGTTAAAGACCAACCCTTCGGCTCTGATTAAACAGTCAGACGGTGAGTCTATTGCTATTTTAAACCACAATAAACCGGTGGCTTACTTGGTTTCTACAGACGTCTTTGAGCGCATGATGGAAGCGATGGACGATATGGCATTAAGCCAAACGGTTAGCGCCCGAATGAATGACGGGCAAATACCTATAAAGGTCACATTGGATGACTTATAATCTTGAGTTTCATCCCTTAGCATTAAAAGAATGGAAAAAGTTAGCGCCCAGTATTCAGCAGCAGTTTAAGAAAAAATTACAGCAGCGATTAGCAAATCCGCGTGTGCCTGCGTCAAAACTCTCAGGACATACGGACGCCTATAAAATCAAACTACGCACCATCGGCTATCGTTTGGTATATATCGTCAAAGATGATGTCGTCGTGGTTTATGTATTAGCCGTAGGCAAAAGAGAAAATAACAAAGTATATGAGGCGCTTGCGACTCGCCAGCCATAATTAAAACACAGAAAGAATAAAAATGACGGAGGTCATAGACGTGCAATATACCGCAATCATCAAAGACGGTGGTTTGTTTATCCCTAATGTATTTTCCGATCTAAACGATGGTAACTCGCATATCGTGCAGGTAGCAGTCGATATCGATGACGTTCGTCAGCAATTAGATAGTAGCGCAGTAGAAAAGATGGACGCGCCAAGACCAGCAAAAAAACCCGTTAAAAAGCAAACAAAAAAAGAAGTTCAGAAAGCCGCAGAGGTAGAATTAAGTACGCTACGTAAAAGTGCTATCGATGAGCTAGAAGGCTTAGACGATAGTGAGCTTAGCGAGATATTTAAAGCCTATATGAATGATGGTCAAGAACAGACGCAAATATCTTTAGAGAACCTATAACACCGTTTTGCCCGTATTCTTTAGACGGTATTTTAAAACTTTTGATTCACAACTGTAGCACTTATAAAGGTGGAACTATGACTTACTCGATTTTTTCTCAAACGCCAAATAATGCACTAACAGAGCCGATGTTTTTTGGTCAACCGGTCAACGTGGCGCGTTATGACCAACAAAAACACCCTATCTTTGAGCAGTTGATTGAAAAGCAGCTGTCGTTCTTTTGGCGTCCAGAAGAAGTCGACGTCTCAAAAGACCGTATCGATTATGGCAACCTGTCGTCGCATGAGCAGCACATCTTTATCAGTAATCTAAAATATCAGACCCTACTCGACTCTATCCAAGGTCGTAGTCCAAACGTGGTGCTATTACCGCTAGTCTCAATTCCTGAGCTTGAGACGTGGATCGAGACGTGGACGTTTTCTGAGACCATCCACTCGCGCAGCTATACCCATATCATTCGTAATATCGTCAATGATCCTGGCGTGGTCTTCGATGACATTATGCAAAATGAGCACATCTTAGAGCGTGCCTCTGATATCGCCAAGTACTACGATGATTTGTACTACGACTCTCAGCTTTACAATATGTATGGCGCAGGCACGCATACCGTCAATGGCAAAGAAGTGACGGTTAGCTTAAAATCGCTGAAAAAACAGCTGTATTTGTGCTTAATGGCGGTTAACGTCCTAGAAGCCATTCGTTTTTATGTGTCATTTGCCTGCTCGTTTGCCTTTGCTGAGCGTAAGCTGATGGAAGGTAACGCTAAGATTATTAAATTAATCGCCCGTGATGAGGCGCTGCATTTAACCGGTACGCAGCATATCCTAAACTTGATGCGTAATGGTCGTGACGATCCAGAGATGGTTGAGATTGCCAATGAATGCTATGCAGAAAGCATCGAAATCTTTACCAAAGCGGCGCAGCAAGAAAAAGAATGGGCGGGTTATCTGTTTAAAGACGGCTCAATGATCGGCTTAAATAAAGATATCCTTTGCCAATATATCGAATATATCACCAATTTACGAATGGAAGCGGTTGGCTTGCCAGTCGCGTTCCCGAACTCAAAATCAAACCCTATTCCATGGATTAATACTTGGTTGTCGTCTGATAACGTGCAAGTTGCGCCGCAAGAAACGGAAATCAGCTCGTACCTGGTCGGTCAAATTGATTCAGATTTATCCAATAGCGACTTTGACGATTTTGAACTTTAAACGTTTAACTTTACACACATTATTGTCATGGCTTAATCTTACTATTTTAAGGTTAGGCCGCTATCGTTTTAGTAAGATTTTATGATTAAAAAGTACCATTAAAGACAACTTTACATGCGATGGGAAAATTAAGATAAGGTTGAATTATGACTTGGGTAATGACGAGTAAGAAGCAATTCTACTTGCATGATGACGAAAGTCTGCTCGATGGATTGCTACGCACCGGACACGATATCAATTATCAGTGTAAGGAAGGCTATTGTGGCAGTTGCCGCATCAAGCGCATCGCCAGCTCACACGTTATTGATTATCCGTTTGAGCCGCTTGCTATGATTGAAGAAGACGAAATATTGCCCTGCTGCTGCCGCGTGCAAGGCGTCATTTATATCAATCACGAGCTAATAGAAAAGTAGCTGCCAAATTCATAGAGTTATGATTAAAAAAACATGCTAATAAAAAAGCGCGCTATCTTCAAAATAGCGCGCTTTTTTTATTTTTTAAATTCCACAGTAATATGTGTAAACCATACTTTTATAAAGGTGCGCCATCTCTTTCAAATAACTGCAATAGCTCTTCGCGCATACGGTCACGCTCCGCTTCTGACATCATAGGCACTTCTTCTCCATCATTTTGTAGACTAGGATCGCCCATACCGCCAAGCGTTTCATCGTGAATGATAACAGGGCGCGCCATTGGTTCTTGCGCTGGACGCTCTTCTAGCAGGATTTTTACTTGTTTGTTTTTGCCTTGGCGTAAGACTTGAGCGTTAAGCGTGGTATTCGGCGCTTTACGAGCAACATACTGGATTAAGGTATTGGCATCTGTCATCTCAATACCGTCGATTGACAAAATGATATCGCCAATGCGTAAGCCACTCTTAGCCGCTGGACTTTTAGGCACGACATTAAATACTTCGACCCCTGTTGAAGTTTCAAGCTGGGTTGGGTCACGTAGCTGCGATTGGATTTCGATACCCAACCAACCACGGCTAACCTTTCCATCTTTAATAATCGCATTCATCACTTGCTCAACGATGGCAGTAGGAATCGCAAAACCAATACCCATCGAACCACCAGAGCGCGAGTAAATAGCGGTATTAATACCAATAAGCTCGCCGTAAGCATCAACCAGCGCGCCACCTGAGTTACCCGGATTGATCGCCGCATCGGTTTGGATAAAGTCTTCAAACTTATTAACACCCAGTCCTGTTCGCCCTGTCGCCGAGATAATACCTTGCGTCACCGTCTGACCAACCCCGAATGGATTACCAATCGCCAATGCCACATCGCCAACACGGATAGGGTCTTTACGGAAACCAAGGGGCGTCAAATCGGTCATATCAACTTTAATCACCGCCAAATCGCTGTCTGGATCGGTACCAATCAATTTCGCACGACTCTTGCGCCCATCATTAAAGGCCACCGTAATTTCATCAGCTTTTTCAAGGACATGAGCGTTGGTCACAATATAACCATCTTCTGAAACAATGACCCCAGAACCCAAGTTGGTATTGCCCTGCTCTTGTGATGGCCCACCATGAAACTCAAAAAATCGGCGCAATACTGGATCGTTCATATAAGGATGCTCGGCCATCGTCTGCGTGGTATAGATGTTGACGACAGATTGTGACGCGCGGGCGACGCCATTATGATAAGAGGCAATCGGTGCTGGTGTATCGGACGCCGGCGCTGACGCTTGCTGCTCGGCAGGCGTCGTTCTAGGCGGCTCCCATGCTTGTTCTGATACCGTCTTCATACTCGTAAACAACCAAATAAACGCTGCAACCATTATCAGCAACAAAACCCAAGGCAACCACGTTAACGCGCCGGCCTTGTTATTGGTATTCAGAGATGACGACATATAAAAACCTCTCTATTTTAAAAATAGTTTTGTGAAAACAGTTTGGTAAAACAGTGAATGAATGATGACTATACGCAAACGCTTCTCGTTGGGCAATGATGCCTAATAATATCTAAGACAAGATTGAATAATATAAGCGCTACGGATTCTATAGATTCAGGTATATAAATTATAACTGGCCATACCGATAAATAGTAACGTATCGTGTACCGTTTCAGTTATCCGCGTTATCTACTCTTTTACAGCGCCATGCTAAAATGGCGCTATTAAATACTCTAACGACTTAGAGCAAAGTTAATTATAAACAGATATTTTGCTTATTTAGCGACAATACTTACCACATTGAACGCTTGAAATTTGTAAATAAAAAACAATCAAGAACCATCCGTAACGGCAACAATTATAAGGAAAGACTATGACCGAACACAATAGCTCGACCGAAACCTCAAACCAGCTTTCAAATCAGTTCTCAAGTCAGTTTTCAAGCCAAATGCCAAATAAGACGATTAGCGCACAAGCTTTGACGGATTTTTGTGACGACTACTTATCAGCAGCAGCCTTTAAAGACTATGCACCAAATGGCTTGCAAGTAGATGGCGGGCGACCTATCGGTCGTATTGTCACCGGTGTCACCGCCTGTGAGGCGTTGATTGACGCCGCGATTGCTGATAACGCCGATGCTATCGTGGTGCATCATGGCTATTTTTGGAAAGGCGAGCCTGAGACCATCACAGGCATGAAAGGTCAACGTATTCGCAAACTGATGCAGCATGGCATTTCTTTGATTGGCTACCACCTGCCACTCGATGCCCATCCTATTATTGGCAATAATGCCAAACTTGCTGAGTTACTCGATATGAATATCATCGGTGCGCTTTATCCGCATGAGTCGCATCCGGTTGGCAATATTGCCAGCTGCCAGCCGCAAAGCGTTCAAAACCTTATTACCCAGATTACCGCTGCTTTAGGTCGGGTGCCATTACACATTCCCGCCACCTATAACGCCGCAACCAACGCTGAGCCTACGCAAGCGGACAGCAGATTGATTGAACGCGTGGGTATCTGCACGGGCGGCGCGCAAGATATGATTGAGCAAGCAGCATTGATGGGCTGTGATGCTTATATTTCTGGTGAAATATCAGAGCGTACCACTCATAGCGCCCGTGAGCTTGGCATTGATTACTTTGCCTGCGGTCACCATGCGACCGAGCGCGGCGGTATTCAAGCGTTGGGCGAACTACTGGCTGAGCAATTTGGCTTGCCCGTGACTTTTATTGACATTGATAACCCAGTCTAACCATTAAGCTCCGCTTGATAATCAAACAGTTTTATCTACCTACAATTGTTTTTTCTCAGTTGAAGCACTAAGTTTATTAAGCGTTAATATTAATATTTTGCGTCAAATACAGAAAATGCTGCTTAGGCGCAATCTTTTCTTATAGCACTTTTTGTCACTGGGTCAGCCAAAACAAAGGCGTTTTTTACCGTTTATAGTGCTATTGTTAAGTTTTATCGCTAATTTATTAACTCTACTTGAATAATATAATGAATATCCGCATATTAGTTCCTGAAGAAAGAATGTCTTGTCATGAGACTTCCCATTTTTATAGCTTCCGGTTATGGCGCTAAAATTTTTTTCATCGATTAAAGCTCTATTTTTTAATAAATTAATAAGGCTTTTAACGGTGATCATTTAAATACTCTCTTTGCCTTATTTAGCTGATGAGACAGTGGTTTTTAAACAGTATTTTTATTTTAGCGTCGCGATAAGATTAGAGCAAAATTTCTCTGATGGTGTTTTTTTACTCGCTAGCAGACAAGGGGTATTACTCATCTTTATCGCTGAGCAAACCATATTATTAGCCAGCTCCTCTACTACAAACGATTCAAAGAGTAGCTCGTGATTAATATAAACGCAGCAACGATTAAGTGCAGTTGTACGGCGCTTATGCTGTATATTTGTCTCAATAATTTATTCATGACCTTACCTATGTTTCATATGGTTTTATAGCCAGTCTTTTAATCACTAACTCATTTTATAGCGATGAAGGAATCATCCGATTTATACCCTTCGCGCTGTGGTGCGTCTTTTTTTTAGAATGATGTTTGAAGTGCGTGTTTTATCTTCTAAAAAATAGCCAACTATGCGTTAAATGATAAAAAGACGGTTGTGCTAACGGTTATATATCGAATGTTAGCAGCGCCATATGTAAACAAGATGACAGCGACCTTATGCTATTTATCAGGCTGATGTGATCTAAAATGTAACGCCAGTTTATGCCACTTATATAGCCATACGCTTTTTATAACTATATAAGCCGCATAAATTGATCAAGCATTTTTATGGTATGCAGGATGGCTAAAATCAGGAGACATCCATGCAGCGTATTACTTACCGTGTGAAAGTATCTGCGCAAGGGGCCAAACGCCGTATTTCTTATTTACTGCATCCATCTAAGCGCTTACTGCACACCAAAAGTAACTTCGTTCCAGCAGTTGCACCTATCAAAGTGACTGGTTGCGCCAAAACCAAATTTTCCAAAACCAAGAAATTGGCACAAGTATCAAGCATCGCTCTGCTCTCTTTACCGGCTGAGAGCTTGACCACGATGAACGCGCCTGTGCCTGCCTATGCGCACGTTATGTTAGAAAACACTCTAACGGTTGCTGCTGTACCGGGTGACAGCACCTACTTTGCAACCGATGGTTTTCAGCACGGTTTTGGCTATGATTTAGTGCGTAGCTATGCAGATGGGCTTGGCGTCAACATCAATCTCAAAGCCTATGCTAGCGAAGAAGCAGCGCTCAGAGCTTTAAAATCAGGCGATGCCGATATGGCTTTGACCACCGCCAGCACCCAGCTAAAAAGCCAGCTAGACTTAGCCTCTGTTAATGTGAGCTGCGGCTATGATGCCAGCTTGACTAAAAATGGGCTGCATCCTAAGGTCAGTTGGACATTTAATTCTGCCAACGATCCATTATCGCAAAAAGCCAGTTACTTTTTATGTGATAGTATTAAGCTTGAACACACGCAAAAATTGGCGGCGTTTTATAATCAGAACTTATTAAAAGACGCTTATAGCCAAGACCATTTTAAAAAGACCTTGACAGAAAAGTTGCCTGATTATCAGTCATCGTTTCAAGAGCAAGCGCGCAATTATAATCATGATTGGGAGCTACTGGTCGCCATGGGCTATCAAGAGTCGCATTTAAATGCCAATGCCGTCTCTCCGACTGGCGTGCGCGGTATCATGATGCTGACCAATAATACCGCTAAGGCGATGGGCGTCTCTGATCGCGTTGACCCGTATCAAAGTATTGGTGGCGGTGCTCGTTATTTGGAGCAAATGAAAGCCGATTTCGCTGATGTACCAAAAACCGATCGCATCTGGTTTGCCCTTGCCGCTTATAATATGGGTCCAAATGCTGTAAAAGGTATCCAGCGTAAATTGAGCGCCAATGGCATCGATGATAAAAGCTGGGCAAACATATATGCTTATTTGTCAGAAAACAGAGCGTCAAACAGCCGTTATGGTCAGGCCATGCATTATGTGAGTAATATTAGAAGTTATCTTGAAACCATTAAAACCCAAACGGTTTAATATGATTTTGCTAAAGGCTCTAAACCTTGAATAAAGTCTTAAATCTTGAACAAAATAATGCCAACAAAAAAGCTGCTCTTAATTAGAGCAGCTTTTTTTAATGCTTAAAATTT
The DNA here is from genome assembly GCF_016613355.1 of Psychrobacter sp. M9-54-1. Taxonomy (NCBI): domain Bacteria; kingdom Pseudomonadati; phylum Pseudomonadota; class Gammaproteobacteria; order Moraxellales; family Moraxellaceae; genus Psychrobacter; species Psychrobacter sp. M9-54-1. Next base: position 76,705 of record NZ_JADGFW010000005.1, on the reverse strand, counting down.
GTCAAATGCGACTACATTCTACATTAGCGATTCGGTACGGTTAAACGTTGACCGCGTTGCAGCATGGTATCGACAGCGATATTGTTCATATCAGCGAGCTCTTTGGTAGATACGCCATACTTACGTGCTAGGCCAATCAAACTGTCACCCGAGCCTACGGTATAGCTGACGGTTGCTTTTGGTACTTTGATGGTCTGCCCACGTTGTAACTGGGCGTTGGTCGCCAAATTATTGGTCGCCGCCAAATCCTCTACCGATATCCCAAACTGACGCGCTAAGGCAATAAGACCATCGCCCGCTTTTACTTTATAGCTCTCAGTATTACCAAGTTTTTTGCCGCTACTGCTTGCGGTTTCTGCACTGGCGCTGCTGGTGCTCTTGTTACTGGTGCTACTAGTATTACTGTTAGACGTACTAGTAACACTGACCGTACCATTTGCAGGAATGGTAATCGTACGACCCAATATCAGATTAGAATTGGTTTTCAAATTATTGGCGGCGGCCAAATCACTTAAACCGATATTATAGCGCTGCGCCACGCCCGTTAACGTATCGCCTGATTTCACTTTATAGCTGACCGCTTTGTCATTAAGTTGACGATCGACCAAATCTTTTGAAACCGGCACTTTGATTGTCTGACCACGCTGTAAGCGCGTCCTAGCATCAAAGTTAGGGTTAACGGCTGCTAGCTCTTCAGGACTGATACCGACACTATTTGCAATACCGATTAAAGTATCGCCCGATTTGACCTTATAGTTGGTCGTTGCCACTATACTTGTAGGAGCACTGGTTTTCACAGGATTGCTAGCGCTACTTGAGCTAGTATTTGCGGCAGTAAAGTCTACATTGGCAGGCACTTTTAAGATTTGACCGACGTATAGTGAGTCCGTCGTACCCATATTATTTAAATTTGCCAAGGTGGTGGTCGGTACATTAAATTGACGAGATAGCGCAATCAAACCATCGCCCGGTTTGACTTTGTAGTTTTTGGTAGCCGTACTAGATTTACTAGGTTTGGTTGATGGCGCAGCAGGCGTGGCAGCAGGCGCAGTGACTTTACCAGGTGCCAACCACAGTTTTTGTCCACGTAGCAAGTCTGCTCTACTGCTCAGATTATTGTATGTGGCGAGCTGAGTCACCGATAAGCCAAAACGATTGGCAGTACCGATTAGCGTGTCACCACCTTGAACGATATAGCTTTCAGGCTGGCTAGTGGTATTGCTCGCACTACTCAATGGCTCGATAGATTTAGCGTTGTATAGGTATAAAGTACTGCCAGCCAACAGATTGGCACTCGCATCTATCTGATTCCATTCAGCGATATCACGCCAGCTAACACCAGCACGGCTGGCGATATTCGCCAAGGTATCACCACGCTTAACCGTATAGGTAGTACGCGTGCCTTGTGGTTTTGGTTTGCTAGCCGATTTTTTCGGGAAGCTCAGTTTCTTCTCTTGCCCAGTTGCCTCTAAAATAGATTGCTGCGTCTGAACGGCTGATAGATTGATATTACCATCGGCGTTAACGACATTGGTTTCAGGCGTACTGATACGAATCTGATTGGCAATGTAATCACGCTCCGCTTTACTTAATGGCGGCTCTTGAATAATGGTATTGTTTTGCGTGATTTGCGCCGATGTGGTCGGTAAGCTGTTACTACTCTTTAGCTCAGCGTTAATCTTTTTGGTTTCAGCAGACGTCAGCGGTGGCTCAGTACGGACGGTATTGTTGTTACTGTAAACGGAGCTGCTGGTCGGTGAAGCCGTCGGCGGAATATAACTGGTGGTCTGCTGTGGTACGCTTGCGCTCGCGGCATACTCTGCAAGGGCACTGCCGGTAGTCGGTAATGAGCCACTACTGGTGTATGGTTTATTATTGTAGCTTGGTGTGGTTGAGCCTGAATAGCTAGGCGTCGTGCTAATACTGGTATTGCTAGAAGCAATCACATTACTACTACCATTACCTCTTAACGAGCTCAGCTTAGCATCTGTCGTCAAGCTAACATCGTTCGGAATGATAATACGCTGCGGCCCTGATGCGTCGACGCGCGCTGATGTCAGTGCCGTATTTAGCCTTTCTAACTCATCGTAACTGACCCCTGTCACTTGCGATACTTCAGCTAGGCTCACACCATAATTGACCGGCACACTACGGAAATGCTGACGGTTAGCAATAGCAGGCAGATAGACGCCATATTGCTCAGGCTTGGCAACGATTTCGGCAACCGCCAAAAAGCGCGGTACATAGTTCATGGTTTCAGTCGGTAGTCTGAGCGACCAGTAATCGGTTGGCAAACCGCGCGCCGCATTGGCATCAATGGCTTTTTGCACCCGACCAGGACCGGCGTTATAAGCAGCTAGTGCCAGCTCCCAACTACCAAATTGATTGTGCAGCGCGGTCAAAAAGTCGTAAGCAGCACGCGTTGATTCAATCACGTCACGGCGACCATCATAGGTGCTACTTTGATTTAGACCATAAATGCGTCCGGTACTTGGAATAAACTGCCATAAACCGGCGGCGGCGGCACTACTGGTTCCACTTGGATCGTAGGAGCTCTCAATCACTGGCAATAACGCAAGTTCGGTTGGAATATTACGGCGCTCAGCTTCTCGAACGGTATGGTAAAGATAGCGACTGGCACGAGCGGTCAAGCGGTTTAGATAGTCTTGGCGACTGGTAAACCAACCTTTTTGCGCTTCAATACGCTGATTATAAACAGGGCGTCCACCATTCATACGGTAGCCTGCGCGCAAGCGATTCCACAAATCACCATATTGTTGAATAGCAAGTTTATTACCTTCAACCATCGTCATATCAGTCGCTTCTAATAAATCTGCCAGCTCATCTAAGCTTTCAGCATCTAAAAAAGCTGTCGAATAATCAGCGCCCGTGCTTGGTTTAGTCACTTGGGTAGCGGGACGTTTGTTAACCACAGCTGAGCTGCCGGTTGCACCCGTCTTTTTTACCGCTGAGGTATTACTACAAGCACTGATAAGTAAAGTCGACACCGCCAGTGTCAATGGTAAAGCGATAAAGGAGCGAGATTTTGATGACACAGTAGACATGATAGTGGAAGTTTCCTAACAACAATAAGTGATAAAATAAAGTTAATCGACAGTATAGTACGCAATATCAGACAAAAACCAGCCTAATCGTAAAGATAATGCGCAAAAGTCATTTGCCTTATCTTTTGATGGCTTACTTCATAATACAGAACTTGATATATGACTAATTTTTAGTTGATGGTCACTTGTGAGACCGCGCGTAAAAGCACTGCATTACCCGTAGATAACGTCAGTGTGACCCGCGATGAGGTGACAAATGAAACTTTTTGACCGTCTTTTACCCAGCTTTCATTGGTGGTGACATTGGCTTTTGCTTGATCGCCCGTAATCACAATGTTATCTACCGTAATATCGTAGTGATAATTTGACGTATCACGCCAGCTTCTTTGCAGTAGTTGCAGATAAGCGTCTTTATCAAGGCTGGTGGTTTTGCCTTTTCTGGACATCGAAATCAGCGCATCATCTGACACCAAGCGCGCCACTTGGTTGGAGTTTTGGCTATTGGCAGCTGACTTCATAGCAGCCGCATAGTTTTGTACCAGCGCATTGCTCATGGTCGCCGCTTGCGCGCTGATACTGATAGCGCTAGCAGCGGCCACTACCGCTGTCACGCCAGCACTTTTTATCAATAGAGCAATTAGCCCTTTTCCCCATAGTCGTTTCATGATATTCCTTAGTAATACTATTATCATTATCGTCGTGTGTCGTTAAAGCCAAATAATATTATGGCTATAGATTATGGTCATACATTGACTTAAAACCTAAATCTATCAGGCGCTTATAATTCTTTTGTGTTTAAGGCTATTTGTGTGTAAAACTTAGGTTAATTAACGACACATTGTTATGTTAGTTTTAGCCTATCACTCAATTCTCACAGCCATGTGACACCCTGTGTGATTATTGCGAATCTCACGCAAAACAATGCTGTGCATTTATCTGCTTAATCCAATCTTTAATGACCATTTTTCTCATGCTTATGTTCATTATGACCGTCTTCATAACTTTCATCATCGCTGAGCTTCATGCCTAAACGCTCAACGCGTCTGTCCATCATCTGCCGAGCCAAAGCTTGCATGTCTTCGACGCGATCTATCTCATCGACAATTTCAAGCCCTAATAAAGTTTCAAACACATCTTCTAAAGTTACCAAGCCTTTAACTTCGCCGTACTCACCGACAGTAATGGCGATATGAATTCGGTTTTTTAGCATCAGCTCTAATAAATCAAACAACTTCATCTTTGAAAATACAAAGGTAATGTCGCGCTTAAACTGGGTCAATGGTTTATGAGCGGCATGGTTAAATTTTGCTAAGAGCATGTCGGTTTTTAAGACAAAACCGGTGATATTGTCCAAATCGCCATCATAAATTGGCAAACGCGAAAAGGTCAGTTTTGGCCGATCAACCAATAAATCAGCGACGGTTTTATGCTCTTCAAATGCAAGCATCACCGAACGCGGGGTCATGATATCTTCAACTTTAATCGCCCCAAATGCCAATAGATTACGAATAATACGTGACTCTAATGGATCAATCTGTCCTGATTCTTCGCCGATGCTGGCGAGTGCCGCAAATTCACGGCGGCTAAACGCTTGCGGCTCTTTACCGCGTACCAGCAGTTTGGTTAATTTTTCTGAGAACCAAATCAAAGGATAGAGCAGCAAAATAATACCGCGAACAAAATAAGCAACCATGCCGCCCAATTGACGCCAATAGATAGTGCCTAGGGTTTTTGGCATGATTTCGGATAAAAACAAAATAGCCAAGGTCATGAATGCCGAAAAAAGTCCAAACCAAGCACTACCAAAGACAATCGTCGCCTGCGCACCCGCCCCAATCGAGCCTAAAGTATGCGCCACGGTATTTAACGTTAAGATGGCTGCCAACGACTGATCGATATTATCGACCTTTAGGCGTTTGAGCATGTTGGATTTTTTTGGGTTCGTTTCTTGCAAGTCAGCAATATATGACGGCGTCATACTCAGTAGTGCCGCCTCGGCGAGCGAACAAATGAACGAGATGCCAATGGCAATGAGCACAAATAAAATAAGCAGTAGCACGCTACTAGCAGTAGGATTTGCTACCTCACCCGCTGCCCAAACCGCTTGTGGTAGCAAAGAGGTTAGCAATAGAATAAACGCCGAAAACGATTTGCTATTAAAGCGTGTCATATAAGAGCGATCGCTGTCACCCATCGTCGGGGGAGGTTCAGCAGAGGCGTCTTTACGACAAGCGCGCGGACGGTATAAGCGAGGTACAGACATAAAAAAGGTAAACAAGTTAGGTAACCTAAACAAAGAAGAAAAAGGAAATCACAATATATCATGAGCAAGCGCTAGCAGATAGAAAATAATAGCCAATAAATACGAATGCTTTTCTACCCAATCATTAAAAACGTGCTCAAACCACTCTATTATACAGCCATTTGGTTTATGATAAGAGCTTGTTTAATATCAATGTTAATAATAGCATTTCGCAATAAATCACTATACTTATCAATTACCTAGAAATTTACAACCACGGTCTTCTAAACTTATAAAGTTAATATAAATTTATCATAGCTTTATGTTAACTTAACATTTGGCTTTTTTTACCTACTCAGTAACTTATCCTTATATCCTTTATAATAAGAAAACGCCCACCATTATAACGGTCATGGTTAGTCCGTGAGTTTTAACAAAAACGCCCTCAGCCTATGATTAACAGTTACCAAGCCTGAGATTTTTTGTTACTATGCGTGTAAATTTATTCTTATCTATGACTTACTGAGAGAAATTATGAGCTTATTCATTCAAGCAGCCCATGCGGCGCCAGAAACTGCCGGCGCTGCGTCAATGTTTGGTCAAATCTTGTTGCCGGTTGCCTTTTTTGCCATTTTTTACTTTTTGGTGATTCGCCCACAGTCTAAGCGTACCAAAGAACACCGTGCGATGGTCAACGCCTTGACCGTTGGCAGCGAAATTATTTTTGCTGGTGGTCTTATGGGCCGTATCAAAGCATTGGAAGGTGATTATGCGGTTGTGAGCTTAAACAATCATACCGATGTTAAAGTGCAACGTGCGTCCGTGATTTCAGTATTGCCAGCTGGCACGATTGAAAGCGTTTAATTGTCATTTAGAAATTCAATAATTGACAAACTTTTATTGAGCTTAATTGCTGCCAGAGATCAATTATTGGTTGTAATGACTGTAAAATGACCGTACATTATTTACGGTCATTTTTCGCTTTACTGTTTACGCTTAACCGTTTTTTGCTTTACTATCATCGCGGATGATCGCAGTGGTGCAGAATTTAGTACGACTACTACTATACAATAGTAGCTCTCCATTTAATCACCTGCCATTGTTATCGCTAACTTCCCATCTGCTAACTTGTGGCCTGCGTCGCCAGTAGTTTATCAACTTAAAGAAGTGATTATGCAATATCCCGCTTGGAAATACTTACTCATCGCCGTCGTGCTTATCATTGCCGGTCTATATGCGGCCCCTAACCTCTATCCTGATGAACCTGCCGTACAGATTACCAGTGCCGCAGCAGGTACACAGCTATCTGAAGGTATTTTGACCCAGTCTAAAAGCTTACTTGAAGAGGCTGGCATCAATAATCATGATGGTACCTTTGAGGGCAACAGCGCGCTGGTGCGTCTCGATAATCCAGTCGATCAGCTAAAAGCTCAGGAAGTGCTGCGTCAGAATTTGGGCGAGGACTATGTGGTCGCACTAAACTTGGCACAAACGACCCCAGAGTGGTTGCGTGATATCGGTGCAAAACCGATGAAACTCGGGCTTGATTTGCGCGGCGGAGTACGTTTTGTACTAGAAGTGGATATGGATAAAGCGCTCGAGCAGCGTTTGACCAGCGCCAGTCGTGATATGCGCCGTGACTTACGTGCTGAACGTATTGCGGTTAAAGGTATCAAAACCGAAAAACGTGGCGTGGTGCTGCATTTCGCTGATACCGATACCCGTAACCGTGCGCAAAACATCTTACAAGGCTCGATGGGTAATACTTTCACGCTACAGTCTTCGATTGATGAGCAGGGCCCTGCGCTGATTTTAGCGTATAACGATGCCACCTTAGATGAAATCAATAGCTACGCGGTCAATCAGAACTTGACCACCCTACGCAATCGTATTGCTGAGCTTGGCGTGACTGAAGCTTTGGTACAATCGCAAGGTGCTAGCCGTATCGTCGTTGAACTTCCAGGCGTACAAGATACCGCTGAGGCAAAACGTGTCCTTGGTCGTACGGCTAACCTTGAGTTCCGTATGGTTGCTGAAGGTGCTGAAAACTATATGGGCGGTATTCCGCCTGCTGGCACTGAAGCGTTCCCCTTTGAAACACTCGATGGTCCGCCAGTATTGCTTGAGCGTCAAGCGATTGTCACCGGTGATAAAGTCACCAATGCTCAGACAGGCATCGATGAAAATGGCTCGCCTGAAGTCAGCATTACCCTAGATAGTGCTGGTGGCAAGCTCATGCAAAACGCTACCCGTACTGCTGTCGGTAAACAAATGGCGGTGCTGTTTATTGAGAATAAACAACGTATCGCTTATAAAGAAGACCCAGCGACTGGTGAGACGGTTGAAGTACGTACACCGTATGCAGAAACCAAAGTCATTAACCGTGCCAATATCCAAGCGGTACTGGGCTCGTCATTCCGTATTACTGGACTTGACAGTAGCGCTGAAGCGGCTGAGCTTGCCCTTTTACTACGTTCAGGGGCGCTAGCAGCACCGATGTATTTCGTGGAAGAGCGTACGATTGGTCCATCACTCGGTCAAGAAAATATCGAAAAAGGCTTATTCTCTACCCAAGTGGGTTATCTATTAGTTTTCGCCTTTATGATTGTTTTCTATCGCTTATTTGGCGTCATTGCCAACGTGGCCCTAGCAATTAACGTCATTATTATCATTGCTATCATGTCAATCTTAGGCTCATCACTCACCCTACCGGGTATTGCTGGTATTGTCTTGACCATTGGTATGGCGGTCGATGCCAACGTGCTGATCTTTGAGCGGATACGTGAGGAGCTGGCAAATGGTGTCCGGCCAAAATCCGCCATCGTCGCAGGTTTTGACCGTGCTTTTAGTAGTATTTTCGATGCCAATATCACAACCTTACTGGTCGCCTTTATTTTATTTGCGATAGGTACGGGTCCGATTAAAGGCTTTGCGATTACCCTCGCGATTGGTATTGTCAGCTCGCTATTTACCGCCATTTTGGTGACGCGTGCGCTGATACAAATTGCTTACGGCAAGCGCAAATCTATCAAACGTCTGAGCATCGGTTAGGAGAAAACTATGGCTATCGATAATAACAATCCGCTAGAACAAGAAAATAACCCAGATCGAAATGGCTCAAACGGTGAAGCAAATACTACTGGTACGCGCCGCCGTAAAAAACCGCGCCGTGATGGCAAAGGCAGTAATACACAAGCTAATAATCCTAGAACCTCTAAATTGACCGGTTCAAAAACCCGCCACGGTGGGAAAGAAAATCAAGCCTTGGCGACCCAAGCATCTGGTAACACAGCAGCGGTTGATCCTAATTTGATGTTAGGTGGTTCTGCCGAAGATGCCGCTGCTTACGCAGAAGGTGGTATCAAAGCCATTGGCGATCAACGTATCATCCCATTTATGAAGTTAGAAAAGCCGATGGCACTTCTATCGCTTTTGATGGTGATTGGCAGTATTATCGCCATCGCCGTTAATGGTCTAAATCTAGGTCTTGATTTTACCGGCGGGGTTTCAGCAGATGTGCGTTATGAGCAGCCTGCTGAGCAAGCCGATGTGGTAAATGCCCTAGCCGATAATGGCTTTGACGATGCGGTCGTACAGTATCTAGGTACGCGCCAAGAGCTTTTAGTACGCTTGCCACCACAGTCAGATAACGTCGATGGACTGAACGCCAGCCTGAGTAAAGCATTAGCATTGCCTAATAATAACGTTGAAATCAGTAACGTTAATATCATCGGTAGCCAAGTCGGTAACGAAATCTACTTAAACTCGGTTATGGCATTGGCATTGGCATTGGCTTGTATGCTTGGCTATGTTGCCCTACGCTTCCAGTTTAAGCTAGCGCTTGGCGCAGTACTGTCGCTATTCCATGATGCGGTGGTAACCATCGGGGTCTTTGCCTTATTTGGTTTTCCGTTTGATTTAACTGTCCTAGCTGCTGTACTGGCGTTGATTGGTTACTCGCTGAACGATACGATCGTCGTTTATGACCGTATTCGTGAAAACTTCCGCCGCGTGCGTGGTATCACGCCGCGTCAAACGGTTGATTTGTCATTGACAGAGACGCTGCGCCGTACGATTATGACCATCTCAACGGTACTATTGGTAGTACTAGCGATGTTATTCTTAGGCGGTGATGGCTTATTCTGGTTCTCGGCTGCCCTGTTTATTGGTCTACTTGCTGGTACTTACTCATCTACTTATATCGCAAGCTCGATTCCTCTAGCGATGGGTTTGTCACGTGATGACTTTATCGTTAAAGTAAAGCCTGAGTTTGAAGAAGCAATCGTTACTTTTAATGATCCAAAAATGTATGAGCAAGACTAACGCTTGTATAAAAGCCAATCACTAGACTTTTAGTTGTTTAGCAAACGTTATCACGATAAAAGCACCTAAACTCTAGGTGCTTTTGTCTTTATACTATTTTTATCCATCTTTTAATACTATTCGATAAGTCATCACTAAACTTTTCTGTCTTATTATATGGTTATATAAGCGACTAAGCTATGTCATCTACCCTGCCGCCAAGTGCTATGCCGCCTATTGATACTCGCTATGCGCGTATTATCGCGATTGCCTTACCTGTATTATTGGCTAACCTTGCGATGCCACTACAAAGTGTCATTGATACAGCTATTGTCGGTAATATGAATGACACGGCCAAGCTTGCTGGCATGGGTTTGGCTATTCAGCTGCTGTCTTTGATATTAGTCAGCTTTAACTTTTTGCAATACGCGTCATCTGGACTGTCCGCACAAGCACTCGGTCAGCTGGCTCATAATGATGCGCATAAACAAACGCAATCGCCGCTGCTATCAATTTTGCAGCGGGCTTTGTTACTTGCGTTTATGATTGGCGCAGTGCTACTTATTGCAAAACCTTGGCTCATTGATTTTGGCTTGCAAGCGCTTTCTGCCAATCCTGATAGCGGTCGTGCAGCCAAAACTTATTTGGACGTCCGTTTTTGGGGCGTTATCGCAGAGCTGATGAATTTTGCCTTTATCGGCTGGTTTGCCGGTCAAGGCAAAACCCGCTATATGCTTTATCAGCAAGGCTTTATCGCCCTGCTTAATATTATTCTGACCTTGTTTTTTGTTTATGTGCTGCAGATGGGCTTGGTTGGGGTAGCATTAGGCACGACCATTGCCTTTTGGCTTGGGGTGGTCTTAGCATTGTGGCTCAGCTGTCGACATCTACAAATCTCTTGGCGCGCGTTATTTAATGCTAATAAAGACCACTTTACCAAACATAAAATGCTTAGGCTATTTTCATTAAATAAAGACATTTTTATCCGTACGCTTATTTTAACCCTAAGCTTTGCTTGGATTACCCGACTGTCGGCCCAAAGCGGCGATGTCATTTTGGCCGCTAACGCTATTTTATTGCAGGTATTAAGCATCTCAGCCTTTGCCCTTGACGGCGTGGCGGTATCGGCAGAAACCTTAAGCGGACAAGCAGCAGGACGACGCGATTGGCCACGTTTTCGTATTATCGTCAAACGCACAGGCGTGGTCAGTTACGGCCTTGCCATGATGCTAAGCGCGATTTGGTGGCTTGCGATGCCAACTTATTTGGATTTCATGACCAATATCGAACCCGTCTTTGCGCTGGCTTATGACTATCATCTTTATGCGGTACTACTGCCACTTGTTGGCGTTGGCGCTTATTGGCTCGATGGAATATTCTTTGGTTTAACGGCTGGTAGCGTCATTCGTAATGCCGCGCTGATATTGGCGCTTATCTTTTTCCCTTTAAGTTGGCTACTCTACCAGCAATGGGATATGACCGGTATTTGGCTTAGCGTTTGGTGCTTATTATTATTAAGATTGATGATTCTTGGTGGGTTTTTATACCGTGCCCATCAAACAGGCAGCTATGAAAAATTGCAGCCTGAAGCTTGACCATTAAAGTAATTAGCTAACATGAGGCGCTTAATAAACACAAAAGAGATAATAAACGATACATAAAAGTAAGAAAAATTAGGATATCACGTGACTACTCAATCAAATGAGATAAACCAAAATCAAGCCTATCATTACGAATGGGCAGAAGGCTTTAAAAAAAGCTTGCCAGTGGCCATGGGTTATCTGCCGGCGGGCATCGCCTTTGGCGTGCTGGCGCAAGTGGCGGGCGTGCCTGTGTGGGCGACTATTATGCTAAGTGTAGTCTTATATGCAGGCGCGGCGCAATATGCGTGTTTACCGATGCTAAGTGCTGGGCTACCGATTGGTAATATTGCTACCAACATTGCCGCCATTAACTTGCGTCACGTCTTTTATGGTATGCCGTTATTGCAGTATTTGCCAAAAAATAAAATAGCGAAAACCTACTGTTTATTTGCCCTCACCGATGAAACGTTTTCGGTAATGACCAGTTTGCCAAACGAGTCGCGCCAATCACTCATACTGCCGATTAGTTTGTTTAACCAAAGTTGGTGGGTATTAGCTGGTGCGATTGGTGTAATGATTGGCAGTGCACTCAGTGACTTGGTACCGCATTTGGATTTTGCCTTGGTCTGTTTATTTGCCATTTTGGCTTATGAGCAATTCCAAAGTATCAAACGCTATTTCCCCATTGGTATTGCCGTCATTGCTTTAGTGATTGCCTCGTTCTTTACCAGTAATTGGTTGTTATTAGTAGCGATTACGATTTGTGTGCTGCTGATTTTAGCGCGTGGTTTTTGGTTACAGCGCAGTGTGCAAGGAGGCAGCAATGAGCAGTAGTTATTTGATTCTTTCCACACTGGCGATGGCAGCCGTGACCTTTATTACCCGTGCCCTGCCCGCTTTAATACCTAAGAAGCTGCTAGATACGCCGTGGCTACATCGCTTAAATGAAAGCTTGCCGCTATCTGTGATGGTATTACTGATTTTAACCAGCCTTTCTTATCAAGGTTTGTCAGGCGATGCTGGCTTCCAAGCTGGCTTAAATAGTGCCGAAGTACATTTATTTATGGCACAAATTGGCGCGTTATTATTGGTGCTACTTATCTATCATCTTAGTCGTCAATTGCTGGTCAGCATGATCGTCGGTATCGCGGCGATTAATGGCTTTTTGTGGTTATTTACGCGTTTTTTAGGCTGATTAAACGTTAAAGGTTCGTTTTATATAGTAGATTAATTTTAAAAAAGATACAGCGCGGCTGGGATGAATTTTTCGTAACCTCTGTGATAACAGCAAACAAGGAAAATTTATACCAGCCGCCTATGGCTGTTTATTCATCATTTTATTTCATACTGACTACGTTTATTTGTGCTAATAAAAAAGGCTGGAATCTTTACGAATCCAGCCTTTTTACTTACTACCATTTTTGAGTTACTTATTCTATTATAACTCTTCTACGCCCATCATATCGACTGGGGTATCAGCAACGATTTGCACGCCTTTTTTGCTTGTTTTGGCGGTGTCGTTACGTTGCTCTTGTAGATGATCGAGATACGCTTCATTGATTTGCCCAGTGATGTAGCAGCCATTAAATACCGCGCAATCGAAGCCTTCAACTTTACTATGCTTAGTATCTTTAACCGCTTCAATCAAATCGTCCAAATCTTGGAAAATCAAGCGGTCAGCGCCGATAATCTCGCGTACTTCTTCAACGCTATGACCTGAAGCAATCAGCTCGCTACGCACTGGCATATCGATACCATAGACGTTTGGATATTTAACCGGCGGCGCAGCACTGGCAAAGAATACCTTACGAGCACCGGCATCACGTGCCATTTGGATAATTTCATGACAAGTCGTGCCGCGAACGATTGAGTCATCGACCAAAAGAACGTTTTTGCCTTTAAACTCAAGCGGTACCGCACTTAACTTTTGACGCACAGATTTTTTACGTTGCTGCTGACCTGGCATGATAAAGGTACGACCGATATAGCGGTTTTTCATAAACCCTTCACGATATTTGACGTTCATTTTTAGCGCCAGCTCCATCGCTGAAGTACGCGAGGTATCAGGAATAGGAATAACCACATCAATATCATGGTCCTCACCCCATTCAGCAAGGATTTTATCAGCCAGTTTTTCACCCATACGTAGGCGTGATTTATAAACCGAGATATTATCCATAATAGAATCTGGACGGGCAAAATACACATATTCAAAGATACAAGGCGTGTATTCTTTTTGCTCAACGCACTGATGCGTATGCAGTTTATGGTCCAAATCAATAAAGATCGCTTCGCCTGGTTTGACATCACGGACAATGCTAAAGCCTGAACCTGTCAACGCAACTGACTCTGACGCGACCATATATTCTGTGCCACCGTTAGCTGCCATACGCTTACCAAAAATCAGCGGACGGATACCGTTTGGATCACGGAATGCTAGCAACCCATGACCCGTAATCATGGCAACCACGCCATAAGCGCCTTCAATACGGCTATAAACCGCTGTCACTGCTGCAAAGATATCCGTAGGCGTCGGGTGGGTTTTATTGATATTTTGCATTTCATGCGCAAGCACGTTTAGCAACACCTCAGAATCTGAATCTGTATTGAGATGACGGCGATCTTCTTGATACAAAGATTTTGCCAAACCTTCAGCATTGGTTAGGTTACCATTGTGCGCAAGGGTAATACCATAAGGCGAGTTGACGTAAAAAGGCTGTGCTTCGGCGCTACTTGAGGTACCAGCGGTCGGGTAACGAACGTGACCGATACCAAACTTACCCACCAGTTTTAGCATATGACGGTTCATAAACACGTCACGTACCATGCCATTTTCTTTACGTAAATAAAGACGCCCATCCTGTAAAGTCACAATACCTGCCGCATCTTGCCCGCGATGCTGCAACATGGTTAAGGCATCATAAAGAATTTGGTTGACCGGCTCATGAGCTGCGACCCCAACGACTCCACACATAGTTGTATCCTATTTTGTACCACACATTGATAACACAATAACGGCTGATAAGGTTGTCTTAAATGTTTGCCTATCTTTTGCCGCAACGCTGATGATCTTACTAAGAATAACGACTTACGGACAATAGATAAGGCTAATTATCCATAAGACGAGTTAATGATGATAAATAGAGGTGTATTTTACGAATATTAAAGACGCTTGAATAGTTTTTTTTAAGTGCTTAGCATGCCTTTGGATCTATAAAATTTAAGACTGATTGACCTGATCCCATGCCATCCCAAACATATCTGAGACCAGCTCTTTACCCATGGGCGCATAAGGCAGTAATTCAGGCGCGAGCACTGAGGTTTCCCACTGCGGCATTTGTACCAACAATGGCGCGCTGACGCTAAGCACCACCAAAACCATAAGCACGTTTTTTGCCGCGCCAAGTACCCCGCCCGCCATTTTATCAAGGACGCCAAGACGTAAGGTTTTAAGTACGCCAGAAAACACAAACGCAACCAGATGCATAATGGCTAAAATAGCAATCACAATCACTAAAAACGCCAGCGCCATTTGTAAAACAGGATTCTCTACCATACTTGATAATTGCGGCGCGACCGAACCTGCCAGACGCGTGGCAGCAATAAGTGCGATAAACCAACCGACTAAACCGACAGCTGTCTTAATCAGACCTACCTGAAAACCACGCCATAAGCCAATCAGGACAACCACAGCAATTACAATATCTAAACCACTCATGTTTATCGCCTCATTTGCATCTTATTTGGTGTACTTCAGTGAAGGTGAAAAGCTTGCAGTTTTAACAATCTTAACCTTCCATCGCATCGTAATAGCCACCGATAGATTGAATGCAAGACTGTACCAGTCCCGGCCCTTTATAGATAAGTCCTGAATATAGCTGCACCAAATCTGCACCTGCTTCAATTTTTTTGACGGCTTTGTCACCGCTATCGATACCACCAACGCCAATCAACGTGACCTTACCACCCAACTGGTCAGAGAATTGTTGTAGAATTTGCGTACTAATGTGGCTGACCGGACGACCGGATAAGCCGCCTGCTTGCTCACCATCGGGCAAATCTTCGACACCTACGCGGCTCAACGTGGTATTGGTGGCAATCAAACCATCAATCTCAAAGTCCAGCAACTGCTTAGAGATGTAATCCACTTGTAATGGCTCTAAATCGGGAGCGACTTTTAATACCAATGGTACATAAAAACCATATTCGGTTGCCAGATGATTGTGGCGATTTTTAATGGTAGCTAATAATTGGGTTAACGCTTCACCGCTTTGTAGGTCGCGCAAATTTTTGGTATTCGGCGAGGAGATATTGACCGTAATATAAGACGCATGCGGATAGACACGCTCTAAGCAATAGACATAATCATCAGCCGCATTTTCAACCGGAGTCGCAGCATTTTTACCAATATTGATACCGATATTGCCTTGGTATTTACAGCGTTTGACGTTTTCAATCAGGTAATCAACGCCTTCGTTATTAAAACCCATGCGGTTAATAATGGCATCGGCTTGTTTGATTCTAAATAGTCTCGGTCGATCATTGCCAACTTGCGGTTTTGGAGTGACCGTACCCACTTCGATAAAACCAAAACCCAACTCTGCTAATGCATCGATATAATCGCCGTTTTTGTCCAAACCGGCGGCAAGCCCAACAGGATTGGCAAACTGTAAGCCCATACAGTCGGTTGGCTGCATTGACTGACCATATACTAAGCCCAACACACGCGCTTTATGAGCTTTATCCAATAAAGACAAGGTCATCTCATGCGCGTGCTCGGGGTCCATATTAAACAAAAAAGGGCGAAGTAAGGCGTAAGACATAGTAATGACAGACCCTGCTTGAAAAGAAAGAATGAATAAGAAAAACGAATGCGGTCAAGCGCTGCGATTATATCAGCTTAACTGAAATAAGACCAAAGTTTCATCAGGAAAATTACGCCCTATCCTGCGAATAAATAAGCGTTAATACTGTTAATTGACTGACTTAACCTAGTAAAGAAACCCCTATCAGACAGCATTTTTATCCACATCTACCACTTATTGATATTCATATTCTCAGATTAAGGCACTGGGCGGCCATCAGCAAGCGCAATCCAACCGCGTACAATACGGTACAGATGCCAAATAAAAGTAAAGCCCATAATAACAAAACCTAAAATAGCCAATAATACTGAGCCGATGGCAATGTTGTTGGTTTCAGCGAACATACTGACACCAAAACCGCCTAAGGCAAAGGCGACAATAAGCACCCCAATGGCGAACAGGACAATACTGTACCAAAATGTCTTGATTTGCCAATCAAAATGGGTGGCAAGCCAAGTACCATCCGCATCACGGCGTTTGGCATAGTTCATAAAGATAGGCACAATCCACAATAGCCCAGCGGTAAAGTAGCTGAGCACATAAAGCAAATAGGTGATATGGTTATATGTCGTCAAAGAGCGGCGTTTATCATCACTCATCGTATTATTAGAATTATTTATCATGCTGTCACTCGTTATATTCTGTGGTCTGTAGTTATTTTTATTGTGGCAAATTATCAGGTTTTCAATGTGGTAATTGTTAAAGCGTTAACGTGGTTAATTATTTTTCTTACATAATTGACTAAAAATATTAAGAAGTCACGGTCGCCTGTACTTGAATAGCCTTGGTAACCAAGTCTTGTTGCATCGACAGTTGGGTAAATTGCCAACCTTGCTGTTCAAGCTTACCGAGTGCGCCACTCACCACCGCTTGGCTTGGATGGGTAAAGCTCAGCTGCACCGCATCGCCTGCTGCAATGACCTGCGCATCAGCAATCCCTGAGTTATTTAACAGCGCACTGATCCGGCTAGCCGGCGGCATCGCTTCAGCGCCATCTGCTGAATTGGTAGCATTTAACGCATTGCTATCAATATTACCAGCTTGGGCACGCAACCAAAAATAGTCAGCAACCTGCTTTCGATACTCATTTTTGCTCGCTTTTGCTGATTGATGGACGCTATAGCCGCCATAACCACCGACAAATAACAGCAAAAATGCCGACAATAGCAGTAAGGCTAATTGGTCACGCGCAGACAATGCTTGCCAACGTGTCAGTAAGGCATTTTGAAAGCTACTCATCCGCGTTGATAATGCACTGCTTTTAGGGTCAGCCACCATAGTGCTGCGTTTGGCGAGGCGTTGTAATCTTTTCATGGTTACCCTTTATTGCTAACGCTACTATTGTTTTCTACCACATCAACGGTTACTTGACCACTAAACTGCCCTTGCTCATTGCCATTGACTTGTTCCAGCTTAGCATTTAAGCCTTGGGCGACAAGCGTATTGGTAAATTGATCAAGACTGCCGCGGTCTGGTGCAATTAGCGTAAAGCTGAGCGCAGTTGGCTGCATGATTAACGCCTGCGCTCGTAATGACGACTGTTTAATCAACGGTGATATACGTGCCAATACCGCTATGTGAGAATCAGGCGCTTGGCTATCACTACGCAGTTTTGGTTGCAACTGCACTTGCAATTTCGTGCGCGTACTAAGCGGCTCATTAGGAAACCAAGACTGGTACTGGGTGGCAATCTCAGTTTTGGTCGCTGCTGCTGCCGCCTGATACTGGTAGAATTGTACCCCATCGGTCGCCATCTGTAATATCAGTGCTGACAGCGCCACCATCATCGCCACCCGCAGATATGGTGATAATTGCGAATCGGTCGATTTAATAAAAAAGTTCAGCGCATGACGCTCAGGAATTTCAAGCGGTTTAGGAGCAACTGGTAGCGTGGTTAATAGTAATTGATGCTCGGCAATCATTGCCGCCGTTTGAGTAGTTACTTTGACGGTAGTTTCATGCTTGGTTAAATCCATATCATCGAACGCAGGCTCATTAACCCTATCAGTAGCGTGGCTCGAATCTACAAAGGCGTCATCAATAGCTGGTAATAGCAGCACTTCGCTTAAATGTGGAAAACGCTCAAAGATTAAAGGCAGATAACTGACGGCCATGCCTTGATGTAAGGATTGGCGCAGTAGCATGGTGTGGTTATCTTTGTACAATACAAGTTGCTGACCTGCGCCCTCTTCTGGCGTTGGCAGTAATAAAAAATCAGGCAATAACGCTACGATGTTCATGCCAACAAGCTTAGCGCTTTGCTGCCATGCTTCGATATCGCTTTGAGCCAAAGCATAGAGATGATGGCTGGTATTTTCAGTCATTTGGCGAATGGCTAATTGTTCAACCGGCGTCAGAGAAGTTTCTTCAAATAAATACTGCTTACCGCTCATACCTAATTGTTTAAGCTGAGCCGTATTTAGCTCAGACTCTACTTGTAAGACATGGCTTGATGGGAAATACAGGCAAACCGATTTTTGGCTATTGGTTTTATAGCTACCATAGATATCATGCAGCTGTTGCCAGCCATCGACCAATTGCCATTGTTTTATATCTTCGTGCCAGACCGCTAGAGGACTGTGCTGCGCTCTTAACCAAACATGTAACACCAAATGTGTCCTTAATTATCCAAGCTGTTGTTTAGAGTCATTGCTGATTAAAGCTGTCATTTATTAAAGCTATGGTCTAGCAAGCATTTAAATGTTTTATGAGCATGTGTATGATTGATACTAATAAGGTTGTTCTGGGACAAAGCGGTCGATCTCGGTTGCCATACCCATCATCACAAAATCCATCTCAAACACGCGCGCTTCTGCCAAAGAGAAGGATTCAGGATAATCACCCGTTAGCAGGCCTGCGATGTGAGCAACGATAGACATATGACAGACGACCACCAGACACTCCGCTTCAACATTACCAATATCGATGAGCGCCTGATGGGCATCGTCGGATGGCGTGATATTCTCTTGTATTTGTGAGAGCACGTTAGGAGCGCGCAACTGTAATTCTGCCAGCGTCTGCTGCGCCCGCTTATAAGGGCTCACAACAAAACAATCAGGTTGATAATGAGTGGTAATATATTCTGCCGTTTCCGCCGCTTGTTTCTGACCAAAATCTGTCAACTGCCGTGCACTGTCTGGGCGCGTCCCATCTTCTGCTTGACCATGACGTACTAAGATAATTTTCATAATCTTAACCACCTTGTGTGTTACGTTTACCTGACTATTTTGATGATAAAGTAATGTTAACAATGAAATAGCTACATTCTGCTAAACGCTTTACTTATTTTCGTCTTTTTTATGCTTAGTCTTGCTTGCTGTTTGCATTTGCGCCGTTAGTGCCGCATTACTATGGTCATGCTCCATGACAAACTCAACATCACTACGGAAGCCCGCTTCCATAAGATGTAAAGCAACGCCAAGTGCCGCTTTGTCTTCATAAATGACTGCATGAAGCGCATGGGTAATCGGCATATAAATGCCTTCTTTGGTGGCTTTTTCATGTACCTGCTGAATGGTGTTGACGCCTTCAGCGGTTTGACCCAATTTTTTGACCGCCGCATCAATCGTCATACCGCGACCGAGCATATTACCAATACGGTAATTGCGGCTCAGCTCTGAGCTACAAGTGGCATATAAATCACCGACGCCCGACAGACCTAAAAAGGTCAGCGGATTGGCACCGGCATGGACACCAAAACGGCTCATTTCCGCTAAACCGCGCGTTAATATCATGGCTTTGGTATTTTCACCGACTTCATAAGCTGCCGCCATTCCCATGGCAATGGCATAAATATTTTTTAGCGCGCCACCAAGCTCAACACCGCGAACATCGTCACTGGCAAACACTCTAAAGAAAGCACTATGTAATGCTGCTTGTACCGCATGGCGTAGTGGCTCAGAGTCACTGGCAATGACCGTAGCAGACGGCATATTTTTCATGATTTCAATGGCGAGATTTGGCCCTGACATCACGCCAAAATTCACTTCCGGCAGCTCATCTTTAATAATATCACTCATCAAAGCAAAGGTATCTTTTTCCATACCCTTGGTCAAAGAGACAATAGATTGCCCGCTAATAAAGGGCGCGATACTTTTTAGGGTTTCGCGAAACGCGAGACCTGGGACAGCAATGAACACAATATCGGTATCTTTGACCGCCGCCTGTAAATCATGACTGTATTTGAGGCGATCATCAAGCTTATAACCGGGCAAGTATTTTTTATTGGTCTGCGTCTTTGCCATAGCCTTAACAGTACGTTTATTGCGTACCCACAGCGTGGTATCACAGCCATTACGGGCAGCCAAGTTTGCCATCGCCGTACCAAAGCTACCGCCACCTAAAAATGCCAAACGCAGCTTGGTTGGATTGTTATGGATTTCTGCCATGTTTTTTGCCACCGCAGATTCAACCGCGCTAGGATTTAACTTCTTACGCCCTAGCCCAGATTTGGTGGCACGCTCAATGATACTGGATAGCAAACTGTTTTGTTTTTCAGCACCTTGATTGTCTGTTTGACTGTCCTCTATATTTGCATCTGTCTTTTTATCATTAGCGCTGGTCATATTATTTTATCCGTATTGACTGACTGAATTATGAATAGAATTTGTGCTGAGTATACAGTGAGATTGAGGGTATGTTTCAACAATTATTGATATAGAACCGTTATTTTATTGAAATAACGTGACCAGTTTGGTCATTGTTTTGCTTTGCTGTATCACGTTATAGCAACGCTTACTATTTTGAAATATCGCCGTAATCATAGACCTGTCTGGACGCTATGACTCAAAACGCAGTAATGGCTCAATATCAATCGGCTTGCGCGTGGGCATATCGCATGGACTGCTGCCAGTATAAACAAAAGCCGTAACATAATCATCTGCGCCAACGCCAAAATAAGCTTTAACGGCAGGCTCATTGGCCAATAAGCCCGTACGCCAAACCGTACTAAAACCTTGAGCTTGTAACGCTAAAATAAGATTTTGTACTGCCGCGCCAGCACTGAGCATTTGCTCAAAAGGTGGCACTTTTTTATGCACTTGCATATGGGTAACGACCGTAATAATAACCGGCGCACGCAGCGGCATATTGTAGGTTTTCTTGCGTGATTTCTCAGACAGCTCTTCGCCCGCTTGCGCCGCTTGTGCTTCAGCAGCCGCTAAAAAGGCCCGGCCCAAGTCATGACGCGCATTACCTTGAGTGACGATAAAGCGCCATGGCCGCAGTTTTTTATGATCAGGAGCGGTAACCGCACAGTCAATAGCTGCTTTAATCTGAGACTCTGTCGGTGCCGGAATGCTCAGATTGCCGATGCTACGTCTTGATTTAATCCAGTTAATCAGCTGTTCATTGGTTACTTGCGCGTTTACCCCTCTCGGGCTTTCGGCTTGATTTTCTTCGCTATTACTGTTCAGTTCGTTACCGTTATCCATATTACTTTCAGAACTATTCATATTTTATCCTTATTTATTATTATGCAACTGCATTAGCGATATGCCTTACGCCGCTTCTGAGCCTTCGATGCGATGATCCATGCGCAAATAGTCCTCTGACTGCATTTCAAGCAGGCGTGAACGTGTACGCTCAATCTCAAAGGCCAATTTTTGTCCTTGATAAAGCTCGAGAATTGGCTGCTCTGCTCTTACCAATAGTTTGACGCGGCGATCATAAAACTCATCAACCAGATAAATAAAACGGCGGGTCGGATCACGCAAATCATCATCTAAAGCGGGCACAGAATTGATTAACACCGTGCTAAATTCTTTGGCAATTTGGATAAAATCAGACGCTGAGCGCGGCTCCATACATAAATGACGGAAGTCACAAAATAAAATATCTTCGGTACGGGCATTGATTTTGATTTCGCGACCATTGATGGTAATAGGCGCGTTGCTGATTTTTTGATTGTTAGACAAACTGGCGAAACGGTTGGCAAGCCAGTGATGATTGGCCTTAGTTAACGGCGATTCATATAACTCCGCTTGCTGTAAGACACGTAGGCGATAATCAATACCAGAATCAATATTCATCACTGTGGTGTGACGCTCAACTTCGGCGATAGCTGGCATAAAGCGATCACGGTGTAGACCATCTTTATAAAGCCCTGCTGGTTCAATGTTTGATGTGGCGACCAAAGTCACGCCGCGATTAAATAGCATGGTAAACAAATCACCCAAAATCATCGCATCTGAGACGTTGGAGACAAAAAACTCATCAAAACAAATAATCACTGCTTCTGCATAAATGATATCCGCGACTTTTTCTAGCGGATCGCTTTGACCTTGTAGATTATTTAGCTCTTGATGGACGCGCTGCATAAAGTGGTGAAAATGCTGGCGCATCTTACGCTCAATGGTCAAAGAGTCGTAAAACATATCCATCATCCATGTTTTACCGCGTCCTACCCCACCCCACATATATAAGCCCTTGGGTGCAGCAGGTTTTGATTTTAGAAAGCTAAAAAAGCCTTTTTTTTGCGCCACGCTATCATTGAGCTGATGATACAACCCATCTAAATAGCTCATTGCCTGATATTGCTGCTCATCTCGAGTAAACTCATCAGTGCTAATGGCTTGCTCATAACGTTGCAAAGGAGATAAACTCATAATACGACTCATCATTAGACAAAATAAATATAAAAAACTAACAGTATGCTTAGGTAAATTGGTTCAGACATCAGCTGGTTTTACTGCGAATCTTTGGACCCAAAACTATGCTCTTCCAACAAACCTTTAAGCTCAGATAAACGTCCGTGAAAAAAGTGCCCAGCGCCATCAACGATACTAACCGGCAGACCGAGACGCTCAGCAAACTCCTGCATGCTAGCAGGCGTAACCACATTGTCTTCATTACCATATATCTCAAAGGTTTTCTCAATCGGTAAGCTCAAATCATCGGTGGCGTTTTTTTCAACGGAGGGTGCAATAAGAGCAACGTTTGCTATTTCAAAATCACTCAATCCCCAAATGTGCGGCGATACCATGACTTGCTCAGCGACACGTGCCGTCACATAACCGCCAAACGAAAAACCACCTAACCACAATTTACGTGCGTTGGTTTGCTCTGCAATCCATTGTAGCACGGTCATTGCGTCTACTACTTCCCCTTCCGCATAATCGTGCTCGCCAGTTGACTGCCCGACACCGCGAAAGTTAAAACGTACCACATGCATGCCATTATCACGCGCAAATCGATACATGGTCGTGACTACCTTATTATTCATCGTACCATCGAATAAAGGATTAGGATGGCAAAGCAGCGCCACCGTATCGGTATTGGGATCGTTAGGATTGTCTTGTTGCCAAAGTGCGTCAACTTCGAGCACGCCAGCAGGAGCAGGAATCAGTTGCATAGAATTACTTACTAATTAAGAATGAATAGTCCAATTATCCTAGATATGGTTTATATTTCAAGTGATTTGCTGTGTACCTGCAACGTTGCACACAATAACCGCCTAGACACTCCTCGTCGCAATACGTTAGATTCATACAAGTTGTCGAGTAATATATTGAACTTATAGGAAAAAGGAAACTATTATGAATATTTTTAATAAAACCGCTACTTTAACAGCAACACTGGCTTCGGCTCTGGCTTTGAGTGCCTGTCAAAGCACGCCTTCTTCACCGGTGATTCAGCGCGCTAACTCGATTTATGAAACCACGGGCATCGCTGAGAGCAAAGTCAAAGCTCAGCAAAATGCAATAGACAGTGCGCAAAAAACCTGTGGAAGAAAACAAGTGATTATCGTTGATGACAAAGTAAAGTATAACGGTATTTTAAATGAGCAAACGGGTCGTATGGTCGGACAAGCAGGCGCGGTCATCGGTTCAATCTTTGGGACGGGCACGCCAGATTTATCACGTAAAGATGATTATGAGTATATGATTAATTTTCGTTGCCAATAAAAAATGATAATTTAACAAAGCTCTTAGCCAATAAGTTTGCGAGATAGCTATTATATTCATCTATATTTATCGCAGCTTATTGGCTTTACTTTTTGTCGCGGCACTTTTGGGGTAAACTATCCTGTCTGGTATTTTATATCTGCAACCTCTACTTTGATGCGTTAATCTAACGCCATCAGCCTTTCAGCCTCGATTACCTTTGGTCTCCTATTATGCGCAAACCCAATCTAGCAAATATGAAACAAGCCAGCTCTAAAAAAGATAAGGTATTGGTGCCTGCCAAAGATTTAGCGACCTTGGAGGCGGAACTGGCTGAGCAAGAAAACAGTCTGGAAGTCAGTTTAGAAGATACGGTTTTGCGCCTAAGTGATTACTTATCGGCGGTCGATATGGTCATCAAACAGACCTTTAATCACCGCGTATGGGTAAAAGCTGAGATTCGCAACCTATCAAGTAAAAGTGGGCATTATTACTTTGAGCTAGCAGAAAAAGATGACGACGGCAAAGTTATTGCCAGCTGCCGTGGTAATCTTTGGCGCTTTAAAGCGGCGCGCGTCTTAGCAAAGTTTGAGCGCGCAACCGGCATGCCGCTTGACCGTGATTTGACCGTCTTACTCAAAGTATCGGCAGGCTTTCATGCACAATACGGTTTCTCACTGACGATTGAAGATATTGACCCAAGCTACACTTTAGGCGACTTGGCGCGGCAATATGCGGAGATGGTCGACCGCTTGACGGGCGAAGGCTTATTAAACCTCAATCAGCAGCTACCCACCCCATTTGATATCGAGCATGTCTTAGTCATTGCCCCTGAAAAAGCGGCGGGATTGGGCGACTTTCAAGCCGATGCGGACCGCTTAGCTCGTACAGATGCCTGTCATTTCCATTATCACAATGCTACTTTTCAAGGCAATCACGCACCAAGAGAAATCCGTCAAGCTATCGTTAGCGCCCAGCAGCAGTTTTACGACACCTATCAGCGCCTGCCAGATTTGTTAGTCATTATCCGTGGCGGTGGCGCCGTTGGTGATTTAGCCTATCTCAATGATTACGAGCTTGCCGCTCTTGTTGCCGAGCAACCTATCCCTGTCTGGGTTGGTATCGGTCATGAGCGTGATAAAGTGATTTTAGATGAAGTGGCGCATAGCAGCTTTGATACACCATCAAAAGTGATTGCTGCTATCATGGCGCATTTAGCCCAGCTCGTCACGCAAACCCTGCAATACCAAGCGCAGATCAAACAAGCAGCGCAGCGTCAACTGAATATCGCTGAGCAACAAACGTCACGCCAGTTGAGTCACATTCAGTCGCAAACGATTGGTCAATTGACCGCCCTGCAAAAAGACAGTGATTATGCTTGGCAGAGTATTCAGCAAAGTGCCCAGCGCCAAGTCAAACAAGCAGCCAGACGAACCAGTGAGCTGCGAGTCCAAACTCAAAATTCTGCTTATCAGCAATTAACCATTGCATCAAGTTATAGCCAAAACCAAAAAAAGACGATTATACATAATGCCCAGCAGCAGTTGCTACAAGCACGACGTGATAGCGAATATCTGCGCGATATTGTACTCTTGCATCGTCCTTCTCGTGTGCTTAAGCAAGGCTACACCATGCTCACTGATGCAAAAGACAAGCAGATACTGACCAGCAGTACGCAACTTTATGCTGAGAAAACGGTACATATCATCTTAAAAGATGGTAAGGCAAAAGCACAGATTATTGATGTGAAGACCAATTAGTTATAGTCTGTTTGCCATAAAAATACAGAGCTGTTGGGATAAATTTTGCGTAGCCTCGAACAGTGACGAAGTCACACAGCAAGCAAGGAAAATTTATAACAGCAGCAGACTCCTGAAACTAAAATATTTAACAACTTTTTATCTACTTTTCTTTCTATGTTTTTTTCTTAAACTAATGTGAATATTAGGAAACCTTATGACAACCCCTACTCGCAAACGTAAAAAAGCCGCCCCAAAGACCTTTAAGGCAGCTTATGATATTCTAAAAACCAATGCCGCTGAACTACAGCAACAAGATGAGCCAGATATCGATAATCTGATGACAACGGTTGAAGAGTCGATTGCCGCTTATCGCGTTTGCGAAACCCGTATCAATGCCGTACAGCAAGCGTTAGATGCCGCTTTCGCCGAAGAAGATAGCATAGAGAACAGTGACATTTAAACTAAATTAAGTCAGCTCTATTCTGGCTCATCGACTTCAAAAACTTGGCGCAGATAGGCAAGATAGGTATCATTATTGATCATGGTCTTGCCTGGGCTGTCCGACAATTTGGCAACTGGCTGCCCATTGCACTCAACCAATTTTAAGACGATGTTTATTGGAGTGATGCCCATATCATTGGTCAAATTGGTGCCAATGCCAAAGCTGGTTCTTATTTGACCTTTAAAATATTGATGTAAATTCCACGCCTTATTTAAATCCAATCCATCACTAAAAGTTAATATCTTGGTTCTTGGGTCTATTTTTAATTTTTTATAATGCGCAATGGCCTTATCGCCCCAAACATACGGGTCGCCGCTGTCATGACGCAGACCATCGAACAGCTTGGCAAAATACAAATCAAAGTCGCGTAAAAATGCATCCATCCCAACGACATCGGTCAGCGCAATACCCAAATCACCACGATACTCATGTACCCATGCTTCAAGTGCCGCTTTTTGTGAATCACGCAAACGCACATCCAATGCCTGAAATGCCTGCATAAACTCATGTGCCATCGTTCCTATCGGCGTCATGCCGAGTTTTTTCGCTAAATAAACGTTTGAAGTACCGCTGACGATTTTTGGCTCAGCGTTATGTAAAATCTCAACCACATGCGCTTGCCAAACCTTGCTAAAGCGTCTACGTGTACCAAAATCAGCGACGATAAATGGCGGTGTATTATTATCATATTTTTCCTGCTTTACCGCATACTGATGCAATAACTCAACTTTCTCATCTAGCCTGCGCTGCCCTTCTTCAATAACGCTGGCATTTGATAAAGCACTAAAATATAGCTCATTCACAATAGCTAGGACAAATACTTCAAAAAACATCGCCTGAATCATCGGCCCTTCGATATCAATAAACAAGCGGCCTTTTTCGTCGGTGCTAACGGTGATAAAACGGCGTTTTAGCTTAAATAGTTCTAGATAATCAACAAAGTCTGAACGCATAAAGCGCAATCCGCGTAAATACTCCAGCTCATCTTCTAAGAATCGCAATTCACACAAGCTGTCTAGCTGTTGCTCTAAATCTTCTTTGATATCCGCCAATGGATACAGCGTATCTTCGTTATTACGGCAGCGAAAACGATAAACGCCATGGGTCTGCGGAAACTGATGCAGCATGGCTTGTAGCATGGTAAATTTATATAAGTCGTTATCCAATAACGAGGTAATAATAGGTTCAAAAGGTTTAGAAGTTTGAGTAACGGTCATGTTACAGCCTTAAATACAAAAATGAAAAGTCGCTAAACAAAACGAGCGACGAAATAGGTAGCAATAGTTATCAAGATGCCAAGGTTATCAAAATGCCAATAATAGAAAAGGTTCAGATTTTGAGTATAACGAAGTTTGCCCCGTTTTTCATAACTCAACGCTTATAACAGCAAAACTACAACGATAATAAACGTATTAATCCTTTTACTTTGACTTATAGGTTTGGAATAACAGCCATAAAAAAGACGCCAAGCATCAGCGTAACGTCTCATCATAGGTTTAATTTTCAGTATGAACCATTAAGGTTTTGCAGGCTTTACCAATTTTACCAAAGGCCCATAGCCTGACTGCGGCATCACGCTGACTGGGATAAATTGTAGTGCACCGCCATTGATACAATAGCGCAGTCCGCCGCGGTCTTTTGGACCATCTGGGAATACATGCCCCAAATGTGAATCCGCGACCCGCGAGCGAATCTCAGTACGCACCATGTTAAAGGCAGTATCCTCATGCTGAGTAATCACCTGTTTATCGATCGGCTTGGTGAAACTTGGCCAACCGCAGCCAGATTGGTATTTATCGGTGGATAAAAATAACGGTTCACCGCTCACCACATCGACGTAAATCCCTGGCGCAAATAAATTATCATACTCATGACTAAACGCACGTTCTGTCGCTGCCTCTTGAGTGATATTGTACTGGGCTTTGGTTAGGGTATTTTTTAGCGCGCCTTTATCAAAGTTTGCATAGCGTTTGGAATCTAAGGTTTCAGCAACCGTGCTGACCGGTGCAAGCTTGGTTCGCGCAGTGCCTTCCGGCTTATCATCAGCCAAACTTAAATCGACATGACAATAGCCATTTGGATTTTTTGCTAAATAATCTTGATGATACATCTCAGCCAAGCAAAAATTATCTAACGGTTTATTTTCGACGACGATTTTTTGTTTATATTGGCTTTGTATACGTTTAAGGGCCGCATCGATGACTGCTTTATCTGCTTTATCGGTATAATAAACGCCCGAACGGTACTGAACGCCGCGATCATTGCCTTGTTTGTTTAGGCTAGTTGGATCTATCACGCGTAAGTAGTATTTTAGAATCGTATCAAGATCGGTTTTATCGGCATCGTAAGTAACCTTAACCGTCTCAGCATGACCTGAGCCACGAATCACTTGCTCGTAGCTTGGATTGGCGGTATCACCATTGGCATAGCCTGATACCGCATCGACCACCCCTTCGACGCGCTCCATATAAGCTTCAACGCCCCAGAAGCAGCCACCTGCCAAGTAGATTGAGCGCGTATTAATCGCTTTGCCTTTATCGTTATAGTAGACGCCATCTTTTTGCTTGATGGTTTCAATTTTACTGTTGTTATTCAATGCTTGGGCGTTTGCTGGTTTGGCATTTCCCGCTTTTAGCTCGGCAAAGTCATTATCAGCATTTTCAGCAAGGGCATAGGCTTGCTCTGCTGATATATTACCTTTGACCAAATGCACCAAGTTGCCTTTTTTATCGAGTATCGCCCAGCTTGGGTACACTTGCACGCCAAGCTTATTAATCAGCTCACCCGAAGCGTCGGACAATACGGGTAGTTTAGGATAATCAGCTTGCACGCCTGCATACCAAGTCCTAAAATCGCTCTCTAATTTTTCATTGAGATGACCGGGACTGGCAACGGTAACAAGGTTTAAACCGGCAAACTTAGGATCGATACGCCACTCTTCGGTTTCTGCAAGCGTGCCTAGACATAACGGGCACCAGCTTGCCCAAAACTTAATCAAAGTAGGTTTATTGGGGTCAATAACCGCGCACCTGTGTTGCCCAAACCCTTGGTCAATTGCGGTAACGCTTGCATTTGCCCGAGCATGTCGGATGGCAGCATATCCCGTGAACTTTTCACGCCGCTGTTTTGGCTACTGGCATTAGCATTGCTCTTAGCATTGTTTTCTGCGCTACTCATTTGCCCGCAAGCAACCAAAATTCCTGCACTTAATACCGTCGTTACCCCAAAAGCACTGACATTTTTTAACCAGCGCGCAGCTGTTCGTGGGGATTGTGTCGATAAATCATGAGTGTTGCTGCCCTTATCAGAGCGATTGGTATTATGAGACTTATTATCTTGTTTATCAGGTAGCATGAAGAATCCTTTTCACAAAATATTACGTGCACCCGCTTAATGATTAATAGTTATTAAGCGTATTCAACAGCAATAAAGCAGAATGAATGTTAGTGAAAGCAAATAGATTGCGAGATATATGAAAATGAAAAGAATTATAACGACATTAGGCTATCTTAATAGTATACAACGCTAGTGGAGTTTGCTTTAATAGTAAATAAGTGGTTGCTACACTTTTTTAACAACGCCGTAAGAGTAGTGATATACACAAGTGAGCACAAAGAAATGATGTGAGCAATTATTAATGAGCGATTATATTTATATGAGGATAAAATAATAAAAAATCAATATTACGAAACTAATCAATTACTT
Organism: Psychrobacter sp. M9-54-1; assembly: GCF_016613355.1. Taxonomy (NCBI): domain Bacteria; kingdom Pseudomonadati; phylum Pseudomonadota; class Gammaproteobacteria; order Moraxellales; family Moraxellaceae; genus Psychrobacter; species Psychrobacter sp. M9-54-1. The sequence continues at coordinate 46,816 of NZ_JADGFW010000005.1, read as the reverse complement.
AATAAGACATTTAATAGTTAATATCAGTTAGGTTAAGACTATAAGGTAGTTAACTTTTAGCACCCATAAATTGCGCCACATAGTCATCAGTGGGATTATTGCGTAACTCAGTTGCGCTACCAGTTTGTACCAGCCGCCCACCATTTAAAATACTGATACGTTGACCAACTTTGACTGCTTCATCGATATCATGGGTAATAAAGACGATGGTTTTATTAAGCCGTTCTTGTAAATCAAGCAACTGGTCTTGTAGTTGCGCGCGAATAAGGGGATCAAGTGCGGAGAATGCCTCATCCATCAGCAATATTGGATTGTCGGTCGCCAACGCCCGTGCCAGTCCTACCCGCTGCCGCATACCGCCAGATAATTCATCAGGATAGCTGCGTTCTAGATTGGGTAGCCCGACCTCATTGAGCCAATAACTTGCCACTTCATGGCGCTCCTTGGTACTCATTTTGCGCACACGTAAACCGTAAGCGACATTTTGTAGCACCGTCATATGAGGCACCAAACCAAAATGCTGAAACACCATACTGACTGTTTGCTGACGATAGTGCTGTAGCTCTTTATCATTGAGTGCTAGGATATTAATAGCAGAAGACTTTTCGTTTCTAGCCGGTAATTGCTCTTCGCTTGCGACCGCTGAATTAGAGACAGTTCCCTCTGTAGATTCTTTCGCGTTAATAGCGGTATCAACCCAAATTTTTCCGCTAGTTGGATCAATCAAACGATTGATATGGCGTATCAAGGTTGATTTACCAGAGCCTGACAAACCCATAATACAATGCAGCTCGCCCGCTTTAACGCTTAAATTGATATCATAAAGACCGACCGAATAGCCAGTCTGCTTTTTTACGGCAATGCTGTCCATACCTTCTGCCAATAATGCCAAGGCCGACTGCGCTTGCGAGCTGTTGGCATTATAAATCTTGCTGATATTTTCTAATTGAATATGGTTCATTGTGGCTCTCATTTTTTATTTTTATGATTCATCATTAACCAATTGGGCGTCTGCCCGCATCAATGGTTTTTTGCCGCGCGCGTTTTCCTTGCCCAAAGGCCTGCGTAATACGGTCAATGATAATAGCGACAATGACAATAGCAGTACCCGCTTGTAAGCCTTGACCGATATTAAGCGTTTGAATCGATTGCAACACATCTTCACCAAGACCCGGCGCGCCAATCATAGAAGCTAACACCACCATAGACAGCGACATCATGACCGCTTGATTAATACCCGCCATGATACTAGGCAGCGCTTGCGGCAATTTAATCCAAATCAGCAGTTGCAAATGGGTGCTACCAAACGAGCGTCCTGCTTCGACCATTTCATGATTGACTTGGGTAATTCCAAGTGTGGTCAGACGAATCAGCGGCGGCAAGGCATAGATAATGGTGGCAAATAGCGCAGGTACTTTACCAATGCCGAATAACATAAGCACGGGTATTAAATAGACAAAGCTTGGCATGGTCTGCATCACATCGAGTATCGGTGTGATAATTTTACGCAAGATTTTACTACCAGACACTGCGATACCGATTGGAATACCAACCACCACCGTGACCAGGACTGATACAATAAGCAGCGCAAAGGTATCAATCAGCGCACCCCATAGTCCAAACGCACCAATTAGAAATAATCCGACGCCACATGCCAGCGCGAACCATATTTTACGAACGCCAAACCATGCCAATACGGTCACCAGCGCAATGATTAGCCACGGCGGCATAAAGGTTAAAAAGCGCTCGATGGGTAACAATAGATAGGTTAAAGCGGCGCTACTAACACTGCGAAAAACGTCACCATAGTTTCTAACCACAGTCGCTAAGACGTTATTGAGCGATGTTTCAAGCGACCATGCAGGAAAGCTTGAGGACACGCTGAATAAGTTAGCGGTATTATTGTTTGTTGATCTATTTGAGGCAGCGTTATTTGACAAAGCGCCACCATTCAAGCTGACACCAAGCGTCGCCGCCATCTTCTGCGCCGCTTCTGGCGTTATCCACGTCTGCCAAATATCAGGATTTTGACGTAAAAATACCAGCGCTTGCTCATCACCGCTGCGCTTGTTTTCACTCATCTCTAAAATAGCGCCGTTGAGCTGATCCGGGGTAAATTTAACTTGTTTAAAAAAATCGGTCAGCTCAGGATTAGATTGTATAAAAGGCGTCGATACCGCGATACTCAAAGGAGAAACAGGAAAACCTGAGATGCAATCAGAAGTACCATCAGCTATTAATAAATCTTGCCAACAGGCATCATCGTGCGCAGGGAACTCTAATGGCGCAAAGTCGTATTTTGCCATGAGCCCAGTTGGTTGCCAGTAATAAAACAATAAGGGTTTATGCTGTTCAAAAGCAGAGGATATTTCGGCATCGAGCGCGGCGCCCGTACCAGGATGAACACTATTAAAAGTCTTATCTAAACCGGTATTTTTTAATAAACGGGTATTAAAAATCTCACATGCCCATCCTGACGGGCAGTTCATAAAGCGCGACTTGCGCGGGTCTTCAGGGTCTTTAAATAGCTCAGCGTATTTGGGCAAATCTTGATAACGACGCAGACCCGGATTTTCCTCTAGGACATATTTAGGCACATACCATCCTTGGGTCGCACCGCCTTCAAGCGTGTCGCCAATGATCGCCACCTTCTTATCTTCGATCGCTTGCTCTAAAATCGGCGAGCGCCCTATCCACTGCTCACCGATGACTTGGATATCATCTTGCAGCAGTGCATTTTCAAGCGCCGGACCTGCGCCCGGTATCTCAGTCACTTGACAGCCATAGCCGTTTTCAGTGATATATTTCAACACCCCAGTGGTAAATTGCCCACTCTCCCACGTGAGCGCACCAAATTTAATCGGCGCATCACAACTTGATACAGCAGCAGATACTGGTAAAGACAATATGAGTGAGCTTATCAATAATAAGCTAAAAGCAATCCATTGGCGCACGGCAGATCCTATTTATCGTTATTATTCTTAAAATTATCTCTAAGTTTAGTAAAGCTTATTTTTACACCTAAAGTCTGTTGTTTATTATTAATTTATTTACTTAGAGTGCGTCTAAAAACTAGCACTATTTTGTTTAGGTGGTCTACAAAGTGTAGCGATTTATAGATAAGATGACAAATGCTCATTCATTCTAAAAAGCGGTTTTTAACTACTTATTTTGAATGTTCTGAAGGTAATGGATTAACTTTTAGATAAAAAATAGCACCTACCTGAGTAGATGCTATTTTTTATAACGCTACTTATTTAAAGCGTATTGTTATTTTAAAAACAGTGCCATGGCTTTTTTAAATACACCACCATACGGCGGCAATAAAATATTAAGACCATTGAGCTTCGATTGTATGAATACCGGCTTCATATGACTAAGACGCTCAAAACCAGCTTTACCGTGGTAAGCGCCCGTACCTGAGTGCCCAACCCCGCCGAACGGCAAGTCATGCTGCGCCACATGCATAATGACTTCATTGATACACAGACCGCCTGACACCGTATTGTTACGCACCTGATCTATCTCGCTGCTGTTGTCACCAAAGACATAAAGTGCCAACGGGCGTGGACGCTCATTGATAAAATCAATAGCATCATCGAGAGTGTCATAGTGCATCAAGGGCAAAATCGGCGCAAAAATCTCGTTTTGCATCAGCTCACTATCAGGCGCAGGCTCTTTGACAATCACTGGCGGCATCAGGCGGCTGTCGTGATCAGCATCTGCATCCGTCAACTGATGGATATGGTCATCTTCTAGATCATCGAGATAGCCTTTGACGCGTTTAAACTGCTCGCCGTTGATGATGTGCGAGTAATCAGGATTGTCTGCAATATTGGGATAATGCTTTTCCATCCACTCTTTTGCCAGACGGGTAAATTCCTCATGATATTGACGTTGAACCAATACATAATCAGGCGCAATACAGGTTTGACCCGCATTAAGCGTTTTACCCATCATCACGCGATTAACAGCGTTTTCTAAATTAGCACCTTCTAAAACGACAACCGGCGACTTACCACCCAGCTCAAGGGTGACTGGCGTTAAGTTCGGTGCCGCCGCCGCCATGACTTTTTTGCCGACCGCAGTCGAGCCGGTATACAATAAATGGTCAAAAGGCAGTTTACTAAAGGCTTCGGCAATCTCAACTTCGCCAATCACCACAGAAACCATATCCGGTGAAAAATAACGCGAAATAGTCTCAGCAAAGGTTTGAGCAAATTGCGGTGCCGCCTCGCTCATCTTAATCATAATGCGATTGCCCGCTACCAGCGCATCAATCATCGGTCCGACTGCTAAAAATAGCGGGTAATTCCAAGGCACCATAATACCGACCACGCCAAGCGGCTGCGGCTGAATCTCATTATGAGCTGGCATATAAAGCGCTGAAATCGATACCCGCTGCGGCTTCATCCATTTTTTACCATTCTTTTTTGCATGGCTAATACCGGTAAAGCTTGGAAATAGCTCAGCAAACTGTGTTTCGGACTCACTGCGATAGCCAAAATCGGCACTAATCGCTTTGGCAAGTAGCGCTTGGTTGTCGCTTAGCATCACCTCTAGATTGTCGAGTTGATTTTCACGCGTGGTCCAATCATTGATAGGCTGCGTGCGGCTCAGCTTTTGTAAGCGCGCAAATTGCGCTTGCATATCAGCGACCGTTTTAATGATACTAAGAGACTCATCTGCATTATGAGCATGATTTGGTTTTTGAGTTTGATTGGTTGGCGTAGGCTCATTTTGAGAGGGTGTATTTTGATTACTATCAGTCATTTGTCTTCCTTGTTATGAGCGTTAGAGTCAGTACGCTATTATCGATTTAGGACTCTGAATCTATGGTCGTTAAAATAAGCAGTCTCTAAAGTACGAAAAGCGCCTGAGATTCCATTCAATGCTGCTAAACAGTATTTTATTCAATGCCGTTTAATGTAGCGCATTGTCCAATCAATGAACAGCACCTTTGATTGACTACTGGGTTTGTATGAAATACGTGTCAGGCAAGGGTTATATTGCCGCAATTTAACAGTATTTTTAACGCAGCTCGGACAATTAATTCATACATTAAACAGCAAAATTTAGATTTGGGCACAAAAGCTAAAACTGCTACACTAAATATCAATAAGAAGCCCCTTTTTTAATAACAAAACCATAAGACAATCACTCTCATGCAAAATACCGCGCAACCACTCAATGATATGCTGGTCAGCAAATCGCTCTCAGCTGCTGATTATGTCCCCACCCTTGATGCTATGCTATCGCGTACGTTAGCGCGTATCGCGCTCAAAAAAGAGCAAGGTCTACGCACGCCTGACGAGCTTTGGATTGTCGATCACAATGATGTCTATACGCTTGGACAAGCCGGTAAAGAAGAGCATATCCTACAACGTACCAATACCCCGATTATCAAGACCGACCGCGGCGGTCAGGTGACATGGCACGGGCATGGACAGTTGGTTATCTATTGGTTGTTTGATTTGGAAAGTCTGGGCTGGAGTGTGCGTAACATGGTATCGCACGCCGAGCAAGCGATTGAAGATGTGGTCAATGACTGCCTAAAAAGCCACGCGTTTAATACCAGTACCGATATCAGCGCCCATGCCCGCCGTGATGCGCCCGGTGTTTATTTATATAGCCATCTAAATACTGCCAGCAATGACAAGGCTCAACCACTCACTGAGCTTCCGACCGATGACGCTATTATGCTGGGTAAAATCGCCTCACTTGGCTTTAAAATCAAGCATGGTTTTAGCTATCATGGCGTTGCGATTAATTTAGATTGTGATTTATCGGCCTTTAATGCCATTAACCCTTGCGGCTATGCGGGCATGCAAATGTTACGACTGGCTGACTTCGTTGCGATGGATCAGCAAACGCAGGATGAGCAAACGGCAGATGAACAACTGGCAGTGCAGACCGCTAAACAATCTATGCAAGCAATGACCAACTGTTTAAGCTATGAGCAAGTGACCAAAAAACTTATCGATAATATTGCCAAGCGTCATGCTGGACATATCCAATTACGTGCCCTCGCTCCTAAATAGTTTTTAATTACTGTTTTTGCATAATCCTTTTTTGCATAATATCGTGCACGCTTAGACTTAAGCATTATGAGAAAATTTGAATCAAACTTGTTATAATCGCAGGCGCACAAATTGGGCGCAGCAATAACCTTAGCGCGCCAACATTTAACCCTTTATCATTGAAGCATTCATAACAAAAGCACCTTGGAGCAATTTATGGCAGATTTTAATAAAATTTTGGACGCAGGCGACGTCGATGGTGGCATCATTAATGTGGTCGTAGAAATCCCAACTGGTAGCAGCCATAAAATTGAGTGGAACCGCGAATTGGCGGTATTTGAGCTTGACCGTGTTGACCCACAGATTTTCGCCAAACCTTGTAACTACGGTTTTATCCCGCAAACCCTTGATGAAGATGGCGATGAGTTAGATGCGCTTATCATCACAGAACAGCCTTTGCCTACTGGCATTTTCTTAAAAGCGAAAGTTATCGGCGTGATGAAATTCGTTGATGATGGCGAAGTCGATGACAAAATCGTCGTCGTACCAGCTGATGACCGCGATACAGGCAATGCTTACAATAGTCTAGAAGACTTACCAAAGCAGCTGATCAACCAATTACAGTTCCATTTTAGCCACTATAAAGACCTTAAAAAAGCAGGTACAACAGTGGTCGAATCTTGGGGTGACGTCGCAGAAGCTAAAGAAGTCATCAAAGAGTCTATCCAACGCTGGAAAGACCTATAAATTATCCTAGATAATTTAAACAAGCGTTTATGGCAATTTTTTATTAAAATTCGCTAAGCGCTATGAAAATACCGCAGACATGATAATGGTTGCGGTATTTTTTTTCTTGAATTTTGCGGGGATAAAATGGTTATAATACCCTCACCTACCTAGTATCTCACCCAAATAAGGACTGTCATGTTCGACTCTGATTCAGGCTCAACGCCCGCCAATAAAAAACTGCCAAAAGCTGTGATGATGATGGTCGAAAAAGGCAATTTGGTGCAGGCAATTAAAACCTTGGCCGCTGATGAAAATATCAGTATGGATGCCGCTAAATCTCGCATAGATGCTTACGAGCTTGCGCTAAAGAACAAGCAGCAGCAAACTCTCACGACTATCGCCAATAAACAAGGTATCCCAAGCCAAGCTTTTAGCTTTGATAGAGAACAAGTGCAAGAAGAGCCTGAGCAATTGATTAGAAGTAAAGTCAAAAGCACGCCCTCTGAGCAAGGCTTCCAAAGTCTACAAGACGGCGTTGACAGCCAGCTTAATGATTTGGGCTATAAAAAACCGCTTATTCCTTATTGGGCAAAGCGGCTATTGGTCATTGCTATCGTTATGGCAGGACTGTTTTGGATAATGTGGCGTGTGTTTGGCTAGTCTGTTATAAGTGGTCTATTAATAGGTTTGAAGAGTGAAAGGACTGGTTTCGTTGGGAATATCTTCCTGCACGGCTAAATGTATATTGCCGTATGGAGGATTGGGAATGGCTTGCCCATAGCTAAAGGCTCAAGTCTTAATTAGGGAGCTGTATCAATCCTACACCCTTATAAGCATGAGTATTAACAGGCCTTTTCTTAAACTGAGAAACGTTTTTTAAGACAGCCAGTCATTTCGAACTCCCACGCCTTGAGCAGATTAAACTTTGTGCCAATCTTCAATGGCTTTGTAACCTGCTTCCAATCCCACATCGTAGCTATAACGGATCTTAGCTTTGTTTTTGGACAATCGACTTGCCATATTTTTTAAGTCAGGTGGGCAAACCTCTACGATTTTTTGTGAGGATGCAGAATGTAAAAATTGTACAGCCGCATTATAACGTTCTGTTCGTGCCAACAAGCTTTGGGCAAAACCCTGGCGTTGCTTAGAAAAATACTTGGCCAATAACTGATCACCTTTGTGACTTGCTTTATAGTAATCTTTAGGACGAGTACGGATAACCATCAGCTTAGCAACCCCCTCTTGTTGAGCAGCCCAATGTACAGGTAAAGCATCGGCCACGCCCCCATCAAAATATGGCTCGCCAGATATTTCTACTGCTTGTCGGGTGAGCACGGGAATAGAACTTGATGCTCTTAGACCATCCAAAATATTGTCCTCACAAGCTTTTATATAGGTCGCTTCACCTGAAACAGCGTGTGTTAGCACCATGTAAAATTCAGCATTATTAGTCAATAATTGTGCCTGATTCAGTGGATATTCTTGTTCCACCACGTTCCACATCCATTTCAAATCCAGTAAATCACCGCCTTTAAAAAAACGGCCATAATGAATAAACTCAGATCGCAGTGAATGATCTAGATAAATATGCAGGGTGCGATCTTGTTGTTCAGCTAAATAGTTAGCAACATTGGTAGAGCCTGAGGACACGCCCACACAAAGATCAAAAGGGTTGAAATGTTGTTGTAAAAATGCGTCTAAAACGCCACTGGTAAATGCGCCGCGCATTCCACCACCCTCTACTACTAGTGCTTGCCGTTGGTGTTTAAGCATTGAAAACCTCGAGTTAATCATTATAAATACCCTATTGAGTACGCTAAGCCAACCTATCAAAAAATATTACAAGCAGCGTTAGCGTCAATAAAAACCCCTGCTTTACTCATTGATATAAGCATTCATACTTTTTAGAGCGTTAAAAAAAGACACCGCAGTATCCTTTTTCCATTTTAGGTCAAGGTGAAATAAACCTACTCTAATGATGCTCACCCGGTAAAATTCTAGCAAAGGCACGCTGAGCAAGGTTTGGTTTTTTATTGCTAGTCAATCCAGCACGGGTACTTGGGAAAATACGGTAACCCATCGATTGAATACCAACGTTAATGGCTGGTGCTAATGAATAAGTCGCCGACGCAAATTTGCCCATGTTACTGGCAATACTGTTTGGTTTATGGACAATCGCTTTGGCGACCATCATCGCCGCTTCATCAGGCATCAGCGCAGGCATGTAGCGGTATAACTTAGTGGGCTCAATCATCGGTGTACGAACTAGGGGCATAAATATATTAGTGATTGTAATATTGTCACCTTTGACTTCGGCAGCTAGGCAACGGCTAAAAGCATCAAGTGCTGATTTTGATGCAACATAAGCGGCAAAACGCGGGCTATTCGCCAGCACACCAATCGATGATATATTAACAATTTGACCAGTCTGACGTTCAATCATCGTCGGCAAAAACCCAAGCACTATTTTAACCGCGCCAAAGTAATTGATATCCATGGTACGCTCAAAATCATGGAAGCGATCTATAGACTCGTGCACCGAGCGGCGAATTGAGCGACCGGCATTATTAACCAAGACATCTACATGACCGAAATCTGCCAAAATTTGCGCGCTGACTTTTTCTATCTCATCCATATTGGTCAGATCACAAGGGTAATAAGTAGCTTTACCACCAAGCTCCTCGATACTGTCTTTCACAGCTTTTAATTTGTCTTCAGTACGTGCCAGCAAGATCACATGAGCACCGCATTCACTGAGCAAATAGGCCGTACGCTCACCAATACCACTTGATGCCCCTGTGATAATAATATGCTTATCTTTGACTGCTTTGCTGATTGCTTTTTTTGAGGGGTTGGCCATAAAAGATCCTTTTCGTAAATGATACTTCCGTTAATGTTCGCCTAAAGCATAACAAATATAATTGGATTGAAGTTAATAAATAAGCCGTAAAATGCATTTAATATCATGAATATTAGCAGTTAGGTATTTATTATCAAGTGGATTGCTTAAACTGACCGTTTTTTCTTGCTATTCGTGCGCGTGTAAAAAGTCTTCGACCACGCGAAACTGCCCAGCGGTACTCTCTTCACCATACATGGCTTGGCGAAAAGCGTTGGAATTAGGGATGCCGGTGGTATACCACGCAATGTGCTTGCGAGCAATTCGGCAGCCTGAATATTCGCCGTAAAACTCATATAGCTCTTGCAAATGCGCTAGGACAATCTCTTTTATCTCGCTCACACTAGGTGCAGCAAGCACTTCTCCTGAGCGCAAAAAATGCTCGATATCGCGAAATATCCAAGGCTGCCCTTGCGCAGCACGCCCTATCATCACCGCATCACAACCGGTCAGCTCATAGACACGCTGCGCTTTTTGCGCGCTATCGATATCGCCATTAGCAATCACAGGAATATTAATGCTTTCTTTGACTTCGCGAATCAGCTCATAACGCGCTTCCCCAGTATACATATCCTCACGCGTTCGACCATGAATGGCAATCGCAGCAATACCCGCCTGCTCTGCTCGCTTGGCCACGCGCAAAATATTTTCGCGGCCATTTTCAAACCCCAAACGCGTTTTTAAGGTCACAGGAGCATCAACGGCTCCTACCGCCGCATCCAGTAAGCGCGCGACCAAATCTTCGTCTTGCAAGAGCGCAGATCCTGCCAATTTACGGCACACTTTTTTGGCCGGGCAGCCCATATTGATATCAATAATCTGCGCGCCATTATCAATCTGATAACGTGCCGCTTCTGCCAATTTATCCGGTTCTGCACCCGCTATCTGCGCAGAAATAGGCGCTATTTCGTTATCAAAATTGGCGCGGTAGAGCGATTTTTTGCGCGCATAAAGTGCAGTATCAGCGATGATCATCTCACTAACGGCATGCCCTGCGCCAAAGGATTTACAAAGTCTACGAAACGGATTGTCGGTCACGCCAGCCATCGGTGCGACCATCAGACGATTTTCAATCGTCAAGCCGCCAATAACCAAGGGCTGCAATAAAGGATGGTCATTATTAGCTTCTGCTGATGCTTGATTAGACACGGGATTATTTATAAGCATAAAAAACGGCTTGATTCGTAGTGAAAACAAGCCGTTATTCTAAGGGTTCTTAACTTTATTGCAAGTGATAGAGGCAATCATTTGCTTAGCGCACGTCAAGGAAAAAATGCCTATTTATCAAAAACACTGCCCTGCTCTAAGGTAATATCATTATCATGTACTTGCATACGCCACGGCAAAATGTCAGGAGATATATTAATAAAGTGCAAATATTTTTCAAACTGATCAATAATATCGTTAATCACTGAATCTGATTGATAGCCATATAAGTCATAGGTTTGCCCGCCGCGGCGTAGATAAACTTCCGCCCGATAATGATGCTCTTGCGGCAGTTTACTCGCCATCTCTTCCGTATAATAATCTGGCACTTCATGCTCTGATAAACGCACTTCGTACCAAAACTCGACGTTATCGCCGCCCCTGAGCTCAAATACCACGCGGTCATTGACTTCATCAAAATTCACCTCAGGCAACCAACCCGTTTCGGCAAACTTTTCAGCAACCTCATGCATCGACGATAAAACCGTTCCTTTAATATAACCCAAAACTTTATCGCGCGTTGGCTGCTGGGTTATATAGTCAATGCGGTCACGCCATGCATCTAGTTTCAACAGATGCGGCGGCAGATGATTGTCACTGGCCAGGCTTTGATTGCGATGACCTTCGATACGCAGCGCTCGCCACATGCCAAACATCGCAATCAAAATAATAATCGTAAAGGGCAAGGCGCTAACAATTGCCGCTGTTTGCAGCGCTTGCAGGCCACCTGCTAAGAGCAACGCCGAGGCAACAACGCCAAGTATCAATACCCAAAACGTACGCTGCCATGCCGGCGTATCACTACGGCCGCCCGCTGCGAGCGAGTCAATCACCAATGAACCTGAATCGGATGAGGTGATAAAAAAGGTAATGATAAGTACCACAGCCAGTACAGATACCACTTGGGTAAACGGTAGATTCTCAAGCAGTTTAAATAATGCAATCGCTTGGTTATTTTGCACTTCAGTAATCAGCGATTCATAGCCTTGAACCATAATCATATTTAGTGCTGTATCACCAAACACCGCGAACCAAAAGAAAGTAAAGATGGTAGGTACTAGCATCACGCCAACGATAAACTCGCGAATGGTACGACCACGACTAATCTTGGCAATAAAAATACCGACGAAAGGCGACCAAGAAATCGTCCATGCAAAAATGAATAGCGTCCAACTGGTAATCCAATCGCCTTGCTGATACGCCTGCAGACTAAAGGTACGCTCGACAATATTACCTAGATAACTACCCGTGTTTTCCATAAAGGCGTTGAGAATAAATATCGTCGGCCCTACCGCAAATACAAACAGCATCAACGCCGTTGCCAGTATCATGTTTAAGATAGATAAGCGTTTGACTCCTTTGTCCATACCTGCAAGCACTGATATCAAGGCCAACCCCGTAATCAAGACAATGGCAATTACTTGCACGGTTGTATTGACTGGAATGCTTGGTACGAGATAATTCAAACCCGTATTTATCTGCGACACTGAAATGCCAAGACTGGTGGCCAAACCAAATAAAGTACCCAAAATGGCGAACACATCAACCGCATGACCAATAGGCCCATGAATTTTTTCACCGATGATAGGGTACAGCGTCGAGCGCATCGATAGCGGCAAACCGTGACGAAAAGCAAAATACGCCAAGGTTAAAGCGACCACGCCATTAATTGCCCAAATATGAAAACCCCAATGGAAGTAAGCAATTTGCATCGCTTCTTTTGCCGCAGCTACAGTTTGTGGCTCTGATAGCGGCGGCGAGGCAAAGTGCGTCACTGGCTCCGCTACCCCATAAAATAGCAAAGCAATCCCGTACCCTGCCGAAAACAACATCGCAAACCATTCAATAAAATTGTACTGTGCCTCACCATGGTCAGGCCCTAGTTTGATACTGCCATAAGGCGAAAATGCGAGCACCACCACAAACATCAAAAACAGCGCGGTTGCTAGCATATAAAACCAGCCGAATGTCTCGGTGGTAAACTCTAGTACTTGGACAAACAAACCACTCGCCAGCTGTGGGTTGACCGATGTCCCCACTACCAGCAATAACATGACAATGGCCGTCGGTATAAATACTGGCATCAAAATAGTAGAGCGAGGTTTACTCATAAAAAATTCTCAAAAAATCTTAAATTTGGGTATGCGTCTAATATTGTTATATAACGCCCAGTTATTCAAATAAATTTTAAATCACTGAGCCAATAGTTACATTACCTAATAATGATAAAAAATATTGCTTTATTCATTAACATTGCTTTTTTATTAATATTGCTTTGTCTATTAATATTGAAAAACATCGCTATTTAACGAAAAAAGACAGCTGCTTAGCTGCCTTTTTTATCACACGAATACACATTTACTTATCAAACACACTGCCTTGCTCCAGCGTGATGTCATCATCATGTTGCTGCATACGCCATGGCAAGATATTTGGCGAAACATTGACAAAGTGTAGATACTTTTCAAATTGATCGATAATATCATTAATCACCGATTCAGACTGATAGCCATATAAATCATAGGTCTGACCACCGCGGCGCAGATAGACTTCGGCACGGTGATGATGCTCTTGTGGTAATTCATTGGCCATGTCTTCGGTATAATAATCAGGCACCTCGTGCTCTGACAAGCGCACTTCGTACCAGAATTCCACATTATCCCCGCGTCTTAGTTCTAGTACGGCGCGATTATTAATCTCATCATAATTGACCTCAGGTAACCAGCCGGTTTCGGCAAATTTCTCTGCCACCTCTTGCATCGACGATAGCACTGTACCTTTAATATAACCCAGCACTTTATCGCGCGTTGGCTGATTGGTCATATAATCAATACGGTCACGCCAAGCGTCTAGTTTTAACAGATGCGGCGGTAAATGATTGTCGTTGGCCAAACTCTCGTTACGATGGCCTTCGATACGCAGCGCTCGCCACATACCAAAGGTCGAGATCAAAATAATCACTGCAAACGGCAAGGCACTGACGATAGCGGCAGTTTGTAATGCACTCAAACCACCTGCGATAAGTAGCACCGCCGCGACAGCACCCTCAGTGACAACCCAAAACGTACGCTGCCACCAAGGCGTATCGCTACGTCCACCCGCCGCGAGCGAGTCAATCACCAATGAGCCTGAATCTGACGAAGTCACAAAAAAGGTAATGATCAATAGCACGGTCAATGACGAGACAATCTGAGTAAATGGTAGTTGCTCTAAAAGCTTAAATAACGCAATGGCTTGGTTGTTTTGTACCTCGCTAATCAGTGCCTCATAACCATCGACCATAATCATGTGTAGCGCAGTATCACCGAATACCGAGAACCAGAAAAAGGTAAACAACGTTGGCACCAGCATTACACCAAGAACAAACTCACGAATGGTACGTCCACGACTAATCTTGGCGATAAATAGCCCAACAAAAGGCGCCCAAGCAATGGTCCATGCAAAAATAAACAGCGTCCAGCTACCGATCCAATCGCTCGATTGATAGGCTTGTAAACTAAAGGTACGCTCGACGATATTACCCAAATAGCTACCTGTGTTTTCCATAAAGGCATTTAGAATAAATACTGAAGGTCCGACAACAAATACAAATAGCATCAAGGCAGTGGCGAGCACCATGTTTAAGATAGATAAGCGCTTTACCCCTTTGTCCATACCTGCTAGTACAGAAACGAGTGCCGCCGCCGTCACCAAGGCAATAATAATCACTTGTACCGTGGTACTGACTGGCACCGTATTTGGCAACAGATAATTTAAACCTGCATTAATTTGCGCGACTGACAATCCCAAACTGGTGGCGATACCAAACATAGTACCGACAATCGCAAACACATCGACGGTATGCCCAATGGGGCCATGGATTTTGTCACCGATTAGTGGATAGAGCGTTGAGCGCACGGACAATGGCAGACCATGCCGAAACGAGAAGTACGCTAGCGACAAGCCAACCACACCATAAATCGCCCAAATATGAAAACCCCAGTGAAAATAAGCAATTTGCATCGCCTCTTTTGCCGCCGCAATAGTCTGCGGCGTAGAGAGTGGTGGACTGGCAAAATGTAATACTGGCTCGGCGACACCATAAAACAACAAGGCAATGCCATACCCGGCTGAAAATAGCATGGCAAACCATTCAAGGAACTTATACTCAGCCTCGGCATGGTCAGGGCCCAACTTAATACTGCCATATGGTGAAAATGCTAAGGCGATAATAAACATCAAAAATATGGCAACTGCCAACATATAAAACCAGCCGAACGTATCGGTGGTAAATGCCAATACCTTACTAAACAACTCACCAGCTGCCTCAGGATTGATGGCTGTACCAATCACCAATAACAACATAATGGTGGCTGCGGGCACAAAGACGGGTAACAAAATAGTGGAGCGAGGTAATTTACTCATAAAAAGTGATGTCCTCAAAAAATAACAATAAATAAGAAAGCTAAATACAACAAGAAAAGGTAGCACTGCCCACTTTATGGATTTGTACGAATAAAGGCAGTAGATGGTTCGGCTCTTATCAAACCGCTTATAAAGTAAATATAATTTTTATCACACTCTCTGCAAAAACCCTAGGCAAGTCCCCAACTCGTAACACTATTTTAACCTTTGTTACATGACTATTACTCAGCAATAAAAAAGGCAACTTGTTAGCTGCCTTTTTTTTAATGGTTATATTATTAATAGTTAATTTAAGATATTAGGCATCAATAGCCTCGGCTAACTGCTTGGCCATTTCCGCAAGCTCACCTTGATCTGCTTGCGTGACCGCATGGCGGCCTAGCTCGTGGATGCTAGATGGAATCAGATGGACATGATAATGAAAGACGGTTTGCCCTGCTTGCGCGCCATTTAACTGCATTTGAATAATACCCTCACGCTCGAATACTTGGCGCTGCGCTTGTATGACTTTTTTGGACGTCATTAACACAGCGGCGGCGTATTCTGGCTCAAGATCGGCCAAATCAACGGCTTTTTGCTTAGGAATCACCAATACATGACCCTTTGCTTGCGGCATGATATCCATAAAGGCAAGGGTTTTGTCATCCTCGAACACTTTATGATAAGGAATATCACCGTTTAACATTTTGGCAAAGATATTATTATCATCGTATTTGGTTTGATTATCTTGACTCATTTTTATTCCTTAATTGGTGGTCATTAATTATTTATCATTACGTGGTTATCAGTACTAAAGGGTAAATAGCTCAGCAAATATAGTGGACGAAATTTGGATTGAGTACAAGTGGCTGATACATTCACTAGCCACTTTCAATTTTACTGAGTTTTGCTACCAACAATTCTATAAGTGATACGATTAATTTATTGGCGAGCCGTGCGCTTTAAATGTTATATTAATCCTCTATTTTAATCACCTCAGGTTTATGGATTTGACTGCCTTGCCAACCCAATTATCCCAATCATCAAACATTACTGACGCTCATAGCGACCACGCTTATGACACTATGAGAAATCATACTGCGGTTAATGAAACGCTTGAAGATAGCGCACCGTCAACTATGTCAAGCATTGAGCCAAACGCCATTATCTTAGCTGAGGCATTAACTGATAAGGCAATCAGTTGGCGTATCCATAATTGTAAAATCAGCAAAAAAATCATGACGCAGGATATGCCACTGCCCTTTTTGTATCATTACGACAGTTTAGATGACAGCATTAAACAGACTTATCCATTAACACCTGCCCTACTTGCCCAGTTTAATACCCCCATGACAGCTGACGAGGCGGCGAAAATTATCGGTATTGATAAGGCGCTGATCACCAGCCCTTGGCATGTCAAAGTGATTGGCTCATTGGTGGTGTTTAGCGAAGCGCTGCAATTGGCCGTACGCCTGCATTGGACCAATACTGGTAAAGACACCCAGCAAATTTATACTAAAGACGAAGCCGATGCGCTTACTGCTGCTTTTAAAGAGTGGCAGTTTTTTGGTCGTATTGATGTGCTTTATAAGAATACTAAACAGACACTTATCAGTATTGATGAGCACGCCGAAAACGATAAACAGCTACTGACTATTGCTGCCAGTCCTGACTATCAATTCTTGCCAGCGCCTCACGCCTTAGTCGTCATCGCCAAACTTGAAACCGATAAAGCCGATTTGCCATGGTTTGAGAGCGCTATTTTAGAGCGCCTCGTTTAAATATTGACCCTCAAGTCTTTATGATTATTGGTTAATGATTTTCAGTTATCCATATCTAATGGTATGGTAACGCCTTAGTATTATTCACTAGTACTCACATGGCATAAAAAGCACACTATCCGTATGACAGCGGATGCTGCAGACGTTTATAAATCTCGCTTATTTGTAAGGAATATCACATGGATTATCGCTCAAAAACTTCTACTGGCGGTCGTAATATGGCAGGTGCGCGTGCCCTATGGCGTGCGACGGGTATGACGGATGGCGACTTTGGCAAACCGATTATCGCCATTGCCAACTCCTTTACCCAGTTTGTCCCCGGTCACGTGCATCTAAAAGACTTGGGGCAACTGGTGGCGCGTGAGATTGAAAAAGCGGGCGGCGTGGCAAAAGAGTTTAATACTATTGCGGTCGATGACGGTATTGCCATGGGACACAGCGGTATGTTGTATTCATTACCAAGCCGTGATTTGATTGCGGACTCGGTTGAGTATATGGTCAACGCCCACTGCGCCGACGCCCTAGTCTGTATTTCTAACTGCGATAAAATCACCCCTGGTATGCTGATGGCAGCCATGCGCCTCAATATCCCTGTTGTTTTCGTCTCTGGCGGCCCGATGGAAGCGGGCAAGGTCATCGCTAGTACTGTCGCTCATAGCCATAATAATGATGGCGGTAGCGACGTCCATACCACTGACAGTAAAGGCAATGCCATTCGTAAGCTTGATTTGGTCGATGCCATGATGGACGCCGCCGACGATAATATCAGCGATGAAGATGTCTTAGCGATTGAAAGCTCGGCTTGCCCAACTTGTGGCTCATGCTCTGGAATGTTTACCGCCAACTCAATGAACTGCTTGACCGAAGCATTAGGCTTATCATTGCCGGGTAATGGCTCGCTATTAGCCACGCATTCGTTACGCCGCGAGTTGTTTTTAGAAGCAGGTCGCACGATTGTATCATTGGCCAAGCGCCGTTATGAGCAAGATGATGACTCTGTATTACCACGCTCTATCGCTACCAAAGCCGCTTTTGAAAATGCCATGAGCTTAGATATTGCAATGGGTGGTTCGACCAATACTATCTTGCATCTATTGGCTGCCGCCAATGAAGCGGAAGTTGATTTTAAAATGCACGATATTGACCGCCTAAGCCGTAGTGTCCCTTGCCTGTCGAAAGTCGCTCCTGCTTCACAAAAATACCATATGGAAGACGTCCACCGTGCTGGTGGCGTGATGGCGTTACTTGCCGAGCTTGACCGTGCTGGCTTATTAACCACCGATATCCCTACTATTCATAGCGCAAGCATGAAAGAAGCTATCGATAAATGGGATATCATGAATCCTGATAACACTGAGGCACGTGCACGCTATATTGCCGCTCCTGGTGGCGTTCGTACCACGCAGGCCTTCTCACAATCAAAAGAATGGTCGAACCTTGATGTCAATCGTGAGTCAGGCTGTATTCGTAGTGCTCAGCATGCCTATTCAACCGATGGCGGCTTAGCAGTACTATACGGCAACATCGCTGAGCGCGGCTGCGTGGTCAAAACCGCAGGCGTCGATGAAAGCATCTTAGTCTTTACCGGACGCGCGCGTATTTTTGAATCGCAAGATGCTGCCGTAGCCGCCGTACTTGATGACCAAATTGTCGCTGGCGATGTGGTTATTATTCGCTATGAAGGGCCAAAAGGTGGGCCTGGTATGCAAGAAATGCTGTATCCAACGACTTACCTAAAGTCTAAAGGCTTGGGTAAAGAATGTGCGCTGTTAACTGACGGTCGTTTCTCTGGTGGTACGTCAGGCTTATCCATTGGTCATGCCAGCCCAGAAGCAGCTGAAGGCGGCGCGATTGGTTTAGTACAAGAAGGCGATACCATTCACATTGATATCCCAAACCGCACCATCAATATGCAAGTCAGTGATGCCGAGCTTGCTGCGCGCCGCGAAGAGATGGAAGCGCGTGGTCGCGATGCGTGGAAGCCTGTAAGCCGTGAGCGTCACGTCTCGCCTGCCCTACGTGCTTATGCAGCTATGACTACCAGTGCCGATACGGGTGCCGTCCGTGATGTGAGCCAAGTTGAGCGTTAAATAAGTCTGTAAACGCAATGATTTATCACTAACCTTATAGAATTACCCAAAGCCTGCACCATGCAGGCTTTTTTTTCACCAAAAAACAACGCTACCGCCGTTCTGATAACGTTTTTTTGCGGTATTAAAAGGGTTTTACCGTCATTATTAATAGCAATTAAACCTCTTGTAACTTTATCTTTTTAAAACCAAAAAATAGCGTGCACCAAACTTATGATTGAAAACTATAATTTATTCTTATTGGTCTGCGGTATTGCCTTTTTATTCGGGGCACTGTTTCCTATTCTTTTTAAACGTACGCCCATTTCGCTGCCCATGCTGCAAGTAAGCTTTGGTTTACTCATGGGCTATTGGTGGACCAGTTTATCTTTTTTAAATCCGATGGATAACGGTTTAATTATCGAAAAACTGACCGAAATCGTGGTATTGGTTTCGCTGGTTGGTGCAGGTATCAAGATAGATACTGAGCTGTCGTGGCACCTATGGCGTCCGACTGTGCGCTTACTACTTATCACCATGCCGATTGGTATTTTTGTAATGGCAGCATTGGGCTATTATGCTTTTGGTTTGACATTAGGCGCGGCCATCTTGCTCGGTGCCGTACTGGCTCCGACCGATCCTGTGCTCGCCTCTAGCATCCAAGTTGGACCGCCTAATACTGGTGGCGAAGATACACCGCGCTTTACTTTGACCTCAGAAGCAGGATTAAATGATGGCTTGGCGTTCCCATTTGTCTATCTGGCGATTAAGGTCGCGGAAGCTTATAGCGGCGGGCAGCAGTTCACAGGTGAAATGCTGTGGCAATGGTTTACGACTGATGTGCTGTGGAAAATTGGCGCAGGTTTGGTAGTCGGGATTGTGGTTGGTAAATTACTAGCAAAATTGGTTTTTTCAAAATATAGCCACAATACCACCATCTCACAAGGCTATGTCGTCATTGCTCTCACCTTGCTGGCCTATGGTTTGGCAGAATATGTGCACAGCTATGGCTTCATTGCAGTATTTATCGCCGCCTTTGCTTTTCGGCGCTCGGAGCGTGAACACAGTTATCACCAAAAGCTGCACGATTTTGCTGAGCAGTCAGAAGGCTTACTGATGTCCTTAGTTCTTGTGGTTTTTGGTATGTTTTTAGGTCAAGGACTGCAAGCTGGCGTTGAGCTGACATGGCGCGTCTATATCGTCAGCTTTACCTTTTTATTATTGATTCGACCGATTGGCGGATTGATTGCTCTATCAGGGTTAAAGCTGCCCTATACTGAAAAGTATGCCATTTCTGCCCTCGGTATTCGTGGTATTGGCACCTTATATTATCTGTCTTACGCCCTCAATCAAGGCTTCTTCGATGAAGTAGACGCTGTTAAACTTTGGATAGTCTGCTCAATTGTCATTTTGGCCTCTATCTTTATCCATGGTTTGATTTCCCCAAGGTTGCTTAAGCTCACGCCTAATAAGCCGCGCCATGGGTAGTGGGTAATTTCGGACGCCTACCTCAATACTTTTGCTAGTTATAGTGTTGCTACTTATCATTTAAGCATCTGTATTTCTGTTTTTCATACTGGCAACAAGAATATTGAGGTAAGTTCAAGAGTCACGTCTACTAGATTTCAGCGTCAATCAAATCTAATACCGCTTCCGTCAGCGCAAACTGGCGGACGTCATTGAGCATCGTTACATCAAAGTTATGGATAAAGGCAAACGACAATTGCCGCGCAGGATCACACCACGCAACCGAACCGTTATAACCCATGTGCCCAAAACCTTGCGCGCTCATATTAGAAGCTTCACTTTGACAAATGCTAAACCTGCGATGATAACCCAAACGCCAGTTCATTTTCGCCGGCATTACCGCGTCCATGCCAGTGGTTTGCGGGGTTGAAAGCTGCTTAAATGTTGCGTCGTCAATTAATGTCTGCCCCTGCCATGTACCGCCATTGGCTAGCATGGCATAAATAGTTGCTAATGCTTGCGCTGATGCCACGCCGTTGGCAGCGGGAATGATGGCTTGTAGCGTCCGTTTATCGTAATAATCGATAGGTTGTTTATTAGCCAACACAAGAGCCGATTTATAGTTTTTTAGATTAAGCTGGCTGTTATTAAAGTATAAACGGTTAATTTTTGCGGTATCCAAATTAAGCAGCTCATCTGCCATTGCGCTTTCATTTGCGCCTGCTTGATTGGTTAGCGCTCTTTTTTGCCAACAAGTATAGCTTGGTAGGCTTGAATAAATACGCAAAGTATTTTCAGAATCCGCTCTTAACACGGGTTTGCTGCGGCGAGGTCGCGCTTGCGACAGCTCCTGATTGCTTATTTGCTGGGCTGTGTGTTCGTCTGTTTGGAAATATTTGACCAAATGAGCCACTTCATCTACTTTATCGTCTGGCACCCCAAAATAACAGCTGTCTGCAATTCCTAGCGGCTCAGTCAAATAGTGACGCAGCGCTGTGGCTAATGACATATGGGTAACGGCTTCTATCACGCCGCCCAGTACCCAGCCATAAACCAAGGCGCTATAAGCGCTCTCATATAAGGCGCTGTCTTCAGGCGCTATTACTGGCATAGCAGCAACCTTTTCTAGCATGAGCTGCCAATCGAGCACTGTGTCGTTATCGACATCGATACTTTGAATCGAAAACAAGTTGCCTTGATGCGACATGACACTACGTAAAGTAATCTGTTCTTTTCCTTGCGCGGCAAAAGCAGGCCAATAATCCGCAATCGCTCGGTCATAATCAAGCATATGCTCGGAGACCAACACATGCACCAATGTCGCCAACACCCCTTTCCCTGTTGAAAAATTCAGCGATAGGGTATCGGGGCTCCATGACAAATCCGCGCGCGCTAGCCCGACACTGGCTTGAGCAATACATTGCCCCGTTTGATAAACAACTAAAGCTCCACCCGCTGGTGCGTCATCAAGCTGCAAATCTGTTAGCAATTGTTGTAATTTTTGCTGAATAATAGGATTAATAGACGTATAGACGGTTTGATTATTAGCTTTCTCATTATTATTTTTCATTCTTCACTCGCTCTATTTATAAAAATGTTTCTTATATCCAAAAAACTACTTAACTATTTAGCTAATTAATGACGAGATTCGCTCATAAAAAAGGCAACCTATTGGTCGCCTTTTTGTTGTATATCGCTCATATGTAGCGTGTACAGTTTGCCATACATGGTTAGTATGCCATGAGTCTAGCGTGGAACCAATAAACGATTATGAACCTCTTCTTCTAGCTTCGTCAAACCATGACTGCGCCCGCGCTCCATTGCCGTATCCATTTTGCGTCCACGTAACCAGCCCGCACGCAATGCTACCGCTGCACCAGCGCGATTACCAGAACCACAGTGCAAGACGGTTTTTTTGCCATGGTACTGACGCAAGATGTTATCAAACGCCAATATATTTAACTGTTTTAAATCGTTAGCCCCGCTGATAGGCAGCTGCTCATAATGCATACCAGCGCGCTCTACCGCCGCGCGCTCATCAAAATTTAGCTCATCATCTGGTTGCAAGTTAAGCACCAACTCAACGCCAGCCGCCGCTAAAGCAGCGACTTTTTCGTCGTCGAGGGCGCCGCACACGATGGTATTGTCATCAGGGCGAAAATACGGCTCAAACATATTTTCTAAATCGATACCGTTATCTTTAGCAGTAGCTTCATCTATGGTAGCTGAGTTATCGGGCTCAGCTACCTCTGTTGCATTGTCATGTAAAGTCATAGTGAATAATTAATTGGTAAAATATAAAGGTTAAAAATATGGCGCAATCTACTTGTTTTCGTCTTGCAATTTAATCACACCAGCAAGATGCGGCTTGTCGTTTTTAGCACTAAATAAGCCAAATTCGCAAGTATCGGTAGGGCTCTTTAACGCTGCTATCGGCTCAGCGATCAGCTCTACTTCTGCTGGCAAAAAGATAGGCAGCTTAAATGATACATTGATCGTGCAAGCATCTGGTAGCTCATCCATCAGCGCTAGACATTTAGCTTTTGACCACATGCCGTGGGCGATGGCTTTTGGAAAACCAAATGCGCGTGCCGATAGTGGGTGCAAGTGGATAAGGTTGAAATCCCCTGAAACAAACGCATAACGACGGCCGATATCTTCTGGTACTTCAAAGATACTGTGCACGCCTTCTTCATTCACCAAAGGCTTAACGGTCACTGGACGCGGCGTGCTTTTTTTATCTTTGCTACCTGATTTTTTGCCACGTGACAAATAAGTAGAAGTGCCTTCCCATATTACCTCGTCGTCTGATTTCATCGTGGTGACAAAATCAAACTGCTGACCTTGCGCATGGTCACGTAGATTATCAAACTTCACCGCCATCGCTACCGTTTCACGCTCACCGATAGGACGATACTGCGTCACGCTATTATCCACATGCACCAAACCTAGCATAGCAAAGGGAAATGGCTCTTTGACCATCATATTCATTTGTAACGTCTGTGATAAAACAGAAAAATAGGTAATCGGTATTTTGCCATTGTCGGCGAAACCACAAATCTTACGATAATCGTCAAGATTATTTTGGTCGATGTGCAAATTATCTACATAATACGTCGCTTGTGGCAACTGATCGCGGCTGACCTTTTCGTTATTACCAATAGGCAATAGACTCTTGACGATATTGGCGTAGGTGGTATGCGCTTTTGGCAACGCATCATAATGTTTGTCTGACATAATAAATCCTAAATGGGGTTGAGCTAACTGAGGCTGGAGCAAATTATCTGGCTACTTGTAAACAGTGAAGCATTCGTTTGTCGGCTTATTTGTTTACTGGTTGGTTTACTGGTTCATTTACTGGCACATGCTTTTATTCATACCTGTTTTTATCATAAAAAAGCCACCCTCGGGCAGCTTTATTACAATTTATCAGCAATTTTTCGTAAGCATATGTGAGGTCAATTTAACAATCTTGTCCATTTTACCTACTTAATACAGGCTTGCTCGATATCTTTTAGTCATTTATCGAGCAGTATTCTGCCTCTATTTTACTGGCTATGCATCCAACAAGCTATGCACCCAACAAGCTTTGACCACAAACACGTACGATATTGCCATTTAGACCACCAGAAGCTGGCGACGCAAGCCATGCAATGGTTTCAGCAACGTCGATTGGTAAACCGCCTTGGCTCATTGAGTTCATACGGCGACCGGCTTCACGAATGGCAAACGGAATGGCTTCTGTCATTTGCGTTTCGATAAACCCTGGCGCTACAGCGTTGATAGTCATGCCTTTAGAACCGTCGTCTAATTGCTTAGCAGTCGCGTTTACCAAACCGATGACGCCCGCTTTAGAAGTAGCATAGTTACTTTGACCTAGATTACCAGCGATACCTGAGATAGATGAAACGCAGACGATACGTGCATGGTCTTTTAGTACATCATTATCTAGCAAGTAGCGGTTTAGCTTGGCAATACTGCCCAAGTTGATGTTGATAACCATGTCCCACTTTTTCTCATCCATTTTTGCTAGTGTCTTATCACGGGTCACGCCAGCATTATGAATAACGGCATCTAAACCGCCACGCTTTTGCGCCGCCTCTGCGATTTCTTTGCCCGCATCTTCACTGGTGATATCGACGGTTAATACTGAACCACTGATTTCGCTGGCGACTTTTTGTAAGTCCGCTTGCTGCTGCGGTACATCAAGACAGATAACATGAGCGCCTTCGCGTGCCAACACACGAGCGATGGCTTCACCGATACCGCGACTTGCGCCAGTGACCAGCATGGTTTTACCGCCTAAAGGCTGCGTCCAATCGACATCAACGTTGGCGCCATTAGTAACACGTACCACTTGTCCTGACACATAAGCTGAGCGCGCTGAGGCAAAGAAGCGTAACGTTGAGTCTAGGTTCTTTTCAGCGCCTTCTGCCACGTAGATAAGCTGGGCGGTGATACCGCGCTTAAACTCTTTACCAACAGATTTCACAAAACCTTCAAGCGAGCGCTGTGCCAATGCCGCTTCAATATCTTTTAGATCTTCTGGTGGACGACCGATAACGATAACACGACCTGATTTTTCGACGCGGCGCGCTACTGCATGAAAGAACTCATACACTTGTTTGAGCTCATCAGCATTACTGATATTGCTGGCATCAAACAATAAAACTTTAAATTTGTCATCGCCGCCGGTATTGGCTTTGGCTTTCACGCCTGCATCAGCCAGCGCGTCTTTTACCGCATCACGGCTGTTTACAAATACATCAGCGTGCAGGTCTGACAAAATACGAGCAACTGATTCGCTGATGGCAGTATTGTCGCCATCAGCACGGCCAACCAATACACTACCGCGTACTGACGGCTGACCACTATCAAAACGGTCTAGCTCTACTGGCATCGGCAAGCCTAGATTTTTTGCCACTTTTCTGCCAATAGAAGACTGCACAAAATCACCATAACGGTCTGACATAATATAATCCTATAATTGATGAGAAAAAATTATTAATATAAATAAACAGGTTAAAAACTGCTGTAACTATACACTTCCATGCAAAACAAGTCCAAAAGCTGCGCCTGTCTATCATAATCTGTAGACAAGCCAGTATACAAGATAGCAACTTTTTCTCGCCTTAAAAACACCCCACTTATGTTAAAATCGAACGTATAAGTTATGGTAAATGCATTTATAGATAACAATATATTATCAAAAGCTTCGTTATGCAATGTTATTAATCAATACTAACCAGTATAATCAGTAGCGTTTGATAGTTAGCATTGAAGGCATGAGCTTAAAATTAGCGTCACATCGTTTGCTAAAGAGATACAGTAAGCGCGTAAAAAGCGCCTTATGCTAACCTTCTCTGCCGTGTACTATGTTTTTCTCTTTTATTTTTATTTTGTTTTTCCCTTTTATCTTCTACCCATATTTTTTAAGGATAATATTATGAGTACTAAAAACAATCACCCTGATAGCCCTGTTGTTGAAACGACCGTCGTAAAAGCTGGTGATAGCCAAAATACCGAAACAGCGACTGACGCAGCAACCAAAAAAGCAGCAACTGAAGACGCCAAGCAGCCAAACGTTTTTGACACAATGGCAAACTCAAAAACCGCTGAGCCAAAAAAAGCGGACGATAAAAAGTCGGATGCCAAAACAGCGGATACGAAAACAGACAGCTCTAATAAAGATAATTCTAAGAAAGACGAGTCTAAAAAGGAGAGCACCGCTGAAAAAAGCTCAAAAGACAGCAGAAGCACTACCGCTACTAAAGATGATAGTGCGGCTAAAGATGCTAATAAAAAGACTGACACAGCTAGTACAAAAACAACCGCTACGACCGCTAAAGAATCGAGCAAAACTGGCCTGAGCTCAGGTCAACATCGCGTCGCTATCCTAGGTGGCAACCGTATCCCGTTTGCGCGCTCAAACGGTGCTTACTCTGATGACAGCAATACTGACATGCTAACCGCCGCGTTGGATGGTTTGGTTGAGCGTTTTAACTTACAAGACGAAAAAGTCGGCGAAGTCGTTGCTGGTGCGGTGATGAAATTGAGCCGTGATATCAACTTGACGCGTGAAGCAACGCTAAGTACTGCCTTGAACCCACATACACCAACGTACGATATCTCACAAGCTTGCGGTACTGGCTTACAAGCAACCTTTGCTTCTGCTAATAAAATCGCCCTTGGTATCATTGATTCGGCCATTACCGGCGGTGTGGATACCACCTCTGACGCCCCTATCGCTGTTGGCGATGGCTTACGTAAAGTGCTAATCAAATTGGGCGCGGCTAAAGACAACAAACAACGTCTAAAAGCGCTAATGGGTTTAAATCCTAAAGATTTGATCGACTCACCACAAAATGGCGAGCCGCGTACGGGTTTATCCATGGGTGACCATCAAGCGATTACCACCCTTGAGTGGAACATCAGCCGTGAAGATCAGGATGAGCTTGCCTTTAACAGCCATAAGAATCTAGCACGCGCGTATGACGAAGGTTTCTTTGACGACCTCATCACGCCATACAAAGGTTTGACGCGCGATAACAACTTGCGCCCAGATACGACGTTAGACAAGCTTGCTAAACTCAAACCCGTGTTTGGTAAAAAGAACGCCAACCCAACCATGACAGCCGCTAACTCTACGCCGCTAACCGATGGCGCCTCTTGTGTGCTATTGGCTAATGACGAATGGGCCAAAGAGCGTGGTCTTAAGCCACTAGCGTATATCGTTCATCAAGAAACAGCTGCTGTTGATTTTATCGGTAAATCTGGCGATAAAGAAGGTTTACTCATGGCGCCAGCTTATGCGGTACCGCGTATGCTTGAGCGCGCTGGTTTAACGCTGCAAGATTTTGACTTCTATGAAATCCATGAAGCGTTTGCCTCACAAGTACTATCGACGCTAGCAGCTTGGGAAGATGAGAAGTTCTGTCAAGAGCGTTTGGGTCTTGATGCGCCACTAGGCTCTATCGATCGTAGCAAGCTAAACGTCAATGGCTCATCACTTGCCGCAGGTCATCCATTTGCCGCAACCGGTGGTCGTATCCTAGCCACTGCTGCCAAATTGTTAGACCAAAAAGGGTCAGGTCGCGCGCTTATCTCAATCTGCGCCGCTGGCGGTCAAGGCGTAACCTGTATTCTAGAGAAATAATTTATTAGTTAAGTTAATTAGCCAATAAATAGCATTCAATGTTAATGCTCCCTTTAATCTGATGATTAGAGGGAGTTTTTTGTTTTGGTTGAAAAAAACATTAAAAAGACTGCAACAAGTAAACATTGCGTACTCATAGCGTTATTGTAAATATGCTAGAGTAATAAACCACATATAGCACTATCATAATGAATAATAACCATAAAAATATTGTTTAGGAGCTTATTATGAGCAAAGATTCCTCATCGATCGACCGACAAACCTTAAATGCCTCAAAGCGGCAAGCGCGGTCAGCACTCGAACAAGACAGCTTTATTACTCGTATGGATAAAGAAGTGTTTGACGATGAGCTGCGACGCAAAATGCATCAAGATTTGATCGACAGCTATGACGAAGAGCTGGAAAATGAGATAGACGATTACGTGCGCGACTTTCGTTTTGATGGCCGCGCGATGAGTGAGCAAGAAAAGCTCGATCGGCGTACTTATTTTGAAGAATTACTGCGACTACAGCGAGAGCTTATCAAACTGCAAGATTGGGTGGTCGAATACGGCGAGCGCATTGTGGTGATATTTGAAGGGCGCGATTCTGCGGGTAAAGGTGGCGCTATCAAGCGTATCACTCAGCGTCTAAACCCGCGTGTTTGCCGTGTTGCTGCGCTACCCGCACCAACCGAACGCGAACAGTCGCAGTGGTATTTCCAGCGTTATGTAGCGCACTTGCCCGCCGCTGGCGAGATTGTCTTGTTTGATCGCAGCTGGTACAACCGTGTGGGCGTTGAACGCGTCATGGGGTTTTGTACCGATGCCCAGTACGAAGAGTTTTTCCAATCAGTACCTGAATTTGAGCGTATGCTGGTACGCTCAGGTATTCGCTTGGTCAAATACTGGTTTTCGATTACCGATGATGAGCAGCATTCACGCTTTATGAGCCGGATTCATGACCCACTTAAGCAGTGGAAGCTGTCAGCGATGGACTTACAATCACGTCGGCGCTGGGAGGATTATACCAAAGCCAAAGAGACCATGTTTGAGCGCACCCATATCCCTGAAGCGCCGTGGTGGGTGGTCGAAGGCAATAATAAAAAACGCGCACGGCTAAACTGTATCGCTCATTTACTTGAGCAAATCCCCTATAAAGAAGTACCGCGCGATGAGATTGAGTTGCCCGAACGCAAGCGCGATGATGAGTATTACCGCGAGCCAATTCCCGATGATATGTACGTGCCACCGCGTTATTAACCAAATTCATTTACGTAACATTTAACAAATTGCACTGACAAAAAAGCAGCCTTCTATATTTCATAAAGCTGCTTTTTTATGAGGTCGCTAAAGTGTATTGTAGTAACAACAAATACAGTTGTTTCTCTGCAAATGTTACCCTGCAAAGGACTACATAGTATAAGTTGACTGTAAACTATCAATTTTACCAGCCAATAAACGCTCGACCTCATTTTTAATGCGCAGGCCAGCAATATCTGTGCCTATCTGTACGGCAAATCCTGCTGGACGGCCGCTTTGACTTTTTGAATTGATCCAAACCACTTTACCATTCATCGGTAAGCGTTCGCTAGAATTGGGCAGAGTGACGGCAATAAACACTTCATCGCCCAGTTTTTGGGTTTTATCGGACGGCACAAATAACGCGCCATTGGTCACAAAGGATAAATAGCTTGCGTATAACGTTTCCATATCTTCAATATGGCAGGTTAAAATCCCGCCACGTCCTGGCATTGCCATAGTCCGCTTCCTTTATAAGTGAGGTTTACTTTATTTTAATTTGATTTATAAATACGCCAATTCTTGCATCAGCTTATCATAAGCGAATTTTTCTTGCACATTTTGTTGTAGGGCGATTTTTGTTTGTTGTAGACTGTTTATAAACGCCTCAAAGCTACTTTCAGCAGGTTTGTAATTGCTGAAAGAGGCGGATAAATCGATGTCCTTTTGCAGCGCATCGAGACCCAAACATACACGGCGCATATCGACCAGCATCAGCTCCGACAGTTGAATAAACTCGCTTATACTCAACTGGGTTTGCCAATAATCGCTTGCCGCCACGCTACTGCGTTTACCGCTACGTAACGCTTGCCACGTTGTCCGCCATAGCGCGCGCTTACTATACCAAGGCGCTTGTGCAAGGGCCACCGCTGCTAAAGGCGCACCATTTGCCAACTGTATCAGCTGCTCAATAGCCGCCGTTCCGACCGCCTCACGGTTGACCGTACTGCCTAAAGCATGAGTGACATAATCGACTGAAACAGCAGGATCAATCGTTTGCAATGCCAGCTGCTGAACGCGGCTTTTTATGGTTGGCAGTAACTGCGCCGGAGTATCACTGATGAGGAATAAATGCACTTGCGCTTGTGGCTCTTCCAAAGTTTTAAGCAGCGCATTAGCCGCAGCAATGGTCATTTGCTCTGCATAATCTAGCACACAAATCCGCATACCCTGCCCGCCTTGATAAATAAACGGCTGCAGAGCACGGATATCATCGACTTTTATTTTTAACGCGGCATTACTAACAGCTTTGGCAGATTTTTTGTCTTTTGCGGTGCTAGTTGCTGCTTCTTTAGCATGAGCATTATCGGCACTGACTGGCATACTAATCATTGGCAAGACTTGTAAACTTGGATGCGTCCCTGATCTAAGCCATTGACAGCTCTCACAAGCCCCGCAAGCGCCGAGCGGATGGCTATCGCGCTCACGGCATAATAACCATGCCACCAAACGCCAGACAAAAGCACGCTTACCCATCCCTTGCATACCGGCCGCTAAGAGCGCGTGCGGTAAGGATTGCTGCGGCATTAATACCCGCTTGGTCAGCTGCGACCATAACTCATTTTGCCACGGTAGTAACGGTGCAAAATAAATACTATCGCTCAAAGGCACTGTGCTGGTCATTTCAGTTATCTCATTCACGATCATCGCTCAATACCTTAAATACGTTCAATACGCTTACAACCTTTGAGTAACAAACAATCCTACTCTATTTAATAAAATACTTTATAAACATTTACTTAGGCTATTATTAATTTGTGTAAATTAGCAGTTTTGAAAATCAACTAAGCTCATGGCATTGAGCCGGTCTAAGTC
The DNA here is from genome assembly GCF_016613355.1 of Psychrobacter sp. M9-54-1. Lineage (NCBI taxonomy): Bacteria > Pseudomonadati > Pseudomonadota > Gammaproteobacteria > Moraxellales > Moraxellaceae > Psychrobacter > Psychrobacter sp. M9-54-1. Next base: position 16,011 of record NZ_JADGFW010000005.1, on the reverse strand, counting down.
TTCTTGGGTATCGACGCCGGCTGGCAGATGACAGCTTGCAGTGGCAATAGCAATATGACCACCATTTTCTAAAACTCGTAATTGCTCTAGGCTTTCTAATATCTCGAGCGGCGTTTGCGGCCAATGCACAAACTGCTGTAACAAGCTAACGCGGTAGGCGTATAGCCCCAAATGACGATAAGCGTTTTTTGGTGGTTGCTGCTGTATATTTTTATCTTTTGCCAAAACCACATCACGGTCGCACGGAATCGGTGCACGGCTAAAATATAATGCACGCTGTAAATTGCTGGACGTCTGACTGACAACTTTTACGACCGATGGGCGCATAAAAGTTTCGTAGTCTTCGATAGGCTCGCATAAAGTCGCCATCACGCTGTCGCTATCTTGCACTAGCAGGGCTTTGACTTGCTGTAACAATAACGGCGGTACCAAAGGCTCGTCACCCTGCATATTGACCACGATATCATGCTCAGCCCAGCCTTTGATAGCGGCAACTTCCGCCAAACGGTCGGTCCCTGACGCATGCTCATTACTGGTCATCACCACATCAAAACCTGCCTCTGTGCAAACTTTAGCAATCGCCTCATCATCAGTCGCAATACACATATCGTCAGCAAAATCAGCCAACTGTGCTTTTTCAGCCACCCACAGTATCATTGGTTTGCCATGAATCTTTAATAATGGCTTACCGGGTAAGCGCGTACTTTTAAAGCGCGCAGGAATAACAATATGAGTTTTGGCTGGCGCAGCTTCAATTGGCATTGTTGCGGCTGATATTAAGTCTGACGACATGGTTTATTCCTATAAAATCATTTACGCTTTTGTGCTTTTAGATAAATTAATATTTAAAGCTTTTAATTGCTGCTGTAAGCTGACATAGCAACTGTCTGATAACACCGCAGTCACTGGCAATACCCATAAGCGATTAATAAGCTCTTGATACTCTTCGCTAAGTGGTTGGCGGCTAGACGTATCTATTAGTAACGCTCTGATTTTGACCGCGTCTTTACTGGTGACAATGATCGGCAGCTCGCTATATTGTAAAAGCTCAGTCAAGCTAAAATCATAATGATCGGGATAAGCGTGCCCAATGACATCAAAGCCAAGCGACAATAAAGTATCAAAAAAACGCTGCGGATAACCGATACCGCTTACCGCATGTACCCGACCATTTGGTATAGGTGGCATAAGTGGCATAGACGTTTTTGCTGCGACACTTAAACCATCTATCTCAACAGCAGAAGGCCATAAAGGCTGCAATTTATCCGCTTGTAGATGCATCGTTAAACGCTTAGCTTGAGCTTGCTTATTATCTTCGGTCGTCCTATCCGCTTTTTCATGATAAACCACATTTGCGCCTTTTAAGCGTGACATAGGCTCACGTAAAAAACCGGTTGGTAGCAATTGCTGATTACCAAAACCACGCGACGCATCGACCACAATCCATTCGATATCACGTTGCAGCGCATAATGCTGCAAGCCATCATCAGCAATAATCAGTTGTAAATCAGGATGTGCGTTTAACAAAGTGGTAATAGCCTGCTTACGATTGGGGCAAACGGCCATCGCCGCGCCTGTCATATTGACAATTAAACACGGCTCATCCCCTACGATGCTTGGCAAGCTATCGGCATGTACCAAAGCTGGCATCTGGTTACTATCACCGCCATAGCCGCGGCTGATAACGCCTACCTTTATGCCTTGCTTTTGTAGATAGTTGACCAAGGCAATAATCAACGGTGTCTTACCGCTACCGCCTACCGTGATATTACCAATCACCATCACTGCAACAGGCGCATGATAACTGGAAAACAGGCCTATCTTATAAGCCTGACGGCGCACCATCGTAATGAATCCATACAACCAGCTGACAGGCAGTAGCAGCCAGAGCCAAGCGGCCTGACGTTGCCATGCACGCGTCATTGTGGTTTCAATACTCATAGTGATGTGTTATTTATCCTATTTATTGAGTCATACCTATACCGCAACGTACAATCATTGCTTTCCTTAGCTTTACCCAAACAGTAGCTTGACTCAAACAGCAGCTTTATTCAAAATCACGCGCGTACATTTGCGCATAATGGCCATGCAATCGCATCAGCTCTTCGTGGGTGCCTAGTTCAACAACCTGACCACTATCTAACACCGCAATACGGTCAGCTGTTTCAATCGTTGTTAAACGATGGGCAATCACCAGTGTCGTCCTATCTTTCATGACGTTATCGAGTGCTTTTTGAATATAGTACTCTGACTCGTTATCTAAGGCACTGGTGGCTTCATCTAAAATCAAAATCGGTGCGTCTTTCAATAACGCACGCGCAATCGAGATACGCTGACGTTGACCGCCTGACAGCTGCAAGCCTTCAGCGCCAATCTCACTTTGATAGCCATTTGGCATTTTCATAATAAAATCATGGGCAAAAGCGTCTTTTGCAGCGCGCTCGACCTCAGCTTGGGTTTTATTTGCCAAGCTGCCATAGGCAATATTATTAAACACCGTGGTATTAAACAGTACCACTTGCTGATTGACCATCGCAATTTGCGCGCGCAAGCTTTCAAGCTTGATGTCGTCAATTGGCATACCGTCAAGGGTGATTTGCCCCGAGGACGTATTTAAAGTACGCGTGAGTAAGTTAACGAGTGAAGACTTACCAGCGCCGCTACGCCCGACCAGTGCTATCGTCTCGCCTGCACGCACATCCAAAGTAAAATCACGCAGCGCCACCGTTGAATCAGGATAAACCAAACTGACATTATCGAACTGAATGTCACCTGCTAAAGTCGGGCTAAGTATGCCTGTGTCTTGTTCTTCTGGCTCATCCAACAAAGTAAAGATTGACTCGCCCGCGGCAAGCCCTTTTTGCAATTTTTGATTGATATCAGTGAGTGAGCGCACCGGCTTACTTAATAATCCTGCGGCAGCAATATAGGAGATAAACTCACCTGCCGAGATATTATCTATTACCGCAGGACGCAGCGCGAGCCATACAACGACCGCCATCGCCATCGCCATCAATAATTGCACCGCTGGGGTATTAATGCTATTGGTCACCACGACCTTCATGCCTTGGCGCAAGTTTTTCTTTGAGGTTATATCAAAACGCTTGGCTTCATACGCTTGTCCGCCATAATTTTTCACTACCTGATAGCCGCCGATGACCTCATTGGTGATGTGGCTGACACTACCCATGGTTTCTTGAATGCCTTTAGACAGCTTTAGATAACGCTTTGAGGCCACCCGTATCAACCATAAAATCGGCGGTAGCACCACAAATAAAATCAAGGTTAAACGCCAGTTGCTATAAAGCAAAAAACCTATCAAAGCCACCACGGTCAAACCATCGCGCAACAAGGTTTTCATTGAATCGGTACTGGCGGCAGTCACTTGTTCAACATCAAAAATAAGCTTGGATGAAATCGTCCCCGCTGGATTTGCCAGATAGAATGAGCTTGGCAAACGCAAAAGCTTATTGAACACTTGAACGCGTAACTCATAAACAAGATTGCGCGATACTAAAGCCGTATAGTAATTACCCAAAAAACTGCCCACGCCGCGGACAAAAAACAGCGCCACGATAATAAATGGAAATAAGTCCTGTTTGCTTTGATCGTTTTGATTGATGGCATCAGTGATATATTGCAATAACTTGGCAATCCAAATCTCTGTTGCCGCATTAATCGCAAAGCCTATTATGACCAAGATTAGCGCCCACCAATAAGGTTTAAGGTAGCTTAACAGACGTAATAAAGTCCTATGCCTAGGCGTATTTGATGGCGCTGCTGACAACTTTTTAGCAGAATTTTTTTTAGAGTCAGGTTGATAAGCTTGGCTCATAAAAGCCTCAATTTAGGTATAAAAAGAAATGACACAAATGCAGCAGTGGCAAGTGAGCATAAAATACAGCAGTAAAAACACCAAGGGTCATGATAGTGGCGTTTGATGTTTTTACTGTAGCAATATATCAAACGCCCTAAAATTTACTGCGGCGCAGATTCTGGTAAAGGCTGCCCAAGTGGCACAACCGTACTGATATTGAGATTTAAAAAACCCAGTTTACCAGCGATATCCATGACCCGTACCACCGATTGATGGGTAGCATTTGCATCAGCAGCAATGACAAATAGCATATCACGATTGCTTCCCGCCTCTTGCTGGAGCATGTTAGTCAGCTCGGCCTCATCGCTACTCGCAAGGGTGATGCCATTAACCAAATAACTGCCATCTTCTTGCACAGCGACTTCAATACTGTTTTTCTCTTCTGTTAATGCTACCCCTTCCGCTTCAGGAAGAATAATATTTAAGCGGCTAAAGTGATTGAACGAGGTGGCAAGCAGTAAAAATACGATTAAAAATAATAAACAATCAATCATCGGCGTCAGATTGATTTCAAGTGGCTCAACGGTCGGTTTTCTAAAACGCATATCGCTCTCTTTAATGGGCTGCAATGTACAGATTCAACAAATAAGTGACATCACACAATTAAGTTGCTGTAGCGGCTGTCTCTAAATCTGAGGTATCAAGTGAAAGCTCATAACCTTTAGTTTTAGTTGTTTCTGCACCATTAGCAGGTAGAGAGATGGTAGAGGCATGCGTATTGTCTAGCAATTGATAATCATACAATTCTTGAATCATCAGCCCCGCTTGCGTTTCAAACTGCGCATTGATATCGATAATACGGCGCTGAAAATAGCGGTAAGCAACCAGAGCCGGAATAGCCACAATCATACCAGCCGCCGTGGTAATCAATGCTTGTGACACGCCAGCAGCTAGCATCGTTGGGTCTTGCATCGCGCCATCAGTAATCGCTAAAAATGACGAGATAATACCCAACACCGTACCTAGCAAACCAAGCAGCGGCGCAATCGCCCCAATAGTACCGAGCATATTGATATTTTTTTCTAACTGATGCACTTGCACACTGGCGCGGTTTTGCATGTGCATTGTCATCGAGTCTAGGCCGTATTGGCGGTAAAGCAGGCCAGTTGCCAGAATATCACCCAAAGGGGTTTTTTCTTTGACATTCATCAGCTGCGTGCGGCCAATATCACCGTTTTCACGTAGACGGGTTATTAGCTGTTCGCGCAATCTATTGGGTACAATTTTATTAAACTGCAACGTATGGCTACGCTCGATAATAATCACCAATGCCAATATTGAGCACACCACGATAGGTGTCATCAGCCAACCACCTGCTTTTACCAGCTCCCACATACGCACTCTCTTCTATGTTTTTGTTAATTATTAAAAGACGGTTTTACATTTGAATAACCAGTTCAGGGGTATAAAAAGCTCTAAGCCTGCGCTTCTATATGCTTGATCAAAGCCGCTAGTTGATCATGATTGTGGAAGAATATCTCAACACTACCCTGCCCATCTTTTTTATGTTTAAGCTTTACTTCTGCGCCTAACATATCAGTTAAACGCTGGGTTAAGCGCTCAACATCGCGAGACTGTACTTGCTCGGTGCGATTGGCTTTTGGTGCTGGCTGCAAGATTGACTTAACCAATTTCTCAGCCTCGCGCACCGTCATGCCTGCATCAATGATTTTTTGCGCAATAATAGGCTGCTGTTCTGATGATAGCGCCAACAGGGTACGCGCATGTCCCATATCTAAAGCACTATTTGCCAAATGATCTTTAACTGTATCGTGCAGCTGATTCAAGCGCAAAAGATTCGATACCGTGGTACGCGCTTTACCAACGACTTCGGCAATCATCGCATGGCTCATACCAAACTCGGTATGAAAACGCTGCAGGGCAGCCGCCTGCTCAATCACCGATAAATCTTCGCGCTGAATATTTTCAATCAAGGCTAATGCTATGGCCAATTCATCAGACAGTGCACGTTCAATCGCTGGTATAACCGATTTACCTGCCATTTTTGCTGCACGCCAGCGGCGCTCACCAGCGATAATCTCATGCGTCACCAAGGCTTCGCTTTTATCTTCATTCGCCAGTAATGGACGAATAACAATCGGCTGCATAACGCCATGCTGCTCAATAGAAGAAGCCAATTCTGCCAGCGCCGTTTCGCTCATATCACGGCGCGGCTGATACTTACCTGCTTGCAGACGTGTCACATCGATTTGCACCAAGCTGATTTGGTCTTCAGAAGCGCTATTTTCTGTGACGTTCGCGCGAGCTTTATTAGCAGGAGCTTTTTTTATCGTCCGCGCTTTACGATTATTATTGTCAGTGGTTTGTTCAGACACTGGCAAGGCAGAAGGCTTGTTAACAGCCGCAGCTATGCTATCTTCTTGCTCAATAGGTTGTGGTATTTTGGTTGACTCAGTATGCTCACGCACTACCGTGTCATCTTGTAAGGCAGAGGCGGCAATTTGCTTTTCTTTTTTGATTGACCCTAATAAGGCATCTAAACCTCGATTGGCAGCCAACCCTCTTTTCTTTGCCATGATTACCTATCCTCTAACGCTAAAATAAAAAGCCAAATATTGCTAAATACCGGCTTACTGATACATATAATTTGCTGTTCTTTTAGTAACTTGCAACATGAACTTATAATGATGTGCTCTGTTTTATCACTTCAGCCGCCAGTTTTTGATACGCGCGCGCACCTTTTGACCATCTCTCATAAGCAATAACTGGCAAGCCATGTGCGGGCGCTTCAGCCAAACGAATATTTCTTGGAATATGAGTTTTATACATAATATCACCAAAGTGCGCCTCTAACTCAGCCGACACATCACGCGCCAAGGTATTGCGCGCATCGAACAAGGTTCTGACCACGCCGCGAATATAGAGCTTAGGGTTGAGCTCAGTAAGACGCTCAATCGTCTGCGACAAATCCGCCAAACCTTCTAGGGCATAATATTCACACTGCATCGGAATAATAACGCTATCGGTTGCTACCAACGCATTAATCGTCAGCAAGTTTAAGCTCGGTGCACAATCGATAATCACATAATCATAAGCAGGTTTATTAGCGGCGATTTGATCGTTGACCAACTGCGCCACCGCCGTTTTAAACAACTCATGGCTGTTGGTCTTGCTCATTAAGGTGATGTCCATACCTGCCAAATCACGATTGGCACCGATGACATCAAAGCCAGCTGGGCTATTCACAATCGCCTCAGACAGCGATACACCATCGAGCAATACGTCAGCGATGGTCAGCTCTAATTGGTTCTTATCCACGCCCGTGCCACTGGTGGCATTACCCTGTGGGTCTAAGTCAATCAGCAGTACATGCTTGCGCTTGGCCGCTAAGCTGGCGGTCAAATTCACTGCCGTCGTGGTTTTACCCACGCCGCCTTTTTGATTCGCAATCGCTATGATTTCCATACACTCACTCAATTTAATTAGAATCTGTTACTGATTTTTACTACAGTATTTTTGCCGCTCATGCTTATTATTTTACTCAAATACCTGACGCTTACCTATAAGTCTATTTAGACACCAGCGTACACGCCATTTATGACTATAGAACAATTGTTGTCTTGCATAGCGTGACGTGCTCATAGCTTAGACATTTTTATAAGATAATTCAATTAAATGACGACTATCTTGTAAACGTGGTACTTTTAATGCAATCGTCTTTATTTGCCAAGCGTCACTTAGCGCTTGCAACTCTTCATCGCTTGGGGCTTTGCCTTTCATCGCGCATAAATAACCGTTATCTGCCAAGCGCGGCTGCGCCACTTCGACAAAATCAATCAAACTGGCAAAGGCTCTTGAGGTGACCACCTCATAGCTGGCTTCATGCGCCTCAATACGCGAGGCGATTGGCTGCATGTTAGTCAAACCAAGCTCGCTGCTGATTTGCTTAATAAAGCGAATCTTTTTCTGGTTGCTATCAAGGGCAGTACATTGGCGCTCAGGCTGACAGATAGCAATAATCACCGCTGGCAAGCCCGCTCCTGTGCCAATATCAAGCAGCGACCCTGGCGGTAAATGCGTTATAATAGCCAAGCAATCGATGATATGTTTGATAAGTGCTTCGACTGGATCGGTAATCGCGGTCAGATTATACGCGTTATTCCATAATAAAAGCTGGTCTAAATACAATAATAGCGTGCGCTGTTGCTGCGCGCTTAACGTAAGACCCAACTCGTCTATTGCTTGCGCCAGCATAGTTGCCAGCTTAGGTAATTGCGCACCAAGCTTGACAAAACCTGTCGGGTCAATATGACTGTTACCCGTGCTAGCAGACGATGAAGAGGTTTTAGTAGAATCTGACATACGGGTTATCCAGTTTTAACATGTGAACCGTCTATTTTATCATGCGCTCTGCCCATTGAATAGTTGCAGATTGCGCCAATGTACGCCATCTTATACTATCTACGCCTATGTCGAGGGCTTATCTTCTTCAATAACCAGCAAGTCAACGTAATAAAATCTCTATTATTACAGCCTAATAAGCTAAAACTTTCACTTTACTATGATACAAAACTGCGCTGAATGTCTCGTCTAAAACGCGCCGATATCTTGTAAGATGTTCTTATTTACTATTATAAATGTAAGCATGATTAAAAATACATTCCTAAACTTAAAGCGCAAACAGTAAAAAATCAATAACCATTCCACCCTTTTAAAACGACCTACTATATAACTATGACCGAACCGCAAAACACCCCTATAAATCAAGACTCAAAAGATACCAACCCTATGGTAACACCTGTCAATAAAGCAGCAGAAGCAAAATTACCAGCACACAAAGAGCCGTCAGACATTACTCAGCCAGATAGCACCTTAGATGCGCCTAGCACGCCGCATCCGGCATTCATTGACGTCACTAAGCGCTGCCTTGTCAGTACTGAACAGCTTAAGCGCTATACTGATCCAAATAAATTACCGACCGATACCCGCACTGCCCCTGATCTAGATGTCGGCTTTGGGCAACAGCGCGCCCTGAAAGCCTTGCAGACGGCGCTGGATATTCATGCCAGCGGCTATCATGTGTTTGCCGCGGGCGAAAATGGTTTAGGCAAACGCACAGTGATCAGTCGCTTACTACAACGCATTGCCGCTGATGCACCGACGCCTGATGATTGGGTTTATGTGCACAATTTTACTGACCCGCGTACACCGCAAGCACTGCGCCTACCTGCTGGGCAAGGGCAGATATTGCAACAGCAGGTCAACCAATTATGGCAGCAAGCAAAAAAACGACTTAGCCAACGTTTTCGTAGCGACCAGTATCAAAGCAAAATCGAAGCGATTAAAAATGACACCCATCAAAAAGAAAGTCAGGCTTACGATGACCTTAATACCGAAGGTAAACAGTACGATTTGGCACTGACGTTTCGCGCATTTGATAATAAAGCGGTATTTGTCCACCCTAGCAAATTACCTAGTGAAGAAAATCATCAGAGCACTGACCATTCAAAAATCTCTAGTAGCCAAAAAAATCAAACAACAGAAGAAAAGACTGCGCACCCTACTAAAAATAATATTGATGATGATAATGCTAACAGCGAGTATGGCAACGAATACGGCAAAAGCGAATATGAAGCTGAGCTGAATAATTTTGCCCAAAAAAACCATATGCAAAAGCGCTTAAGTCAGCTAACCATCGCCTTAGAGCAATTAGAAGACGAAGCCAATGATGCCATTGAAGCATTGCATCGCAATATTGCACGCCGTGCGCTACAACCTTTATTTGCGCCTATTTATGAGCAATTTGCTGCTCATCCCTTGGTTGTCGAGTATCTAAAAACCGTATTTGCCGATATGGTTACGCATGTCGAGCGCATCGTTAACGGTGATGATGAGGAGTTTGTGACGGCCGTTCTTGCCACAACGCCGAGCCGTTATGCGATCAACGTCATTGTCAGTCATACGCCAGATAGTGGCGCCCCCGTCATCTTTGAAGATTTGCCGACGCATTTAAACCTATTGGGTCATGTCGAGCAAATCACCCAATTGGGCACAGTAACCACCGATGTCAGTATGATTCGAGCCGGCGCCCTGCACCGTGCCAATGGCGGTTATCTGTTGTTAGAAGCCAGTCATCTGCTTGAGCATCCTTACGCCTGGCAAGGCCTTAAACGCGCCCTGCAATCTCGCAAAATCAGACTATCTAGCCTTGAGCAGATGCTAACCTTGACAGGCAGTTTGTCGCTTGCACCCGCACCGATTGACCTTGATATTAAGGTAATTTTGCTTGGCGAAGCGGATTTATATTACGAATTACTCGAGCTTGAGCCGGAGTTTGATGCGGTATTTAAAGTACGTGCCGACTTTCACGACGATGTGACACGTAGCCCTGAACATGAATTAGCATTGGTGGCAAAAATGGCTGACATCATTGACCATGCCAACCTTTATCCGTTTGATAGTAGCGCCCAAGCTGCCTTACTTGAGCATTTAAGCTTACAAGCCGAAGACCAAGACCGCTTGAGTTTGCATAGTGATTTATTGATTAAGCTGTTGCATGAATCCAACCGCCATGCACGTTTGAGCGGTAAAAACATCGTTAGCGCCATACACGTGACCCACGCTATTGACGATATGGACGAGCGCTCAGGATACTTGCGCGACCTTTATTGGGATGAGCTAAAAAATGGCCAGCAGCTGATTCAGACCCAAGGTGATGCGGTCGGACAAGTCAATGCGCTCACCGTCGTCAGCTACGCGGATAGCGAGTTTGGTATGCCTGCGCGTCTGACCGCGGTTATTCAGCCAAATATTGGCGCTGGCGAAATCCTCGATATCGAGCGGGATGTCGATTTGGGCGGCAGCTTACACGCTAAAGGCATGCTGATTATGACCAGCTATTTGCGCGCCTTATTTAGTCAGCATCATGCGCTCAACTTTAGCGCCTCGCTCGCTTTTGAGCAAAGTTACGCTCATATCGATGGTGATAGTGCCACGGTCAGTGAAGGCTGTGCGCTGCTGTCCGCTTTAGCAAACGTCCCGATCAATCAATCTTTTGCAATTACCGGCTCAATGAATCAGTTAGGCGAAGTCCAAGCCGTCGGCGGTATCAATTCTAAAATCGCGGGTTTCTTTGACGCTTGCCGCGAGCAAGAGCTGACCGGACAACAAGGCGTGGTTATCCCAATGGCCAATGTCAAACAATTAATGCTACGTGACGATATTATCGCCGCTGTTCAAGCAGAGCAATTTCATATTTATGGCGTGCAGACGCTTAGTGAAGCCTTGACCTTAATGACGGGTCTGCCTGTCGATACCATGAATAAAAAAGGTCGCTACCGTAAAGACACTCTATTTGGTAAAGTGTTAAGTCGTTTGATGCTTTGGGATGAAAATCAAAACGCTGATGACGAAGTCGATGATAAAAAATCGAAGAAAAAGGATAAAAAGAGGCGTAAGGCCAAACGTCAAAAAAAACAAGATAAGCAAAAAAAAGCCAAGAAAGAACAAGATGACTGCTGCGCAACTACAGCAGAGCAACTCTAGACGCTGATATGCTTTTCTGCGATGATGAGTTTTTTGCGCTTTGCTGTTTTAATAAGCTGTATTCATAAATAATACCCTTATAAAAATTAAACTCGTGACTGAATAAAGGTTATCTTTAATGACTGTACATTCTACTGACGCCGATGGTCTTCAATCGCAAGCAGCTAATACTAAGCAAGCAACTGCGCTAGTGACTAAAGAAGTAACGAAAGAATTAGCTGCGCAAAATGACGAAGTTGTAACAGAGAATAAAGCGTCTGAGGAAGCAGTAGATAATCGCCATGGTGCCGCAACGACGGCGCGACAATGGCAAGTATTGTCGCAGTTGCAGCGCAATCGTTGGGTAGGTACCACCCATGTCTACGAGCAGCTTAAATTGGCAGGTTTTGATATCAGTTTACGCACCGTGCAACGCGATTTAAATGCCCTTGCCAAACGCTTTCCTATCGAAAAAAACAATGCCAATCCACAAGGCTGGCGTTGGAAAGACGATGCGCCGCTGCAAAGCTTACCGCATATGAATTTATCGCAAGCGGTTGCCTTTAATATGGTCGAAGCCAATCTAAGCCAGCTGCTGCCGCCGGTTATTTTAGATGAGCTTTTTCCTTGGTTTGATTTGGCACGCCGGCAGCTTAAAAACAGCAAAGTCACCCATTCATGGATTGATAGGGTGCGTATCGAGCCTGCCTCGCAGCCTTTGATTGCGCCGCATATTGATTTGGAAAGTAAAGACAATATTTATCATGCGTTGTTTTATCAACTACAAATAAAAGCCAGTTATACTCGTAGCGATAAATCCCAAGCCAGCGAATACATTCTAAATCCCATTGCTATCATCCAGCGTGGGGTGATTATTTACTTATTGGCGACGCGTACCGATGACCCAGACGTAATTATTCGTACCTTTGCCCTCCACCGCTTTGCCAGCGTTGAGATACTAGAAAGCGCGGCTCAAACCCCTGATAATTTCCAACTCGATAACTATCTAGATGCAGGCGGCATGGGCTTTAGCCATCCTTTATTTAGTCAGCTACCCGACCATGGCAAACATACCGCCGTTGAGCTACAATTTACCAAACAAGCGGGCAAAAGCTTAACGGAAAGCAAGCTGAGTGACGACCAAACTGTAATCATCAATAGTGATGGAACCCTAACCATACGCGCAACCGTTAACTTAACCTCGCAGCTGGTTTGGTGGTTACGTGGTTTTGGTAACGGTTTATTAGACGCCAAACCCGCCCTCCTATATCAAGCGGTTTTAGATAAACCAATAAATGATGAGTTTCGATAACAAAGAAAAATATCTCATTATTAATGCTAATAAAAACCTAATAGCCATACTCAAATGCACTGACGCTTATACTATATAAAATAACCATTGAAAAATTAAAAACCCAAAAGGAATATTATGTCAGCCACTACCCCATCACCGTTACTTTCAGACAGTTTAAGAGCGCTGGGTTTAGACACGGGGACATTATTTTTTGCGCTCAATTATGAATTTACTAAGATTGAGCAAAAAGGCTTATTTAAAAACCTAAAAAAACGCTTTAAGAAAAATGAAGGCGCGATTGATATTGATTTGGCCTGCGTACTATATAACGACAACTGCACCATCAGCGATATCGTTTGGTTTAAACAGTTACGGGATAAGGCAGAATCCGTCAAACATCAAGGCGATAGTCTCAACGGTAAGGACCGCGGTGAACAAGCGATGTATCTTGCGCCCCTTGACCAAGAGCAAATCAGAATTTATTTGGATAAAGTACCTGCGCACATTACCCACATTGCCTTAATCGCTAACTCTTACCACAACCTACCGTTTAGCAGAGTCAAAAAAGGTGAGATTCATTTAAGCGATGATGAAGGCAACCGCGTTTTTGAGGTTAATTTAAAGCAGCTACCACGTGACTGTATAACGCTTTGGGCGGCACACTTGCAGCGAGAAGTGGACGATTGGCATTTGACCTTGCAAAATCTACCGCTACCTGCAAAAGATTTAGCAACCGCCGCGCAAGAAGTGGCGCATGAATTGGCACGCGCTCTACCGATTACGCCAGCTATGTATAACTGATACATAACCAATATTAGATTGATTATACATCAGTTAAAAAACCTATCGATTAAAAAAAAGGTAAAACGCTAATTAACGTTTTACCCTTGTTCTTTTTAAATAAGGAGTTTTAAATAAGAATTTTTACATACTCCTCTTATTCTAATGGCTCACCGCAATGCGGACAAAAATTCTTTTGCCGCACTTCCTTTTCTCGGCGCTCAAGCTCTTTTTCGCGCAGTACTTGCAGTACGATTTCTTGCGCTTGCTCCTTATCCAATCCAAGCTCGCGGCGAATCTTTTCAATCATCATCTGATTTTGCACCAAATCAAAATTACTATCGACTAGTTGCTCACGAAAATCTTGCTCGAGCTCTTCTCGGCGCTGACTCAGCTCATTTGCCAAACCCGTCGCCAAGATACCCGCTGGCAGAGCCGCAAGACCGACGCCCAGTATGGTGATAAGTGCACCTAATATCTTACCAGCATTGGTGATAGGTGTGACATCGCCGTAACCTACCGTCGTCAGGGTAACCACCGCCCACCACATAGCTTTGGGTATCGACTCAAACTCTTCAGGCTGAGCGTGGTTTTCGACCAAATAAATGCCACTTGACGCCGTCACAATCATAATGATTAAGATAAAAATAACCGCTTGAAACGAGCCTTTCTCCTTACTGATAACCACCAATAAAATACGCAGGGAGGCAAAATAACGGGTGAGTTTCAGAATTCGAAACAGGCGCAAAATACGTAAGAAGCGCAAATCGATACTGACAAAGAAATTCAAAAATGCGGGGGCAATGGCAATGATATCAATCAACGCCGACGGACTTTTTAGCCAATCCCAGCGCTGACGCCACGTGGTATTGTCGGGTTTGGCTTCAGCGACACTCCATAACCTCAGTAAATACTCGATAGAAAAGATCACGATAGAGAAGTTTTCAAACCACGTAAAATACGCTTGATACGGGTAATACCAGTTGTCAACCGACTCAGCGATAACCGCCGTGACGTTCGCCATAATCAAAAAAATGAGAAAGTAATCGACATAGCGACTAAAGAACGTGTCATGCTCATCGTTTTGCAAAATATTATAGACGAAAAGACGCAAGCGCCGAATAGATTGGAATAGCATGCCGTCCCTATGTGGTGTCATACCGGTTTTATATTATTAAAAATCAGGTGGGAGATATCAACAAAAAGGCAGTTGCGCTTGCAGACTCAATGAGGGTTTTTAAAAAATTTATCGCAATTTTTGCTTCAGACGTTATGATTATACAAAATTTATGTAATAAATGTAGGTCGCGATTACCAATAGCAGCGCCATGACAAAAAATATCAAACGTAAAAAACGCTCATCCGCTCGTAATTGATTGCTTAAGTTTTGGGCTGGTAATAAAAACAAGCCACATTTAGGACAACAGGCATCTATTTGGTTTAAAAGCTTAATTGAGCGGGCATTTTCGCAGCGCAGCGGAGAGTTACTACAATAACCGAGCATAATATCCAATCTATCCTTCTATCCATGTCATTGTTTAATATTAATGTTTAAAAACGCAGATGTAGCATAAGACAAGCATTTAAAAATGAAAAGGGTAATTTAACCCATAAAATCCGTCACGACTGTAACATAAAATACAATTAAGCCAACTTCCTGTTTAAAACCTTACTCCTCGTGAGGTTTTTGTACTATAATAGAGAAATAATGTTACGAGTTATATTCTGACTTTAACGTTATCTAATGGTCACTGATGCCATCCCCCATTAGAAACTGACCAATAACATCTATTATGTTGAGGAACTTAACGATGAAACTACAATCCCTAGTTTTAGCTGCTGCAACTGCCCTTACTATGACCACTGCTTTTGCGGTACCTGCCGGTACTTGGTCTATCGCTGCTGGCGCACATTATGTTGACCCTAAAAGCGATAATGGTAACGTCACTATAGGTAGTACAAATTATTCTGTAGATGTTGACGGCGATGTACGTCCAACCATCAGTGGCGAATACTTTATCGCTAATAACGTTGGTGTTGAACTACTAGCAGCTATTCCATTTCATCATGATTTCACTTTGACTGATGCAAATGGTGGTGAAATCACAGGTAGAACTCAACATTTACCACCTACTCTTTCACTACAGTACCACTTCGACGGCTATAACATGCCTATGAACGTGAAGCCTTTTGTTGGTGTTGGTGTGAACTATACAACTTTCTTTAAAGAGAAAGCCAATGTTGCAGGTACTGAACTAAAACTTGATGATAGCGTTGGTGTTGCTGGTCATATCGGTCTAGATATCCCATTTGCGCCGACTGAGTCTTTCCGTATTGATGCGCGTTATATGGACATCAAAACTGATGCTACGTTGAACGGTACAGATATTGGTGAAATCGATATCAGCCCTTGGGTATATGGCGTTGCTTTTGTAAAACAGTTCTAATATAGTCCATTGCTATAACATAAGTAAAAGAAGCCAGCTTAATAGCTGGCTTCTTCGTGTTTGTGAATGCCTTTTATTACTTATTAAATAAGAGATACCCCACTCTCAACTTCGAAAGTGATTGAAAA
>NZ_JADGFW010000048.1:0-320 GCF_016613355.1 Psychrobacter sp. M9-54-1 | reverse complement strand
TGTTTGGCATGGTTCCTAAAAAGTTATGAGTGTTTCAGTTATTGTAAAATTCTCTGCTACTTTTGCAAGAAGTCTATTATATACGCCAATCTCAACTTATCGTAGGCTTTTGATTTTTATAGAATTTAAAATTCTAATTGTTTTAACTGAAATTTTAAAAACTAAGTAAACCAATACCTTAGAAAAACAAGTTGAGAGTGGGGTATTATATTTAAAAATTTATATTGCCAACAACAAGAGACACAAATGCTGAAGAAAGCTGAACAAAGATTAGAAAAAACCATATTCGGAGTTTTTCAAGGTAGTTGTCACCATCAAGC
>NZ_JADGFW010000047.1:0-5355 GCF_016613355.1 Psychrobacter sp. M9-54-1 | reverse complement strand
TTATTGACTTAGACTGACTAGCAAAGAGAAATACCCTATATAATCAACTACTGGACGACAGTAGCTTGACACTATTTAAAAGCATAACTAAAGAACAACTTGTGTGGATTTTTGCTGATTCAGAATGCTAAAAAATAAAGTTGGTTGAAACTTCTTTTCGGAGTTCTTTCTAACTATAAAAATTATCATTTAAGACAGCAAGAAAACTCAAAGTTAATTCATTATATGAAACATACGAGAGCGTAATTGCCAGATTAAATGAGCCAAGTTTCGAAGTCTCTTTAAAGGACTTCATGCAAGATTAAACTGAAGAGTTTGATCATGGCTCAGATTGAACGCTGGCGGCAGGCTTAACACATGCAAGTCGAGCGGTAACAGGAGAAGCTTGCTTCTCGCTGACGAGCGGCGGACGGGTGAGTAATACTTAGGAATCTACCTAGTAGTGGGGGATAGCTCGGGGAAACTCGAATTAATACCGCATACGACCTACGGGAGAAAGGGGGCAACTTGTTGCTCTCGCTATTAGATGAGCCTAAGTCGGATTAGCTAGATGGTGGGGTAAAGGCCTACCATGGCGACGATCTGTAGCTGGTCTGAGAGGATGATCAGCCACACCGGGACTGAGACACGGCCCGGACTCCTACGGGAGGCAGCAGTGGGGAATATTGGACAATGGGGGCAACCCTGATCCAGCCATGCCGCGTGTGTGAAGAAGGCCTTTTGGTTGTAAAGCACTTTAAGCAGTGAAGAAGACTCCATGGTTAATACCCATGGACGATGACATTAGCTGCAGAATAAGCACCGGCTAACTCTGTGCCAGCAGCCGCGGTAATACAGAGGGTGCAAGCGTTAATCGGAATTACTGGGCGTAAAGCGAGCGTAGGTGGCTTGATAAGTCAGATGTGAAAGCCCCGGGCTTAACCTGGGAACGGCATCTGATACTGTTAGGCTAGAGTAGGTGAGAGGAAGGTAGAATTCCAGGTGTAGCGGTGAAATGCGTAGAGATCTGGAGGAATACCGATGGCGAAGGCAGCCTTCTGGCATCATACTGACACTGAGGTTCGAAAGCGTGGGTAGCAAACAGGATTAGATACCCTGGTAGTCCACGCCGTAAACGATGTCTACTAGTCGTTGGGTCCCTTGAGGACTTAGTGACGCAGCTAACGCAATAAGTAGACCGCCTGGGGAGTACGGCCGCAAGGTTAAAACTCAAATGAATTGACGGGGGCCCGCACAAGCGGTGGAGCATGTGGTTTAATTCGATGCAACGCGAAGAACCTTACCTGGTCTTGACATATCTAGAATCCTGCAGAGATGCGGGAGTGCCTTCGGGAATTAGAATACAGGTGCTGCATGGCTGTCGTCAGCTCGTGTCGTGAGATGTTGGGTTAAGTCCCGCAACGAGCGCAACCCTTGTCCTTAGTTACCAGCGGTTTGGCCGGGAACTCTAAGGATACTGCCAGTGACAAACTGGAGGAAGGCGGGGACGACGTCAAGTCATCATGGCCCTTACGACCAGGGCTACACACGTGCTACAATGGTAGGTACAGAGGGCAGCTACACAGCGATGTGATGCGAATCTCAAAAAGCCTATCGTAGTCCAGATTGGAGTCTGCAACTCGACTCCATGAAGTAGGAATCGCTAGTAATCGCGGATCAGAATGCCGCGGTGAATACGTTCCCGGGCCTTGTACACACCGCCCGTCACACCATGGGAGTTGATTGCACCAGAAGTGGTTAGCCTAACCTTTTAGGAAGGCGATCACCACGGTGTGGTTGATGACTGGGGTGAAGTCGTAACAAGGTAGCCGTAGGGGAACCTGCGGCTGGATCACCTCCTTATAGACAGCATTCGGTCAGCAAGAATTCACAACAAGTTGTTCTTTAGTTTAAGCTTACGTTTATACAAGCGTAATTTGGGTCTGTAGCTCAGCTGGTTAGAGCACCGTGTTGATAACGCGGGGGTCAGTGGTTCAAGTCCACTTAGACCCACCATTTATATATGGGGCCATAGCTCAGTTGGTAGAGCGCCTGCCTTGCACGCAGGAGGTCAACGGTTCGACTCCGTTTGGCTCCACCACTATAAACGCAGTAAGCTTTGAATGCTAATAAATGAATAGGTATCAAACAGAAACAAGTGATTCCAATATAGCAATATATTATCTGATTACTTCTTTCTGTTTTATACGGAAACTTACTACTCGACGAGAGAGTAAGAACTATTTAAAAACATAGATATGAGTCTGGGTTAGGAAGTGCGTGTTCACGCGTACTTCTTAACCTTAAGAAATCCTCTTTTAACGACATTGTTTGTTATCCCAAAGAGGATTTCTTAAAAAAGTAAAGAGAACTGAATCAAGCGTAAACATAGGTGATATCGTTATCATAATTAGATTGTATGACACTTAGAAGTCGAAAGACTACTTGGGGTTGTATGGTCAAGTAATGAAGCGCACATGGTGGATGCCTTGGCAGTCAGAGGCGATGAAAGACGTGACAGCCTGCGATAAGCTTCGGGGAGGCGGCAATATCCTGTGATCCGGAGATTTCTGAATGGGGAAACCCACCTAGCATAAGCTAGGTATCTTATATTTATATAAGAGGCGAACGAGGGGAAGTGAAACATCTCAGTACCCTTAGGAATAGACATCAATTGAGATTCCCCTAGTAGCGGCGAGCGAACGGGGAGAAGCCGATTAGTACTAATGTAGAAGAACAGCGTGGGAAAGCTGACCGTAGTAGGTGATAGTCCTGTATTCGAAACATTAGCATTAACATATTAAGTAGAGCGGGGCACGAGAAATCCTGTTTGAAGATGGGGGGACCATCCTCCAAGGCTAAATACTCCTGACTGACCGATAGTGAACCAGTACCGTGAGGGAAAGGCGAAAAGAACCCCTGTGAGGGGAGTGAAATAGAACCTGAAACCGTGTGCGTACAAGCAGTGGGAGCCTTAATTTATTAGGGTGACCGCGTACCTTTTGTATAATGGGTCAGCGACTTATATTCTGTAGCAAGGTTAACCGTTTAGGGGAGCCGTAGGGAAACCGAGTCTTAATAGGGCGATTAGTTGCAGGGTATAGACCCGAAACCGAGTGATCTATCCATGAGCAGGTTGAAAGTGCCGTAACAGGCACCGGAGGACCGAACCCACTGTCGTTGAAAAGCCAGGGGATGACTTGTGGATAGGGGTGAAAGGCTAATCAAACTCGGTGATAGCTGGTTCTCCCCGAAAGCTATTTAGGTAGCGCCTCGGACGAACACCATTGGGGGTAGAGCACTGTTTCGGCTAGGGGGTCATACCGACTTACCAAACCGATGCAAACTCCGAATACCGATGAGTGATATCCGGGAGACACACAGTGGGTGCTAACGTCCATTGTGGAGAGGGAAACAACCCAGACCGCCAGCTAAGGCCCCAAATTCCTAGTTAAGTGGGAAACGAGGTGGGAAGGCATAGACAGCTAGGAGGTTGGCTTAGAAGCAGCCATCCTTTAAAGAAAGCGTAATAGCTCACTAGTCGAGTCGGCCCGCGCGGAAGATGTAACGGGGCTCAAACTAGGAGCCGAAGCTGCGGATTTGAATTTGTTTTCAAGTGGTAGGGGAGCGTTGTGTAAGCCTGTGAAGGTGTGTTGTAAAGCATGCTGGAGGTATCACAAGAGCGAATGCTGACGTGAGTAACGATAATGCGAGTGAAAAGCTCGCACGCCGGAAGATCAAGGGTTCCAGTCCAACGTTAATCGGGGCTGGGTGAGTCGACCCCTAAGGCGAGGCCGAAAGGCGTAGTCGATGGGAAATCGGTTAATATTCCGATACTTGTTTATAATGCGATGGAGGGACGGAGTAGGTTATGTCAGCCTGGCGTTGGTTGTCCAGGTGAAAGGATGTAGGCTTACAGTTTAGGCAAATCCGGACTGTAATACGGCTGAGATCTGATAGCAAGCGGTACTTGTACCGCGAAGTGGCAAATACCATGCTTCCAGGAAAAGCTTCTAAGCAATAGTTATAAACGAATCGTACCCTAAACCGACACAGGTGATCAGGTAGAGAATACCAAGGCGCTTGAGAGAACTCTGCTGAAGGAACTAGGCAAAATGGTACCGTAACTTCGGGAGAAGGTACGCTGCCGATGGTGATAGGACTTGCTCCTTGAGCTGTTGGCAGTCGCAGATACCAGGCTGCTGCAACTGTTTATTAAAAACACAGCACTCTGCAAACACGAAAGTGGACGTATAGGGTGTGATGTCTGCCCGGTGCTGGAAGGTTAATTGATGGGGTTAGCGTATGCGAAGCTCTTGATCGAAGCCCCAGTAAACGGCGGCCGTAACTATAACGGTCCTAAGGTAGCGAAATTCCTTGTCGGGTAAGTTCCGACCTGCACGAATGACATAATGATGGCAGCGCTGTCTCCAGCAGAGACTCAGTGAAATCGAAATCGCAGTGAAGATGCTGTGTACCCGCGGCTAGACGGAAAGACCCCGTGAACCTTTACTACAGCTTTACATTGAACTTTGACCTGACTTGTGCAGGATAGGTGGGAGGCTTTGAAGCCGAGACGCTAGTCTTGGTGGAGCCATCCTTGAAATACCACCCTGGTCATGTCGGGGTTCTAACTCAGGTATAACAATACCGAGGACAATGTATGGTGGGTAGTTTGACTGGGGCGGTCTCCTCCTAAAGAGTAACGGAGGAGTACGAAGGTGCGCTCAGAACGGTCGGAAATCGTTCATAGAGTATAAAGGCAAAAGCGCGCTTAACTGCGAGACCCACAAGTCGAGCAGGTACGAAAGTAGGTCTTAGTGATCCGGTGGTTCTGTATGGAAGGGCCATCGCTCAACGGATAAAAGGTACTCTGGGGATAACAGGCTGATACCGCCCAAGAGTTCATATCGACGGCGGTGTTTGGCACCTCGATGTCGGCTCATCTCATCCTAGGGCTGAAGCAGGTCCTAAGGGTATGGCTGTTCGCCATTTAAAGAGGTACGCGAGCTGGGTTTAGAACGTCGTGAGACAGTTCGGTCCCTATCTACCGTGGGCGTTGGAAATTTGAGAGGATCTGCTCCTAGTACGAGAGGACCAGAGTGGACGAACCACTGGTGTTCGGGTTGTCATGCCAATGGCATTGCCCGGTAGCTACGTTCGGATGGGATAACCGCTGAAAGCATCTAAGCGGGAAGCCCACCTCAAGATTAGATTTCCCTAAAGAGCCGTTCAAGACTAGGACGTTGATAGGCAGGGTGTGGAAGCACAGCGATGTGTGTAGCTAACCTGTACTAATTGCTCGTTTGGCTTGACCATACAACACCCAAGTGGTTTGTATCAAGTCTAATTATTTCGATATCACCTTAATCCTTG
>NZ_JADGFW010000046.1:0-66485 GCF_016613355.1 Psychrobacter sp. M9-54-1 | reverse complement strand
ATTGGCTAGGTTTGAGTAAGATTTTTGGAACGGAACATTAGCGGCACAGGCATTTAAAAATTTCGATAGGGATACAAACCAGTCTTGTGTTACGAAGTCTCTCAGTAATGCAACATACCATTCTACAGGCTCCTCACCAAAAATATCTGCGTGCACTTCTGATATATAGGTGTAAAAACCTATTGAAAATAAGAATATTATTATAGGCCTAATATAGCTTTCGCCAAAACTAGATATAAAGTAGTTGATATTTAAAACCAAATGCTTAAAATTAAAATCATTATTTATGTATTTAAAAATAATAATTGGAATTCTCAATAGAAAAAACAACAGTTCAAATAAAATAAAAATAGGGGTGATAACAATAATAAAATAAATAGCAAAAAATGAATTATCGAGACTTACAATGCAATCTACTATATCATTTAAACAACCTACTATCTTATTTATATGGTTTTTTATATTTCTATAATATTCTTTTATTTTTATAAAAATTACATTATCATATGTTATCCCTTTCATTTCTTCTCTGTAAGAGTTCATTTCATGCACAAAGAATCTATTTGCCTCAATTTTATTATTATTTTGCGCAAAGGAGTTTTTAACTATTCTTAGCGTCTCTCTGTCCGTTCCTACTAAATTAATGTCAGTATTTAAGAAGTTAGGTTCTTGCTTTATATTTGCACTAGAGAAATTTAAACCAGATGTAAATTTTGTATTCCTAAAGTTAGAAAAGTCTTTGAAAGTAGTATAAATAAATTCTGTTATATTTTCTTTTTTCTCGTTGCCAAATACTACATATTCAAATGCAGCAAAATCTTCAAAAATACTTTTATAAAACCTAGCTTTCATAAATGAACTTTGGTATACATCGAAAACACCACTCACATTAGAATTATTAAAATTAATATTTTTTACTATTGCATTTTTTAACTCAAACTTACTTTTAAATTTTGTGTTCTTTATTGTTATTTTTTCTATTTTTATAGGAAACCCTTCCTCTTTATCCTCCGAGCCATTAACTTTAAAGCTACTATCAAAATTACAATCCAAAATTGATATCTCATTAAAAATCAATTTACCTTCATCTATCTTATTATTTTTTTCACTTGCAACTTTAATAAAAATACCATTCATCTTAATATCTTTGATAGAAATATTCTTCTTGAAATCACACTCTTCAAAAACGTTAAATCCTATATAATTATAATTAATATTTTTCTTGTGACTATAGTCATTAGTTATATTCACATCGCCTAAAAAATTACAGTGATAATACCTATAACTTTCTTCATACAGAAATAAAGTATCGAACTTTTCACCTTTATCTTCTCTTGCACCCTCACCTAAGTACATTAAGCCTGCTTTAATTGTTAAATCACCGTTAAAAAGACATTTCTTATAATAATATTTGTGACTTTCACTAACTACAGCATTACACCCAAAAAAGCAACTTTCGAAAACAACACTATCAAACTGTTCTGTTATATAGCAAAAATTACTCAGTGACTTATTTTTTATCTTAGGGAAACATATATTCGTTATGTATAGCACCTTAGTATTCAAAATCTCCTTTAAAATCTCATTCTGATAAAAATTTACAAAGCTAATATCTTTTAAGGAAAGCTTTTGCAGAATACCATGCCAGTTTAGACACCTTAAACCATTAAGGTTTTTTATCTTTGCAAGTATATAATTTATAAAAAAATTGTTGAATTCTGATAAATACTTATCTTCATCAATAATATTTTCACTAGAACAATGCAAAGCACATTTATCAAGGTTTTCAAATACTTCATTCTTGCAACCTTTAAAGCAACATTTCATATAAGGTAAACCTGAGTAAAAGCAATCGTGAAATAGGCAGATAATAACACACAACTATTTGCTTAATTACCAGAAATCAACTATAAAAACCAAAAAAAAGCCCCCATAATGGAGGCATTTTTCTGAATTAATCTCAGTTTACATTAAACGCTCGATTACAACGCTTTCAACTGGTCCATCTGCGCTGTCATCGCGGTCAACTGCCCTTCTAGCTCAGCCAGTTTCGCTTTCTCAGCATCGACCACTTCCGCAGGTGCTTTACTGACAAAGCCTTCATTACCGAG
This sequence comes from Psychrobacter sp. M9-54-1, assembly GCF_016613355.1. Taxonomy (NCBI): domain Bacteria; kingdom Pseudomonadati; phylum Pseudomonadota; class Gammaproteobacteria; order Moraxellales; family Moraxellaceae; genus Psychrobacter; species Psychrobacter sp. M9-54-1. Next base: position 64,374 of record NZ_JADGFW010000046.1, on the reverse strand, counting down.
CTTGCGCGCGATACCTTCAGATTGACCTTTCAATTTATCATATGACTTACCCAAACGTGCTAGCTCAGCCGTTGGATCAATCAGCCCTTTCATCGGTACGAGTACACGTAGCTGACCGACCATACTTGATGATGATAATGGCACTTCATCACCTTCTTTTAGTATCTCTAGGCTCTCGACTTTGGCAAGCGCTTTAAACTGGTTTTTGATACGTGATAGGCGCGCATCTTCGTCGCTAGAGATATTTTGTAGTAGCACTGGCAGACGTACCGCATTACCGAGTTTCATCTCACCACGGATATTACGCACGCTAGCGATTAGCTCTTGTAGCCACGCCATATCAGCCTCAGTTTGCTCACTGATTTTTGCATTATCGGTTTGTGGATAGTCAGCAACGACGATGCTATCAGTATTTTTACGACCCAATAGCGGTGCAACCGTCTGCCAAATTTGCTCGGTCAGATAAGGCATGATTGGATGGCTAAAGCGTAGCGCGGTCTCAAGCACATGCAGCAATACATAGCGGATTTGCGCTTTACGCTCGCTTGATACAGAGTCATCATTGAGGCTAGCTTTGGCAAGCTCAACATACCAATCACAGTATTCATTCCAGATAAACTCATAAATATCATGACTGACCATATCGAGGCGATACTGGGCAAAATGCTGATGGATATTACTAATCGTCGAGTTTAGACGACTCATGATCCATTTTTCTGGCAATTCCCAAACATCCATGTTGGCTACTTGGTCAATCGCTTGGGCATTACCTTCTTTATCCACACAATTCATCAGTACAAAGCGGCTGGCGTTCCAGATTTTATTACAGAAGTTACGATAGCCCTCGACACGCTTTAGATCAAAGTTGATATCGCGACCAGTACTAGCAAGCGAGGTAAAGGTGAAGCGCAGCGCATCGGTACCGTAGGCTGGGATACCTTCTGGGAACTCTTTACGCGTTTGCTTTTCAATTTTCGCCGCATCTTTTGGATTCATCATATTGCTGGTGCGTTTTTCAACCAGCGTTTCCAGATCAATACCATCGATCAAATCAATCGGATCCAAGACGTTACCTTTAGATTTAGACATCTTTTGCCCATTGCCATCACGTACCAGACCATGCACATAAACGGTCTTAAACGGTACTTGCGGCGTGCCATCTTCGTTTTTGACAAAATGCATGGTCATCATGATCATGCGCGCAACCCAAAAGAAGATGATGTCGAAACCGGTGACCAACACGCTGGTTGGGTGAAAAGTTTTAAGCACGCGTGGATCGGCGTTAGGGTCTGCCCAATCAAGCGTACTAAACGTCCACAAACCCGAGCTAAACCAGGTATCAAGCACGTCATCGTCTTGGCGCAATTTTACGTCGTCGCTTAGATTGTACTTAGTGCGTACTTCCGCTTCATCACGGGCAACATAAATCTCACCTGTCGCGTCGTCATACCACGCAGGGATACGATGTCCCCACCATAGCTGACGGCTGATACACCAATCCTGCAAGTCGGTCATCCACGACATATACATGTTTTTATATTGTGCAGGGACGAATTCAATACGACCATCTTCTACGGCATCAATCGCAGGCTTGGCAAGCTTACTTACTGCTACATACCATTGATCGGTCAACCACGGCTCAACGATGGTGCCGCCACGCTCAGCACGTGGGGCTTTGAGCGCGTAGTCTTCGATATCTTCTAGCCAGCCTTGCTCACCTGCTTGCTCAACAAGGAATTTACGCGCCGCAAAACGCTCAAGTCCAGCGTATTCACTTGGCGTGGTTTCTAATGTCGGCTCACGCGTTTGCAGATCAGGATAAACTTCCATCGCTGGCAAAATGTTAGCGCGCTCATCAAGGATATTAATCAATGGCAAGTTATGACGACGACCAAGTTCATAGTCATTAAAGTCATGGGCTGGGGTAATTTTTACGCAGCCGGTACCAAATTCGATATCAACATAATCATCGGCAACGATAGGCACGATGCGACCAGTAAGCGGCAAGGTAATGGTTTTGCCAATCAAATGCGCGTAACGCTCGTCCTTTGGATTGACGGCAACGGCGGTATCGCCAAGCAAGGTTTCAGGGCGCGTGGTGGCAACGACCAGATAGTTTTTACCCTCTTGGGTCGTGATATCTTTATCGGTGAAATGATAGCGGAAATGCCATAAGCTACCCTTTTCATCGACGTTTTCTACTTCTAAATCCGATAGCGCCGTTTGGAACTTAGGATCCCAGTTGACCAGACGCTTACCACGATAAATCAAGCCATCATCGAATAGGCGTACAAATACTTCTTTTACCGCATTCGACAAACCATCGTCCATGGTAAAGCGCTCACGTGACCAGTCGACTGAGCTGCCCAAACGACGAATTTGACGGGTGATATTGTCGCCCGACTCTTCTTTCCATTCCCAGACTTTATCGATGAAATCTTCGCGCGTCATATCACGGCGCTTCAAACCTTGCGCCTCCAAACGACGCTCAACGACCATTTGGGTGGCAATACCCGCATGGTCGGTGCCCGGTTGCCAAAGCGTGTTGTCACCATCCATACGGTGATAACGGGTTAGTGCGTCCATGATGGCATTGTTAAAGCCATGACCCATATGCAGTGAACCGGTGACGTTTGGTGGCGGCAAGGCGATAGAGAACGACTCGTCTTTATCAAAGCTTGGCTTAAAATAACCGCTCTCTTCCCAACCTTGATACATGCCTGCTTCGACATCGCTTGGATTATAGGCGTTCTCTAATTGACTTAAGGCGGCCTGAATCGATTGTGTCAGGTTGCTCTTGGTGTTGCTCTTGGTATTATCAGGGGTATTAGAAGTACTCATAATAGAATGGTCTTTTATTAAAAATGAAGGTGGTCAAGCAAAGTTATCGAAAAATAGGGAAAATAATTAATAGAGTGATTTTAACGCAGATGGGCAGATTTTGTTAGATGCTAAGGACATTTATCAGTCTTCAATAGCGGCAGGGGCCAATTTACAACAGTAATCGGCTGAACACTCAACATAATAAACGCTGCGCATACGCTAGAATAAAGAGAAACCTAAATTATTATCAGATAAACAGCGAGCCGACCGTGTCTAAAGATAGCGAGCACAACGATAACAATAATAGTAGCAATAGCAGCCGCTCTAATACTGAAAATAGAGAGGATGAACGCTCTATAGATGATGACAATTATTATAAAGGCAATGCTCAAAGAGGTAGTGCTAAAGGAAACAGTGCTAAAGACAAAGTAGAAGGCGATACTGAGGCGCAGAGCGACTCCGATACCACAGAAAACTTAGAAGACGAAGACTTTTCTGAGGATATTAGCGAAGAAGACAAAGAGACCATCAAAAAAGTCGCCAACGATGACAATTTTAGCCAAGCAAAAAGCTATGCCAGTATCTTGGTTGAGCAGGTGATGGATGCCAGAGAAACCTTTGAGCGCTCGCTTGGCTCGTTATTTACCAGTGCTTTTACCGCAGGGCTTGAGATTGGCATCAGCTTCTTTATGATTTTATCGGCTTTTGCGCTTTTGAGTGACGTGCTCCCAAGCCATTACGCCATCGTCCTTGCCTCTCTACTTTATCCGATTGGTTTCATTATTGTCGTCATCGGTCAATCGCTTTTATTTACCGAACAAACCTCGCTTTTAAGCTTACCTGTTCTCAACAAAATCGAGCCCTTACATAAGTTGCTACGCCTTTGGGGCATTGTCATCGCTGGTAACGTCGTTGGTGGCTGTTTATTTGCCGCTTTGATGATAGGCCTAGGTTTAAATATGCAGCTGTTTAGCGTCAGCGACATTGATGCCTATGCCGAGCATATCTTAGGGTTTAGATGGTGGGTAATATTTGGTAGCGCCATCTTGGCAGGCTGGATGATGGGCGTTACCGCCTGGCTTGTGACCTCGGCGCGCGATACCCTTAGTCGCATTGTTTTAGTGACCTTAATTACTGGCAGTATTGGCTTTTTAGGTTTGCATCACAGTATCGTCGGTAATATCGAGATATTTTCTGCTTTGCTTTATGGCAATACCGTCAGCTTAGCGCGCTATTTGCTATTTTTGGCGGTGATATTGGTTGGCAATACCGTTGGCGGGGTGGTATTTGTCGCGGTACTAAAAAACCGTACCTTCTTGTTTGATATTGCTAAAGTCAAAGAAGAAACTGCCAAAGACAAACCAAACGAAGTCAACAATATAAACAACCGTATAAATACCCGCCGACCTTATTAACAATAATTAGCAGTAAAATCCTTAAGCTAATTTTCCATAACAGATTTTAAGCTTTTAAACCTGTTATGGGATTTTATGAACGAGTGATATATAGTAAATTCCATTGAGAAATGTCATAGGACTGCTGGAATAAATTTTTCGAAGCCTTTGGCGTGCGAAGCACACAGCAAGCGAGGAAGATTTATTCCAGCAGAGCGCTATTTTAAATGAACCACTTTTATATTGAATTGGCTATAGATGCTTAGCGTCTGTCTAAATCATTAGCGCTAAAGCATGCGCGCGGCTAACACACTGCTTTCTATTTCAGACTTTCTCAGTTTATTGTGCCGTGCGCTAAATATGCGTACCAAAATCCCTGCCGTCAAGAACATTACCAAGGTATAGATGGCTGGCATCATCGACATATCGTAGTTCGATAATAACGTCAACGCCATAAATATCGACAATGTACTGTTTTGGAGCCCGACTTCTAGCGTGATTGACGTTCTTTGCGCCAAATTTAGACCGAACCATTTGCTACTATAATAACCAAGCGCCATGGTTAAAAGGTTCAATATTATCGACACAGGACCGGTCGCGATAAAGGCATCGACGATGATATCGCGTTGCACATAGCCCAAAAACAACACTAAAAACGTTAAAAATAGCACGCCAAAACGCGACACATAGACTTGTGAGCGATCGGCAACTCTTGGCGCGTAACGCTTAATCAGCATGCCGATACTAATAGGCACAATCGTTAGCAGCACCAAAGTAAGCACCGTTTTTAATACGGGCAATTCAAACGCGCTACCGCTGCCCATAAAATAAATCAACGAAAAGCTCAGTACAATTGGAATGGTAAATACCGTGATAACGCTGGCAATCGCGGTCATCGTTACCGACAGCGCGACATCACCTTTGGCCAAATAAGTAAATAAGTTTGAGGTAGTGCCGCCCGGACACAGCACAAGCAGCATAACGCCAACGGCATACTCTGGGCGTAATGGCATGATATTGGCTAAGGCAAAGCCGATGATTGGCAGTAGTATCAGCTGATTGGTCAAGCCTATACCCACAGCCTTGGGGTATTTTAGCACCCGTTTAAAATCATTGGTGACGAGGGTCAAGCCCATGCCCATCATGATTAAAAACAAGCAAATAGGAATAATAACTGAGTTTACTAAAGTGACTAGCGCCAAACTTTCCATAATGACATCCCTGTAAATGTGACCTATTCCTAGATCAACTGCTAATGATTGAGTAATAACGGCTTAGCATTCCTTGCTAAGGCTGGTGAATAGCAGCTGACGCTTAACATCAACGACCATCACTCATTGTTATGCTGAATTGCTGTTATATAGTCAAAATATCCTAAAAACGCTAAGGTATTGCTGATATATCGATATTACTTTTCACTCACTATAGCTTTTATGAGGGTGCTTATAGCATAAAAGTCAGCAAAACATATAGCGAGTATATAGCGCAAATGTCATACATATTTGCTTTATTCAACGACTCATCAGTCAAATGTAAAATGTGGGAATAGAGTAGAAATAGAAAGGGTTTGCCAGAAGATTCTAAGGAGTTACGGTTAAATGATATCTAATACATAGAGGCTTTATTAGAATTTTCACAACTATGGACGGCGGTACCATAGGCAATGGCTTCGACCATGCTGCCCAACTGATTGACATTACTGACTTCAAAACGCAGGCCATAAATATGACTATAGCCTTTCGCCTGCGCTTGGCTACGCATACGTACGGCAGCTTCACGGCGCGCGCGATCAAGTAAGGTCTCATAAGTGGTAAGATTTTTACCAAAGATACTTAAAACGCGAGCAATGACCATTTTAAAATAATCTTGCGCAATCACCACGCTGCCAAGTACCAATTCTCCCTCAGTATGAGCTGCAAGTTTGGGTACATAAAAGCGCTCGGTCGAGACGACAATATGACCAAGCTCTTTTTCAGCGATTTTTAACTGTACCAAGTGCTGACGCTCATGCCGTGAGCCAAAAAACCAGCCGACCACAAACAACACCAGAAGCGGCGCATAGTTGATGAGCATTTGGGTGAGAGAATTATTCATGGACCGTCTCGAGCGTCAAAAAGCATTGCTGCTTTTTTTGCTGGTTAATTAACCAAAAGGATTGAAACGTGGCAAATCATCAGCAGCGGCGGTTGGTTTTTGCGGCACCGCTTGGTCATGATTTTGCAAACCTGTAGGACCAGAAGGATTGCTCGGCGGTTGATGAGATGACGGCGAAGAGATGGACTGCTGCGGCATGGGCACGGCTTTAACCGCTGTGCCATAAACAAACAGCTCAGAAGCGCCTTGGGCAATGCTCGAAGTCGAAAACCGCAGACCTACCACAGCATCAGCACCCAAAGCCTCTGCTTTGATGACCATACGATCGATCGCTTCTTGGCGTGATTCTTCTAATAGCTCGGTATAGGCCGTCAGCTCACCACCAACGATATTTTTTAGCCCAGCGAACAAATCTTTGCCCACGTGCTTTGAGCGCACAGTACTACCGTAGACGACATCTAAGCGCTCGGTAATCTGGTAGTTGGGTAAGTGCTCAAGGTTGGAAAGTTGCACAGTCATGCTACAGCCTTATTGGTGACTTATATGAATTTAATGAAGATTGATGGTGTCAGTGCATAATAAACAATCAATATTGTTGAAACAAACCCTGCTAGTCATTGGTATGAAACAATAAAAACAGCTCGGTCAAATTGCCTTCGATGCTATTGGCCATTTGTGCCATTTTATCTTCATCAGCGCGCATTTCGGCAAGCTCAGGATCTTCATCATCGATACCGCTTAGCACAATCATCGGTAAGGTTAAGACCGCCACATCTTCTGCGGTTTCTTCATCTTCAAACCAGTCACTGGCTTCATCGCCATACATCGCATCGACAAAACCAATCGACCAAGCAACAATATCAGATTCTTCTGAGAAATCGACCGCCACTTCTTCATCACCCGCATCTTCACCAAAGGGTAACTCGATCGGCGTCTCGTTTTTTAGCTCAGCCATGATTGAGTCGCGCCAGCGCTGAATACCGTCAATCACATTTGCAGGAATGTCACTGACGTGACCTTCAAACAGCGCATCGAGCCAATTTGGCAACGGACGACCAATAACTGTCGCGGTCAAAAAACCATGGGTGGCAACACTATCCAGCACGAACTGGCTCTCATCATTGTCCAAATAGTCTAATAATTCATCGAAACTGAGTGGGTTATTCATAGCAGGGAGTCCTTGGCGGCTAGATTACGGCGTACGCCATACATGAGTATGGCAACATAAAAAGAGCTGATTGCAGCATCATTTTTAACAATTTAATATTATTAAAAATATCTGACAATCAGCTTAGCACAATATACTTAACATGATGATTGCTTATCTGTGTCACCAGTTAACAACTTTCGGCTAACACAAGCCATTATCTCTACTTTTCCTGATTATCAGGCGGCAAACTTAAAACAGAAATAACGGGTTAAATATCGTCATCATCCCAGTCATCGCCATCTTCATCAAAATTATCGATGTCATCAAGATCGTCTTTGAGCTCTTTTTCTAGACGTTTTTCTTCTAGTAAGTTATCAATCAAACGGCGTTTTTCAAGGCTGCTTAAGCGCGTGCGCACACTGGTTTCGGCCTCTTCCACCATCTTGGCGTCGTCATCATCGACAAAATCGTCATCAAAATCGTCATCAATATCAGCGTCACTCATGACAAGCTCCTATCGTTTTTCGGCAAAGGTATTGAAAATACGTAAATATATATATGCCTTATAAAGTCTCTCCCAAGCGTTGTCAATCCTTTTTATCAGTATGACAACGTTATGCTCAAAGCTAATAAGCACACAGGCATTTATCTTACAGGCAATTGTAGAGATTCACTGACGTCTAAAGTGGCAAATTCACCCCTGCGCTTCTGTCTCTTCAATCATCAATACTGCATTACGTACATCAGCCAGCCGCTGAATCATGGCATCATTACCGCCATCGAATATCGCACATTCTCTCTCATAAACCGTCGTTGGGCGCATGACGCTTTGGAGCTGCACATGATGATTGATTTGTTTAATACCCGCATTTGGTAGCAAAATAAGCATCTGCTCTTTTTTACCAACGCTCTCTAATAGATGACTCATCGCCTCAACTTGCGCATTGTCACTGACACCCGCTTTCGCTGGTAAGGCAAATCTTGACAGCTCGATATGCTTATCGTGGATAATTTTATTGAGCATGAGATACAGCTTAGCGAGCATCACCCCTGCCAATGCTACTTTGGCATGGCTATTATCTGCCTTTAGCATCACATAAGCGCCGCTTTCATCAAAGTGTGGCTCATTAATCGCGCTGACCCCAAGCAATAATGGCTGCTTCAGTAATTCGGTCACCGCTTGATTTAATAACTGCGTACATAATGCCAAATAAGGCAGGCGCTGCGACGGCGCTAAGCGCTCGAGCATATTGAACTCATCATGAAAGACTATCTGGACGCTGACACTATCAAATGGACGGTTGGCAGACAGCCGAGCCATACCATTAGAGCCATTAGACTTATGGCTGTCATGATTGTTAGCATTGCCAGCAGTCAGTTGGTCCTGTAGATTGTCCGCGCCATCGTTACTCATAGCATGTGCAGTGGTGTCATGCGTCGCATCAAGCTCAGGATTTTGACCTTGCTGCCCTCTAACGTATTGATTGACCGCACTATGAATATCCAGCTTACGCGGTAGGTCTGATTTATCAACATTTGGATTGCGGCTGGTAGCCGCGGCATTGGCGGCACTAGCGGATTCTGTTGACACATCTTCTTTTTCATCGCCACGCTCAAGGTTGCGCTCATAACCGCGCGCAAATTCGCGCTGATCGATCTGCCTGTACTGCTCGCGATGTAAATCTTGAATAGCGCGGCTTAGGGCATTGATTTGCTCTTTGGTTGGGCGCGCAATATAACCATAAATCAGCCATAGCAATAAATGCAGCAGCATCGAACCAATCACAAACGGCCACTGCATGGCAATAATCTCACCCTTGCTAATGTCTTTGAGGGTCAAGGCCACGCTACCGATGACTGCATCGCCTTTGGTGGCGATTTGGCTAATGGTATCGCCTTGCTGCATCGGTGCATTACCGACTGGCACCAAGACATCGCCATTATTGTCTTTAATCAAAATGCGCGTGACATCCTGCTCGCTGGTATAACGATTGGCTATGACGCTAAGGCTGACGCGGTCTTTATTTTCTAAAGATAAGCGCGCTTCATCAATAAGCTGAGCGACCATTTGCTCGCCCTTTTGGGCACGGCTATTGCTCAGCTGCTGATCGGTACTGATGACCAATAATAGGGTCTGCAAACAAAAACTAACCAGAAGAATAATGGCAAACAACCCTTGCCGCGGCGCTAAATACGTCATGATATGGTAAACTTTTTTGGATAAATGGAAGTAAAAAAAACGAGTCTAAGGCTCATTTTCTAGAAGTGTATGCCGCTCTTAATTTGTCTATTTGTTTTTTGCTTAATTCACTAGCGCCGCCACTCAATCAATAGTATTACAGTATTTAAACGCATCGCACCTAAACAAATAGCACCTAAACAGATGACACTGAAACCAATACTATTGATAAGACCTTGCCATCGTACAGCAGTTTTGTTGTGCAATTATGTTTGGTTCATACCTTTACCGACAAATCGAGCGCTTATTTTCTCTACTATATCATCATAGTAAGGGTTATGGCGTTAGCGAATCGCATAAATTTATTGTAAGAATTTTCTTCTATGCGGCGGCGCTTTTTAGGCCTGTTAATTGGGTATGCTAAGCGTTTTTATCAGACTGTGAGACTTTGTACCTCACCTATAGGCGCTGCCCAGTAAAGCTGCTATTATTCCCAATCTTATATCAGCATACAAGGGACAATTGAGCGATGCAAAAAAATACATCTTACTCGTTACCAAAAGACAGCAAAGCTTGGCAACAAGCGGTCGATTCTGTAGCCTCATTATTGCCTGAAGGCACAAATCTACATGATTTTGATGCGCTACAATCCTTGCCCGTGTTTGCCTTGATTGTGGTATTGCCGACGCATGTATCTTCGCTCGATATTCATCAATATGTGCAGTCTTGGGTCGATGAGCAGCCAAACTGGCACTTGGTCACTGTCGCAGAAGACGCCGACGCCAATTTTGTCGATATTGAGATTGCTGATATAGATACCACGCAGCCATTTGCCAAGCGCTCGTTTATTGATGTGCAAGTGTTCCGCTATCTGCTGGTGCCCGTCACCGATACTCTCATGCACCCTGCTAAAAAGACAGCAGCGGCGCACATTATCGATGACCAATTGACCACCCGTCTGCGCCACGAATTAATTGAAGACTATAAAAACTCGCAAACTGCCATAGGTAGCGAGCATTTAGATGTGGTCGACTGTCATATCTTGTCGGTCGGTCATATGCTACGTACCCATAAGCTGGCCTGTTTTGATATGGATTCGACGTTGATTGAACAAGAAGTCATCGTTGAGCTGGCAAAAACTGCGGGTATCGGCGAGCAAGTTGCAGCCATTACCGAAGCGGCGATGCGCGGTGAGATGGATTTTGATGAATCCTTTGCACAGCGCGTGGCGTTATTAAAAGGCATATCGACCGATGTGCTCGATGATATTTGTAGCCGTTTAACCTTATCAACAGGCGCGCTGACCACTATTAGCGCCCTTAAAGCTCTGGGTTATCATACGGTCTTGGTCTCAGGCGGCTTTACCTACTTTGCCCGTTATATCGCTGAGCAATTGGGTATCGATGAAGTGCACGCCAATGCGCTAGATATCGAAGACGGCGAAGTGACCGGTCATGTGCAACTGCCAATTATTAATGGCGCCAAAAAAGCGGCGATTGCTGAACATACTGCTGAGCGCTTGGGTATTGATATGTCACAAGTGGTTTGCGTCGGCGATGGTGCCAATGATTTACCGATGATGGCGCTAGCGGATTTGGGCGTGGCGTTTAATGCCAAACCCATCGTTCAAGCGCGTGCGGACGCTGCGGTCAATGTTACAGGGCTTGAAGGCGTGCTTTATGCGCTTGGCTATCCAGCCTTTGCCCGTACTAAATAACGCTTAACCATTCTAAAAAATTAGCTAGGTTAAGGATTTGTCTTTAGCCTAGCTTTTATGGTTGAAGCTTTTTTATATCTACATCTCTTTTACCCTATTCATCTTACTTTTATCTTATTAAATAAAAAAGGACTGTCCATGACGGCATCACAATCACCGCGGCCAGATGCGCCGTCATCTTCCACTCCTATAGATAATGCGTCTTTATCCCAAGAAAGCACCCCTATTTATAATGACAGTCCAAAGCAGCTATTTGGCGTCTATGCCAAAGGCATTGCGATGGGTGCAGCAGACATTGTACCCGGTGTTTCTGGCGGCACGATTGCCCTAATTGCAGGGATTTACGAGCGCTTGATTAATGCTTTGAGTAGCGTCGGTCCTCATCTTTGGCAAATATTTCGTCAACAAGGCGGGCTTAAAGGCTTGGTCGCCGTATGGAAGCAAGTCGATGCCACTTTTTTGGTGTGCTTGTTACTTGGTATCGCCACCAGTTTTGCTACGTTAGCTGGATTTATTAAGCATTTACTCGACCATCAGCCTTTACTGATTTGGTCGTTCTTTTTTGGTTTGGTGGTGGCAACAGTCTTTATCTTATTGACTGAGATTACGCGTTGGAATATAGGACGGGTGGTATTGTTCTTGCTAGGCGCTGGTAGCGCGGTTGTCATCAGTAGCTTGCCCTTATTGACCACCGCGCCAAGTTTGCCTTATTTGTTTGTTGCAGGTGCAATTGCCATTTGTGCGATGATATTACCCGGTATCTCAGGCTCCTTTATATTATTGTTGATGGGCGCTTATGACACCGTACTCGAAGCGGTGCATACGCTAAACTTTAGTATTATTTTTACCGTCATAGCTGGCATGGCAACGGGGTTATTATTATTTACCCGTATGCTCAAATGGTTGCTATCACGCTATTATCAAGCAACGCTTGCCTTGTTGACAGGCTTTATCGCAGGCTCGCTGGTGAAAGTTTGGCCATGGAAAACCGATGCGCTCGGTACATTAAATAGCGCTGCTATCAATAACGTCATGCCATGGCAATATCCTACGGGCGCGCATTGGCTAACCACTTTGGGCTTGATGTTGTTAGGCGCTGTTTTGGTCACCGCCTTATCGTGGTGGGGGCGCCGCGGCGTTCGTCCTTAAAGCCAAATCTACGTTAAAAGTAAATTAAGTCCAAAAAAGCGCCTACGATTAAGGCGCTTTTTTGTTGCTATTGACGGCGATATTTGCGCGTAAGTTTCTTAAAACTGTTTAAAAAAATCAAACGTCAGCTGTTGTCGCAAAGTCGTCGCTAGCCTCTTTAGCTTTAGCTCGCAAACTTCCATAATGACCCTGTTGGAATTCACCTGATAAAGAGCGAGATGAACAATGTTATTAACCATATTTTCTACTTTTGCCAGTGAGACATGGGGCGTAGGTGCCATATTGGGTACTGGACTGCTAATGGGTGTGGTGCTTGCGCTGGCTTTATCGTCGCAGCGTTGGTTACTGTGGTATCTGTTTGGCGGCATGGCGTATTGGTTGGCGGTTGAAGCCATTCATAGCTTGTTAAGTTATTGGTCGGTACTATCAGAATGGCACAATTATGTGGTCGCGATGGGTATTAGCTGGTTGCCTTTGATAGGTTGGGTACTCTATCGAGCATTGCGTTACGAAGACGTCAGCCGCACTGTACATCAGCAGCGCGAGCGACAAGCCGCCCGCTATATTGAACACACGCCCGTTTATGATGATGACTATCAACCGCGCTTTCACTAATTCAGTCATTTACTAAACTTGTCCCTATCATACGGCTGTCATCGAATGTTACAAGATACTTAAGGCACTCTACGTAAACCCTAAAGAATGGAAACTTATTATCTGTTCAATCGTTTATAATCTAATTATATATTTGTCATAAAAATTGTTATAAAGTACGCATTATTTTGCGTTTCATTTCTCATTCTTTAGGTTGTTTAGGAGTTCGATTATGTTTACTGTTCCTGTATTAGATATTAAGTCTGACCCATTAGATGTGTTATTAGCGGTGATTGGTTATCGTTTATCGATGCTCGCTGATAGCGAAGATGAAGACGTTAAAGCGCTGTTTGCTGATCGCAAAGTCACTATCGAGCTTGCCAGCACTGACGCTGATATTGCGCGTTACTATAGCTTTGATAATGGTCAATTTAGTCAACATAGCGGTCATGCCAAAGACGCTGATTTGACGATTAATTTTAAAGACTCGATGACTGGCGTTAAGCTATTGACCAAAGGCAGCCTGCCTGCTTTTATGACTGCCGTGCAAGAAGGCAATTTGAGCATCGAGGGCGACTATAGCCTCATGATGTGGTTCAATAAGCTTGCCAAACATATCGTGCCAGCGGTGCCAGAACAGTACAAACCTTATATTCAACAAGCCAAGCCTTACGCCTATAAAGCGCAGCAGTTTGCCAATCATTGGATCGGCGTTGCTAAGCATAAATTGGGTAAATAATAACTCAATCGAATAAATAATGTCACGAATGAAAATAAGCAGATAGTAGCTGGCTAACGTCCATATAATCTAGCGTAAAAACAATTTAGTGTAAAAACAGTCTAGTGTAAAAATAACCTAGATACGTTTCACTACTTAGCACTATTCTGATTTTCTAAAAAGGTTGCGGTATACTATACGGCAACCTTTTTTTATTGCCTAAATTATTTTGTCTACACTTTAACAAAGGCATAAACCCAAGGTTACTCAATTTTTCTTAATTTAACTAATCGCTATTAATTTATCTAATACCTCTTAATATCGTTATAAAAGGATTTATCTCATGGCAGGATTGCTTAATATCTCAGAACCAAATGCCAATAACCATAGTCATAATAATACTGATTCAATACTTAATAATAACAATGCGTCCCATGATTTTTTAGCGACATTGGCAACAGACGCGACTAAAAATCGCGAGACAAAATACAACCGTGAACAAATCGCTCAGTTGTTTGACTTGCCGTTGATGGATTTGTTATTGCAAGCACAGACCATACACCGCCAACACTTTAGCGCCAATGAAGTACAAATCAGCACCTTACTGTCTATCAAGACCGGTAACTGCCCTGAAGATTGCGGTTACTGCTCGCAGTCTGGTCACCACCGCGATACCACTAAGTTACAAGCGGAAAAACGTATCGAGGTCGATAAAGTCATTGCCGCTGCCAAACGCGCCAAAGCCACAGGTTCATCGCGCTTTTGTATGGGTGCTGCATGGAAGCATCCAAGCGCCAAAGACATGCCTTATGTGGTCGAACTGGTCAAAGAAGTCAAAGCATTGGGACTTGAAACCTGTATGACCCTTGGCATGCTAGATACGAATCAAGCGGCGCAATTGGCGGATGCAGGTCTTGATTATTACAATCATAATCTCGATACCTCCAGAAGTTACTACGAGCAGGTGGTCAGTACGCGCAGCTATGATGAGCGCTTAGATACCATTGCAAACGTACGAAATTCAGGTATTAACGTTTGTAGCGGCAACATCGTTGGCATGGGTGAAAGCCGTGATGATCGTATCGATTGGGTCCATGAGCTACTGAAAATGCCCAAAGCGCCTGAATCTATTCCAGTCAATTTATTAGTGCCTATTCAAGGGACGCCCATCGGTGATAAAGTCTTAGCAGAAGGTCAGCTATCTGTTCTTGAATGGATACGGACGATTGCCGTAACGCGTATCTGCTGTCCAACCAGCTACGTACGCTTATCTGCTGGACGCGAAAGCTTGTCTGACGCTGAACAAGCATTGGCATTCATGGCAGGGGCAAATTCATTCTTTTATGGTGATAAGCTTTTGACCACTGGCAATGCTAGCCAGTCAGGTGATGATAGACTGATGCGCGAGCTTGGTTTGACTAAGCAATTTGCCGCGCCACGAGCGCCAAAGCAAGTAGCGGTGCTTGACGCCATGAGTGGTCATCAGTCGCAAGTTGTCTTAGCAGAGTAAATGCCATACGTGCCGCTACCATTATCGCGTCATCTACGCTAAGCTTGCCGACATTATTAATTAAGAAATTGCGCACAAAATACTAAAACGTAAGAGAGAAAATGATGGCAGACTATTTTAATTGGATTAAAGCGGCTCACATTATCTCTATGGTGTGCTGGTTTGCGGCGATATTTTATCTGCCACGCCTATTCGTGTATCATGCGATGAGTGACGATAGCATCAGCCACGAGCGCTTTGCCATTATGGAGCGCAAGCTCTATCGCGGTATCATGACGCCATCGATGATAGCCACTTGGTTGTTTGGTTTATGGATGTTGGGAATGGGCTGGGATGTTTATAAAACTCAGGGCTGGCTACACGTTAAATTATTATTGGTATTACTGCTATCAGGCTATCATGGCGCTTGCGGATTTTATCGTAAAAAGCTGATTGATAATCCGCATTATAAATCACATAAATTTTGGCGCTGGTTTAATGAAATTCCCGTATTTGCGTTAATTTTTATCGTCATTTTAGTGGTGGTAAAACCTTTTTAAAATAATGGAAAGTAAAGCTGACTTACCTTAAAAGTATTTTTATCTTGAGTCTGAAACTCACAAAAAAGCGTCCGTTACTTATTAAAGTGACGGACGCTTTTTTTAAGTCTTGTTGGCTCAAATCAACGCTATAGTCAAAATATCCTAAAACGCGAGGGTATTGCTGATATCAATTTTTTTGCTTGCTGTGCCTGCGCAGACAGAGGCTACAAAAAATTGATATCAGCAGTGCGTGATGTATCGATATTACTTTTCACTTACTATATTAAACATTTGGCCGCATGATTTGATAAACATTGCTTAAGTCGTAAACACGATAGCGCGCAGGTTCACGGCGGTTTTCACCAGCATAGCTAAGTATCAATGCTTGCTTGGCATTCTCATCGACCCAGCCAACAAACAGCCCGCTGTGCTCGACGCCATTGTAGCCGTGATTGATATAGTAGAGCCAATCACCGACTTCTATCTCACTGCTATTGGCATAAGGGCCTTGTCCGTAGGTGCCTTTATGGATGGTATTACGGCTCACCCCTGCTCGATTAAATACCGCATTGAGATAATCCCAGCAGCCACCTTTAATAATCGTCCGCTCATTGAGCGCCATCTTGCGCGCGGTGCTGATGACTTCCCGCGCTGCCCGACTACTTTGGGTTTCAGCATTACTGAGTAGCGGCAAATATTCGCTATCGACATTATCATAACTGCCCGATAAAAATGCCGGCAGAACGGTTGGCGCTTGGCCTTGGACTGCCGGATAGCGATAACTGCTTTGCGCGTTACCGATATAAGCATTTTGATTAGAATACGAATTATTCGAGTAGCTGTTATTAGACGCGCTATTAGTCGTATAACTTGGTTGCGCGCTGCTCGCATTCGAGCGATAGCTAGCCGTATTGCCAGCGCGTTGAATGGTAGAGCGCGTCGTGATTTTAGCAGGAGGAACCGCTGAGTACGTTGGGGTATATCGGGCGCTATAATTAGGTTGGGCGGATTTTTGTGCAATCAGGGCGCTCATGCTATCGGCATTTGCTTGGCTGACCGGAAAAATTGTAGCAAAGGTAAATAATAATGCACTGCTCGACGTTGTGATTGACCAAAAGGACAAACGCGACATGACCAACTCCTTGGCGACATATTATTGATGACTTAGCTTGAGCTTTGACCATTCACAAAGTTTGATCTTTATAAGCTGGCATCAATAAGCGTATTAACGGTAAATAAGATAAATTTTTCAATCCTACTTATAAACCATTTGTACAGGAATCTGCAAGTACTATTGCTTTGAGGTTAGCGATAAAAGGTATAATTTTAAGGATAAGTGGTAAAACGAGGCTTGGTTTTTATAAAAATATCGGCTTTAGAAATATGAACGGAGATTTAGGAAGGATAATTAGCTATTATCAGATTGTAGACTATTTATAGAAAAACAGACCAAAGGATGCAAGCTAATCAATAATTTACTCATCGCTCATTTTGATATTGGCATGGCGTTTGCTCAAAGCCTGACCTTGTAAGATGGCTTTGGCAGCGGTTGCTTCTTGGATATTATCAAAGCCACTGATTAGATATTTAAGAATGTCATCACAGTCAACAATTTGTAGCTGCTCGCCAATTAAGGTAATTTTGTCGCCAGCGGTCAGATGAATATGCGCGCGTTTACCTTGATGGTCATGTACCAACTCGCCATCGCGCACCCACAAGACGCCGCTACTAATAACGCCGCTCATGGTTTTTTTACGCTGCTGGCGCTGACGATTAAAAATAAAACTACCAATAATCAATAGTGCCAAAGCCCCAATTGCTAAGCGCTCAGGTAGCAAGCTCATTGCCAAAGCAACCGCCACCGCTCCAACCAACAATGCGGTGCCAAACCAAAACAGCCCATTATCGGCTGCGGGCGACTGACCTTGCAAGGTGATTTTGGCGCCGTCATCGGTCAGCTTTAGCATGCATGATTACCTGTTTAAGAGCAGTGGATGGTTAAAAATTGAAATAATAAACCTTAAAAATACGCTTAGAGATTTACCAACCTAATGCTGTTTTTTGCATATCGATCAGCTCAGCGATGCCTTTTTCAGCAAGGATTAGCATAGCGTCTGCTTGAGCGCGGGTAAAAGGTTTTTCTTCTGCCGTACCCTGTAGTTCGATAAACTCACCTTTTTGGGTCATCACCACGTTTAAATCGGTATCACAGCTGGCGTCTTCTTCGTAGTTTAAGTCCAGATAGGCTTCACCGTCTTTCATACCAACCGATACCGCAGCGACCAAACCAATTAACGGATCAGCTTTTAGTTTTTTGGCTTTTTGTAGGCTCTCTAATGCATCAATAAGGGCAATCGCCGCGCCCGTCACACTGGCGGTACGCGTGCCGCCATCCGCTTGCAAGACATCACAATCAAGATAGATGGTGTTTTCGCCAAGCTTACCCAAATCAATCATTGCTCGTAAGCTGCGACCGATCAAACGCTGAATTTCTTGCGTACGCCCTGACTGTTTGCCGCGTGCTGCTTCGCGCTGGTTTCGGGTATTGGTCGCACGTGGTAGCATGCCGTATTCGGCAGTAACCCAACCTTTGCCTTTACCTTTGAGCCAGCGCGGTACGCCCGCCTCCACGCTCGCGGTACATAGTACTTTGGTATCGCCAAAGCTGACCAATACTGAACCTTCAGCATGCTTCGTATAATGGCGCTCAAAGCTGATTGAGCGAAGTTGGTTAAGCTCACGGTTATCAATACGCATAAAATTTCCTAGTACGATGTTATAAAATCAAAGTGATAAAGCGTTATAAAACAATAGGGTCGTCGCTCCGTCAACAGCTATGCTGGCAAGCGAAAAGATGACGTTATCCTAACGTGGCAGCGGCGCAATAGCAAGAATCACCAAGCTATTACGCCGCTACTTTCGCAAGATTTAGTGCTAAAAGTTTGATGCCAAGAGTTTAGTGTTAAAGGTCTGCTGCCAACCTTATTCTAACCCTTCCATCTTACGCAATTCTTTACGCAGGATTTTACCGACGTTTGATTTTGGTAATTCATCTACGAACTGAATATGACGCGGACGCTTGTAACCAGTTAATTGCTTTTTGCCAAAATCAATCAGCTCTTGCTCGGTTACCTCGCCTTTTTTGACCACAAACAGCTTAGGATCTTCGCCGCGCTCGTCATTAGGAATGCCGATAGCGCCGCATTCTACCACATTCGGATGCTCGCTCATGGCTTCTTCGATTTCATTTGGATAGACGTTAAAGCCTGACACCAAAATCATATCTTTTTTGCGATCAACGATTTTGATAAAGCCTTTTTCGTCCATGATACCGATATCGCCCGTTTTCAAGAAACCTTTGGCAGTAAAGGTTTCAGCCGTTTCTTGTGGGCGGTTTTGATAACCAATCATCACCTGTGGCCCTTTGACACAGATTTCGCCGCGGTCGCCGAGTGCAACTTCATTTTCATCATCATCGATTAAAATAATATCAGTGCTAGAAGCAGGAATACCAATTTTACCGGTAAATTCAGAGATGGTCATCGGGTTAAAGGCCACTACTGGTGAGGTTTCCGACAAACCGTAACCTTCAACGATGGGCAGACCAGTGATTTTATGCCACTCTTTTGCTACGCTTGGCAAGACCGACATGCCACCGCCAATCGAGGCTTTTAGATTAGAGAAATCTAAATCAGCAAAACCTTCTTTATGGACCAAACCGTTAAACAAAGTATTTACCGCCGGGATAAATGCCGGTTTATATTTCGCCATCTCTTTAATCAAGCCATCCAAATCACGCGGATTTGGAATCAGCAAGCCAGCATAACCTTGATACATGCCGTACATACCGCAAACCATAAACGAGAACACATGGTATAGCGGCAGCGCGGTCAAAATCACGTCATCGGCATCGACATCGTCGTCGAAGGCGCTATTCATTAAGACACTGATTTGGAGCATGTTGGCGACTAAGTTGCCGTGCGACAGCATCGCGCCTTTGGCAACACCGGTGGTACCGCCGGTATATTGTAATAAAGCGACATCGCTTAAGTTTAAATCAGGACGCTTATATTTACTCGCAGAGACAGCATTTAACGCGTGTTTGAAGCTCGTGCTACCGGGCAAGCGGTAAGCCGGAATCATTTTTTTCACGTGGCGCGCAACAAGATTGACGACGGTGCCTTTGACCAAACCAAGCATATCGCCCAATTTACAGACGATAACGTGCTGCACTTGACCTTTGTCTTCGGCTTCTTGGTAAGTTTTGGCAAAATTCTCAACGATAAATAACGCTTTGGCACCGCTATCGTTTAGCTGATGCGACAACTCGCGACTGGTATATAGCGGGTTAACGTTGACCAAAATCATGCCAGCGCGGATGATACCGAGCATCACAATAGGATACTGCAAGATGTTGGGCATCATAACGGCAACTTTGTCACCTTTGACCAATCCTAATGACTGCAAATAACTGGCGATTTGGCGGCTGTATAAATCTAATTGCTTAAAGGTGATTGATGAACCCATGCAAATATAAGCAGGTTTTTGCCCATAACGGCTAAAATTACGTTCGAACACTTCCAGTAAAGACGTATTGTCTTCTGGCATATCGATGGTTGCATTGATGCCATAGCGCTCATACGCGCCTAACCACGGACTGTCGCTATCTATCGTCGGCATGGTAGGAAAGGTATTTTCAACCATTGATTGACTATCTGCCGCAGCGTTATGGTTTTTGGCTTCTTTATTGGTACTGTCCGTCATAATCTTCCCTAAATATTACTGTTAGTAAGTTGCTATCAAAATTTATTAAATAGAATCACCGTGGTTTACAATCACTGAGTTATAAAAGCAAAAACTTGTGAATAAGAAGTCTTATGACATAAGAAACTGCTTATTCAAGAGAATTTGTCATTCACAAACTTTTAAGTTAAAAATCTCGAGACATATAGAGCCTGTCTAAGGGTATTTATGACGATAATATTCTACATTTATCGTCAAATACACCTGTTAAATAGAGTATCTATGGGCAAGAACTATAGCAGTTTTGCGCCCAGTTCTCTATGAATACTAGCAACCCCTTATAGAAAAACAAAAAAAATGATAAGGTCATTTGCATAAGACCTTATCATCTTTCACCATTCGCCTATCAAATATCAAGATATTTTTATCAATGCTCAGTATTGATAAAGCGCTATAAAAAGCCCGCTAAATTTGGTATTAGGTTATTTATTATATGAAACGGTTTAAGCGTGTTTCTTTTCTTCTAGGGCGCGTAAGTCTTTATGTAAAATCTTACCGACGTTAGACTTTGGCAGCTCGTCGATAAATTCAACATAACGAGGACGCTTATAACCGGTGAGGTTTTCTTTGGCATAAGCAAGCACTTCCTCTTCGGTCAGGCTACTATCACTACGCACAACAAAAATCTTCGGCACTTCGCCGCTTTTTTCATCGTCGATACCGATAACGCCGCATTCCAAAATCTTTGGATGACCAGACATCACATCTTCTACTTCGTTTGGATAAACGTTAAAGCCTGAGACCAAAATCATATTCTTTTTGCGATCGACAATTTTAAAGTAGCCTTCTTCATCCATCACGCCGATATCGCCGGTACGGAAATAGCCATCAGCCGTCATGACCTCAGCCGTCGCATCTTCGCGTTTCCAGTAGCCTTTCATGACCTGCGGACCACGAACACAGATTTCGCCGCGCTCGCCAATTGGCAACTCATTACCTTCTTCGTCCAAGATAGCCATGTCAGTCGCTGGCATCGGTAGACCGATATTTCCTGAGAACTTGCCGGTACCTTGCGGATTTGCCGACGCGACAGGAGATGTCTCTGATAAACCATAACCTTGCACGATAATATTGCCGGTTATTTTTTCCCACTTAGTCGCCGTGTCTTTTAATACTGCCATACCGCCGCCCATCGACATCTCAAGCTTGCTATGGTCCAATGCTTGGAAGGCTTCGCTGTTGGCAAGCGCGTTAAATAGCGTGTTGACCGCTGGGAAAAACGCCGGTGGATAGTCTTTATAAGCCTTGATCAAGCTTGCGCCATCACGTGGATTTGGTACCAATAAACCGATACAACCACTGTATAAACCGTACATACCACAAACGGTAAATGAGAAAATATGATACAGCGGCAAGGCCGTCATAATAACCGGCTGCTCGTTACGCTCTTGGAACTTATCAAACGCATCGCCAAGATAAGTATCACATTGAATAAGGTTGGCGACCAAGTTGCCGTGCGTCAGCATCGCGCCTTTGGCAACACCTGTGGTTCCACCGGTATATTGTAGGACCGCCACGTCATCAAGACCGATATTGGTTGGGCGTTTATAGTTTTTGACAGACAATTTATTGAGTGCTTTTTTAAAGTTTACGCTACCGTTAACCTTATAATCAGGCACCAGTTTTTTGACATGGCGCACGACTGCATTCACGATAAAGCCTTTTAACGGACTCATCAAATCGCCCATCGAGGTAATGACGACGTGATCAACCAAGTCTTTACCGATGTCTTGATAGGTTTTGGCAAAGTTTTCTAGGATAAATAGCACTTTGGTATCAGAGTCTTTTAACTGATGCTCAAGCTCTTTGGTGGTATAAAGTGGATTGACATTGACCAAGGTCATGCCAGCGCGTAGCACGCCTAATACGGCAACCGGTAGCTGCAAAATATTGGGCATCATAACCGCAACTTTATCGCCTTTTTGTAGGCCAAGCGACTGTAGATACGCGGCAATTTGTTTGCTATAACGGTCTAAATCTTCATAAGAAAGTGTCACATCCATGCACACAAAAGCGGTACGGCCTGCATGGGTAACGAAATTCTGCTCGAGGATATCGATCAAAGAAGTATTGGCGGGTGGCATATCAATATCGTATTGGATGCCAAGTTTTTCGTAAGTTTTTACCCACGGTTTGTCATCGCGACGAATTACGTTACCTTGATTTTCCATAATCTTACTGCTCCTAATAATAGTGTGCTGGTATCAATCCATCCCTAATCGAAAAGGTCAAACATACCAAACATCGCCGTACAGCTAGCCATTGATATAATGCATGTAATGGCGGCGGCTGACGATATAAAATATGGCGAAGGATCAACAATATAGCGGTAAATAGCCCTTTGTTGATTAACATACACACTTTATACAAACTACTCAATACAAAAGATTGAAACTTAAGTTCTTAAACTTACTTGACGATATCTATCTTTATTAATATCAGTGACTTAAATACTAAAATTGGTTATAATTACGACTATTTATATAATAAACTTTTATTTGTTATTAAAAAATTTATCAGTTTTTTCACTATTTTCCACCATTTCTAAAATTATGAAACCGTCAAATTTCTATTTTGCTCAATACTTCATTCTCAATATTTGATATTAAAGCTGTTATATCAAGCGCGTCACGTCCTGTCGTCTATTCTGACTTATCCCTTTTTAATTTTGCCAATATCCTTTACGATAGCACTATCTTATTTTTCCCTATTTTATCGATATAGTCAGTCCTAAATAAACTTAGTACAAGTATTATAACGCGCTACTGGTATTCATTTTCCTTGCTTGCTGTGCCTACGCAGACAGAGGCTGCGCAAAATTAATACCAGTAGCTCTGTGCTTATTTTATAGTGGACTGCCTATATAAACTGATTAAAAACCTCTTTTAAGAATCAAAAGCGAACCTTATTTTATGTCCGATGTTATTGATCATACGATTGACCCTATTATTCCTAATGAACCGATGGATACCCGCTCCGTGGCGGAATTCACCGAGCAAGCCTATCTCAACTACGCCATGTACGTCATCATGGATCGCGCATTGCCCAATATCGCTGACGGTCTAAAACCTGTGCAGCGCCGTATCGTTTATGCGATGAGCGAGCTTGGGCTAAAATCGTCTGCCAAAGCCAAAAAATCCGCGCGTACGGTCGGTGACGTGCTGGGTAAGTACCATCCGCATGGCGATAGCGCCTGTTATGAAGCGATGGTGCTGATGGCACAGCCGTTTAGTTATCGCTATCCGCTGATTACAGGTCAAGGTAACTGGGGTAGCCCTGATGATCCCAAATCCTTTGCTGCCATGCGTTATACCGAAGCCAAGATGTCGGCTTATGCCAATACCTTGCTTGCCGAACTTGGTCAAGGCACGGTCGATTGGCAAGATAACTTTGATGGCACCATGCAAGAGCCGGTCACCCTGCCCGCGCGCCTACCCAATATTTTATTGAATGGTACAACGGGTATCGCCGTCGGTATGGCGACCGATATTCCGCCCCATAACCTTAATGAAGTGGTACGGGCGGCAATTCGCTTGCTTAAAAACCCTGAGCTATCGGTCAAGCAATTGACCCAATCGATTCCCGCACCGGATTTGCCAACCCCTGCTGAAATCATCACCAGTAAAAAAGACTTGCAGGCGATGTATGAAAGCGGTCGTGGCAGTTATAAAATGCGCGCCACTTTCCATATCGACCCAAAAGAAAAAAACCTCGTTATCATCGACGCGCTTCCTTATCAAGTGTCAGGCAATAAGATTCAAGAGCAAATCGCTAAACTCATGATGGATAAAAAGCTGCCATGGGTAACGGATATCCATGACGAATCAGACCACGAAAACGCTTGCCGTATCGTACTTGAACTACGTTCATCGCGCGTCGATGTCGAGCGTGTCATGAGTCATTTATTTGCCAGTACTGACCTTGAGAGTAATTACCGCGTCAACATGAATATGATTGGCTTAAATGGTAAGCCGCAGGTCAAAAACCTCAAAGAAATCCTTGAAGAATGGCTCGTCTGTCGCCGCTCAGTGGTCACGCGCCGTCTGAAATATCGCCTCGACAAAATTGATAAACGCTTACATATCCTCGCAGGCTTGCTGATTGCTTATCTGAATATCGATGAAGTCATTCGTATCATTCGCGAAGAAGACGACCCAAAATTATCATTGATGCAAGGCTATGATCTGACTGAAATCCAAGCCAATGCTATCTTGGATATTCGTCTGCGCCAGCTGGCAAGACTAGAAGAGATTGAGCTGCGCCGCGAGCAAGATGAACTGGCTGCCGAACGTGCCATCATTCAAGAATACTTGAACAATCCAGACAGCCTGACCAATCTGATGATTGACGAGCTTAGCGCCGACATGAAGGAACACGGCAACGAGCGCGTATCGCAATTGGCAGAACGTGAAGAAGCGCAAGCGTTAAAAGAGTCTGACCTCGTACCAAGCGAGCCTGTCACTGCCATCCTATCGAAAGCGGGCTGGATTCGCGCTGCCAAAGGTCACGACGTCGATGCTGCTGGCATGACTTACCGCTCAGGTGATAGCTATCAAGCGCATGTACGTGCTAAATCCAATGAGAGAATCTACGTGCTCGATAGTACCGGACGCAGCTATAGTATCGACGCGCATAGCCTCGCCTCGGCCCGTGGTCAAGGCGATCCGCTGACCAGCGTACTCAAACCGCCAGCAGGCGCGAGCTTTGAGCAACTATTAACGGGCGATAATAACCAACGTATCATCCTCGCAAGTTCAGCAGGTTATGGTTTTATCAACACCGTTGGCAATCTCGATAGCAATCAAAAAGCGGGTAAAAACATCATCAACCTAGCAACTGATAGCCGCTTGCTACCTGTTGCGCAGATCGATGCTAATGCAGAAGCTAATGGCGATAATAGTGAAGCGGTAACAGCCACACCTGACCATCTCGCTGTCGTAACCAATGCAGGCTATCTATTGATATTTGCCCTTGATGACTTGCCTGAACAGGCACGTGGTAAGGGTAATAAGCTGATCAAATTAAAAGACGGTGAAGAAGTACTTGCCATCACGCCACTCAGTCAGCAAGACAGCCTAGTCATCACCGCTGGCAAACGCCATGTGACGCTAAAGCCTAATGATTTGGCTAATTATACGGGCACTCGCGGTAATCGCGGTGGACAGTTGCCAAGAGGCTTTCAGAATGTGACGAGTGTTGAGGTTGGGTTATGAAAAAATTTGCTGTATTAATTGATGCTGATAATTCATCACACCGCAGTATAGAGCCTATTCTAGAAGAGATTGCAAAATATGGTATTGCTAGTGTCAAACGCATTTATGGTGATTGGAGTGTAGAAGCGCTTCAATCATGGCGAGATAAACTATTGCCGAATGCTATTACACCTGTACAGCAATTTGCTTATGTAACTCAAAAAGATGCTACAGATATGAAATTAGTTATTGACGCTATGGATATACTATATGCAGGAGACGTCGATGGTTTTTGTATTGTCTCTAGTGATAGTGATTTCACGCCACTAGCATCTCGCATTCGTGAAAGCGGATTACTTGTTTATGGGTTTGGGAAAAAAAGTACGGTTAAATCATTTGTAAATGCCTGTGATAAGTTTATTTATGTAGAAAACTTATTACCTGAGCCTGAAAATAAGGCTTCCATAACAATAGTTAGGGTTGATAAAAAAGCAATAATCTCACAATCAGCGTCAATCGATGATAGAAATGCTGAAATTGATATCTCTACTCTAAATTTGATTTATAAAGCTATCAAAGATAACTCTGACGATGAAGGTTGGGCTAGCTTAGCAGTAATAGGTAACTATATTAATAATGTTAAACCAGATTTTGATACACGTACTTATGGACGTGCAAAGCTATCAGGGTTATTAAAAAAGCTAGTGAAGTTCGAATGCAAGATTGAAGACAGTCATATGCTAGTTAGAAAATTCAACTTTCCTGCTTTTATTGATATCGTTCGCACAACTATTATTAAATTAGCTAATGAGAATGAGGTTAGTGAAGATTGGGTTGGTTTATCTAATGTTATTGAGCAATTAAAGTGCCAAACCCTTAACAATCCACTCTTAGACCATCTTACAGAACACGAAATTGAGCAAAAGATTTTAGCCATTGACCCAAAGTATGTTAATTTTAGCACTGATAAAAGTCTTATTAGGGTTAACGCTTAATATATAAATATGGGTTGAAGAAAATTAAGACTAAAGTTTGAGTAGGGTGCGTTCCACGCACCGATAAGATTAATAAAGTATGGAAATAGTGTGCTGGGCGCACCCTACATTTAAAATTATTCAGCAAGTTCCAACGACTTTTTATACTAGCTTTGAATACCTATACAGTCGTTTTTTAAATATAAAGGATACTCATGTTTATTGTAGATAAGGCGCCAGCCAGTATCAATCAGGCGTTACCAGTGCCGAAAGTAATATTTTTTGACATTGATGACACGCTCAGCCGTAATGGCATCATCGCTACGCACAACCAAGCGACGCTTGAAGCGCTGGCCAAAACTGATATTAAACTGGTGATTTCGACCGGACGCTCTAAAGCGATATTGCCAGCGGATATTTTAGCTTTGCTCGAAGCGGATGTCTTAGATGCCATCATTTGTATGAATGGACAATATAGTTTTGATAATAAAGGCTTGATTAGCCATTATCCATTGTCTGCTGAGCAAGCGGACAAAATTGTGCAGTTATGCCAAACCAGTCAGCTGATTCATAAGTTTGACTCGGCGACGCACATTGCTTGGTCAGACGAAAATGAGCGTTTGCGTGATTTTAATGCCAAAACGCCCAACTCTATCGTGGATCCACTCTATTATCAATCAAACCCTGTTTATCAATGCTCAGTGTTTTTTAACAATCAATTCGATAAAATGCAAGATATCGACTTTGCACAGGACGATTTAAAACTGGTACATTGGCATCATATTGGCGCAGACATTCTGCCCGCAAACGCCTCTAAAGCGCGCGGTATCAAAGACGTCTGTCGCTATTATGGCGTAGATGCAACTGAATGCATGGCGTTTGGCGATGGCATGAATGACTTAGAGATGTTTGATTTGGTCGGCTATGCAGTAGCGATGGGCGATGCCCAGCCTGCGTTGATTGAGCGCGCGGATTTTGTCACGGGTACGATTGAAGAGCGCGGCATCCAGTCGGTACTCGAGCAATTTCATATAGCGTCTTGATAAATAGTATATAAAAACCGCTATTTATCTAAGGCGTATCCTCCTTTTTAAAAGAAGAGCACGTCCTAGCAAAGTTTAACGACGCTATTTAACGACGCTTAGCCATTAAACCATAAAGCCAGCTACCGACTTTATAAAATCCGACGATGATTAAAATAATTACCAACGCTGCAAGCACATAAGCCAGCCAATTTGGTACGTGGCTTAACCAGCCAATGGTAAATGCCAAACCCAGATAGGTTTCAACTGGCCAATTCACGATTGGGGTTGGCGAGCCCGAATTAAATACCATCATAAAACCTATGATGCCAATCAAAGCCATCAGTATCCCAGCGCGTACACGATTATTCATTGTCTTCCTCTTTTAATTCACTCAAATTGGGTAAAATTGTCTTATTTTTATTGTTTAAAGTCTTATACGGCAACTATAGTGGCATAAAACCGGCCTATCATGTCGCCTTTTCGACTACGATGCTATGGTAAATCTGTTTATTCTATAAAAGGCTATTGTTAAATCAAGCATGATAAAAATCAGCATTTGTCATCACTTATGATCATTTGGCATATCATTTTTAATCGCCTGAGCTGTAACGATACTAGTAAAACGCTAAGTACGATTGCCCTTTAAATTATGCGCAATCATAGCCATAATGGTTTACATAGCTGTAAATTTAGCATCGTGCCTGTTTTACGGGTTTTCTTGCTTTGCATCATTCTTATTTTAGGAGAGATATTTTGACTCATTTATCATCGTCGCGTGCTGCCGCTCGTAGCGCTCACATGCTTCCAAAAGCCTTATTAGCCGTGGCAGTTGGGCTCGTACTTGTGAGCTGTAGTAAATCAGATAATGCCGCTACCGATGGCGCTGCGCCCAGTGCAGAAACGTTAAACCTGTATAACTGGTCGGAATATATGCCGCAAGAAATCCTCGATGGTTTTACTAAAGAGACCGGCATTCGGGTCAATTACACCACTTTTGACTCGAACGAAGCGATGTACGCTAAGCTTAAATTGCTTGATGATTCCAGCCAATACGATTTAGCGATTCCATCGACGTATTATGTGGAAAAAATGGCCAAAGAAGGACTGCTACAAGAGCTTGATAAATCCAAATTAAGCAACTTTAAAAATCTTGATACCTCCTTTACCAATACCAAGGTTGACCCAGAAAATAAATACTCGATTCCTTATATGTGGGGCAGCACCGGCCTTGCCATCAATGGCGAAGCGGTCGATCCTGCCACCGTAAATAGCTGGAATGACTTATGGCGTCCTGAGTATCAAGGTCAAGTGATGCTAATGAATGACATGCGCGAAGTGTTTGGCATGGCGCTATTGACCCTTGGCTATTCAGGTAATAGTAAAAATCCTGAGGAAATCAAAGCCGCTTACGAGAAGCTAACGACCTTGATGCCAAATGTGAAAACCTTCAACTCGGACGCCTCGCGCATGCCCTATATGGAAGGCGAAACCACGGTTGGTATGAGCTGGAATGGTGAAGCCATCATCGCCAATAACGAAGGCTTGACTAGCTTGGTGTATAAATACCCAACTGAAGGGGCTATTCTTTGGATGGATAACTTTGTTATTCCAAAAAACGCCAAACAAGTCGACGCAGCGCACAAATTTATTGATTATTTACTGCGTCCTGAGAACTCTAAAATCGTCAGTGAAGAGATTGGTTACGCCTCGCCGAATATGGCCGCGCGTGAGCTGATGCCAGAAGAGGTGCGCAACAATCCAACCATTTATCCAAGCAAAGAAGTATTGGCAAAAGCGGAGTTTCAAGAAGATGTCGGTGATGAAGCGTTGCAAGTTTATCAGCAGTATTGGGATAAGCTTAAAACAGGGCGTTAATTCTGTAAGTTAATACACATTTATTAATTGCTGTTTTAGATGCCTATTATCTATCCAAAAAACGCTGACTTTATAGAGTCAGCGTTTTTTATTTGTCTTTTATTTGGTTGCTATTTTTTATTTGGCTTTTATTTATAAGTGCAAATCGGTTTCGCTGCCTTTATGCTCGATACGGCGCTGCTCGCGGCGCTGATAGCGCAACCCAGAGGCAGCAAACCATTGCGGCTGGGTGGTTTGCAATAATTCACTAAGGCGCTGTAACTGTACTTGCAGCGTTTGGGTGAGCCAAAAATAGCCTTGCCACTCAAAGCCTAATTTCTCCACACTTGGATATTCTGATACCGCGATACGAGTAATCGGGCGAAACACTTCATCATTTGGACTGCGTAATACCGCCGCCATATGCTGCATCGCTTGGGTCAGTTCGTGCTGATAATGAATCAGTAAAATATGGTTTTCATCGTCAATTTCGATATTTGCCAAGCGCGGCGCCGCACTTAATAATAAATCAATCGTACCAATAATATTGCGATGGGTACGCTGAATGGTCTCTAGCGTTTCTTTATCAATGCCAGATTCGCTCGCTGTGGCGGCGATATGCGGGCGTACGGCAAGCAGGCGCTTATTGATTTTTTGTAGGGCTTTGACCAAAGATTTATTAACGGGTGTATCTGGTACAGCCGGATTTTTTGGGTAAATAATACTGGCTGAACTGGTCGCCTTACTATATTTAAAGGGTTTTGGTACTAAAATCTCGGCATCAATATGATTGCCTACCCCAGCGTATAAATTACCACAGGTTTCAAGGTTGCTGGCCAATAAAAACCGCCACATTAGCGTTGATTTCAGCGGTAAAATCAAGGTCGCAGCGACCGCAACCCCTGCGCCAAGTAAAATATTAATGGCGCGATACAGACCGTCTTGGGTGATATCACTATGGTCGGGGCTTGAGACAATCATCAGCATGGTAATACCCGTTAGCAGCCCGATATAGCCCAACTGCTTAACCGCTACGTAGCCAATAATACCGCTGATAATACCAATCAGCCCATAGTATAACCATAGCCAGCCGCCCGTATCTTGAATCAACCATAAAAAGCTCAGCCCGACCACCACGCCGAGCAAAGTGCCGAGTATGCGCTCTTTGGCCTTGGTATAAATCGCTCCTTGATATTGCAATAATCCCAATATCACAAACACGGTGATGGTCGTCCACTCGCCATGTGGCAAGTGGGTAAACTCATTTAACAACAGGGCAATAAGCACGGCCACGCCCAAACGTATGGCATGCAAAACATCGGCATGCTGATAGCGGGCGTAAGGCTCTACAAACGGCGCGGTAAATCGTTGCCAAAAAGTCGGTTTCACGCAGGGCGTCTCTTATAATGAATAAATAAAAAGTAGCTTAAATGATAACTGCTAGCTTAACCATTCATAAAGCAATTATCAAAAAAATAACGCCTTTTATCCCGTAAAGATAAAAGACGTCAACGTTATAAACATACAAAGGCGTGTCCTCATTTTAAAAATGATGAAAAAGCATATTTGGATTTGGCTATTAATAACTACCAATAGCCAAATACTAGACTTCTAAAAGCTAGACTTCTAAGAAATCCAAAATACCTTCTGCCGCTTCACGACCTTCCCAAATCGCCGTCACCACCAAATCAGAGCCGCGCACCATATCGCCACCGGCAAATATTTTTGGGTTGCTGGTTTGGAATTTAAAGGTTTGTTTTTCGGCGGCGACCACTCGACCCGAGCCGTCCATTGTGACTTGCTGACTGGCAAACCAATCGGCAGGGCTAGGACGGAAACCAAAGGCCAGAATAACCGCATCACACGGTATGATTTCTTCTGAGTTAGGAATGGGCTCAGGGTGGCGGCGACCATGACTGTCAGGCGTGCCCAAATGCGTGGTAATCACCTTAACCGCGTTTACCTTGCCATTTAAGCCAATGATTTCGGTCGGTTGACGATTGAATAAAAACTCAACGCCTTCTTCGCGCGCATTGACCACCTCACGGCGAGAGCCGGGCATATTTTCTTCGTCACGGCGATAAGCGCAAACCACTTGCTGCGCGCCTTGACGCACACTGCTACGGTTACAGTCCATCGCGGTATCACCGCCGCCTAGCACCACCACTTTTTTACCTTTTAAATCGATATAGTCTGCTGGATTTTTTTCCCAGTCATTGCAGCGATTGACGTTGGCTATCAGATAATCTAGCGCATCGTAGACGCCTTCTAGCTCTTCGCCTGCAAAGCCGCCGCGCATATAGGTATAAGTGCCCATGCCCATAAATACCGCATCGTACTCGCTTAACAACTCGTCAATACTGACGTCGCTGCCGATTTCGGTCTCTAAACGGAACTCCATGCCCATGCCTTCAAAAATGACACGGCGATTACGCATGACGTCTTTTTCCATTTTAAATTCTGGAATACCAAAGGTTAATAAACCGCCAATCTCAGGACGCTTATCAAAGATAACAGGTTTGACCCCATTTCTGACTAAGATATCGGCGCAGCCCAGTCCTGCAGGTCCTGCGCCAATAATAGCGACTTTTTTATCCGTCCAAACCACCTCGGACATATCAGGACGCCAGCCAAGGGCAAAAGCGGTGTCATTGATATACTTCTCAACATTGCCGATGGTGACCGCGCCAAAGCCATCGTTTAGCGTACAAGCGCCTTCACACAAGCGGTCTTGCGGGCAGACACGGCCACAAACTTCAGGCAACGTATTGGTTTGATGACACAATTCTGCTGCCTGAAATATTTGTCCCTCGCTTGCTAATTTAAGCCAGTTGGGAATGTAATTATGTACCGGACATTTCCACTCGCAGTATGGATTGCCGCACTCAAGGCAGCGGTGCGATTGCTGCGCTACTGATTCGCTATCGAACGGCTGATAAATTTCTACAAACTCTGTTGAGCGCGTAACGATGTCTTTTTTAATCGGCTCAAGGCGCGGTACATCTAAAAACTGAAAACTATTTTCTAAGCGTTTTGCCATGGTATTGTCTCTTTTATAGTGGGTAACGACAGCCAATATCTGCAGCCTAAATGAGGCAAATTTACGGATAGAGGCTGTCATTTACCTGCTGAAAACCTATGAATTAAACTGCTTGTAAACCTCTTACTGTCTCACTTATTGTGGGTCAGCCGTCGTGGTTTTAAGCAGGGTCGCAACGTTTGCCGCTTTGGGTTTCACCAAATAGAACTTACGCGCGTAATGCTCAAAGTCCGCTAAGATGGTTTGTCCCCACGCACTGCCCGTTTTATCAACATGGGTTTCAATCACTTGTTGCAAGTAAATACGATGACCTTCCATTTGCTCGCTTGAGATACGGTTTAAATCAATCAGTTCATGATTACAGCGGTCGAAAAAGTCACCATCCATATCGAGGACATAAGCAAAGCCGCCGGTCATGCCTGCGCCGAAATTCAGCCCCGTACGCCCAAGAACGGTAATGATGCCGCCGGTCATATACTCACAGCAATGGTCGCCCGTGCCTTCGATAACCGCATGAGCACCCGAATTACGGACGCCGAAACGCTCGCCTGCTGTACCCGCCGCATACAACTTGCCACCAGTTGCGCCATACAGACAAGTGTTGCCGATGATGGCGGTTTCATGCGTGGTGAAACTTGAATCTTGCGGTGGATAAATGACAATCTCACCGCCCGCCATGCCTTTACCAACATAGTCATTGGCATCGCCTTCTAGCTCAATATGCAAACCGCCTGCATTCCAGACCCCCAAACTCTGACCTGCGGTACCGTTTAGGTGCAGTTTAATGGGCCTATCACTCATACCAAGGTTGCCCCAGACCTGCGCAATCTCGCCAGAGATACGCGCGCCGATAGAGCGATCACAGTTGCCGACGGCATAGCTGAAATCGCCGCCGTTCCCTTGACGGATACTCAGCAGCATATCGTTAATCATTTGCTCAGCAAGCAAGCCTTTATCAAACGGCTCATTGCGCGCCACCTGACAAGTTTGCGCTTTGCCACTACTCGCTGGATGACTAAACAATAACGGCGTTAAATCCAAATGACGCTGCTTATCGGTATTGCCTTCTAATACGTCAAGCAAATCAGTGCGTCCGACCAGCTCTTCCATACTGCGTACACCGAGAGCGGCAAGCCATTCACGCGTTTCGGTTGCGACAAATTTAAAGAAGTTAATCAGCATTTCCGCTTCACCGATGAAATGCTCATCACGTAGCTGGGCTTTTTGGGTGGCAACGCCGGTTGGACAGTTATTAAGATGGCAAATCCGCAAGTATTTACAGCCAACGGCAATCATCGGCGTGGTGCCAAAACCAAAGCTTTCTGCCCCAAGAATTGCGGCTTTGACCACATCAAGACCCGTTTTTAGACCGCCATCGGTTTGAATACGAACTTTATCACGCAAGCCGTTGACCCGTAGCGATTGATGCGTTTCAGCAAGCCCCAGCTCCCACGGCGAGCCAGCATGATGGATGGACGAAAGTGGCGATGCTGCCGTACCGCCGTCATAACCTGAGATGGTAATTAGGTCAGCGTAGGCTTTTGCCACACCCGTCGCAATCGTACCAACGCCTGAACGCGAGACTAACTTGACCGAAACTAAGGCATCAGGATTGACTTGCTTGAGATCAAAAATAAGCTGCGCCAGATCCTCAATCGAATAAATATCATGATGCGGCGGCGGTGATATGAGCGTCACACCCGGCACTGAATAACGCAGTCGCGCAATCAAAGCATTGACCTTACCGCCTGGCAGCTGACCACCTTCACCCGGTTTTGCCCCTTGAGCAACCTTGATCTGCATAACCTCTGCTGAGCGCAAATAGGCAGGTGTGACCCCAAAACGACCAGAAGCGATTTGCTTGATTTTTGAGTTGCGCAAGGTGCCGTAACGGACAGGGTCTTCACCGCCCTCACCTGAGTTTGAGCGACCGCCAATGGTATTCATAGCAATAGCGATGGCTTCATGCGCTTCGGGTGACAATGCCCCTAAAGACATGCCAGCAGAATCAAAGCGGGATAAAATTGCTGAGATATCTTCAACCTCGTCTACTTCAAGCGGATTGTCGGTTTTAAGCTGTAATAAATCTCGCAAAGTGGCGACCGGACGGCTATTGACGATTTCTGCATACTGACGGTAATTGTCATAATTACCAGTTCGTACTGCCATATGTAGACTATTAATCACATCAGGGTTAAAGGCATGATATTCTTTATTAAAGACAAATTTTAATAAGCCACCTTGATCAAGTGGTGCACGACGCTTAAAGGCGTTAGCCGCGAGCTGCGCTTGATCTGCTGCCAAATCAGCAAAGGTTGCACCTTTAATACGACTTTGCACGCCTTTAAAACATAAGTTAACGACTTCTTCAGAAAGACCAACCGCTTCAAATAACTGCGCGCCGCGATACGAGACAATGGTAGAGATACCCATTTTTGATAAAATCTTCAGCAGACCTTTATCCAAGCCTTTACGGAAATTGACCCGCGCTTGAATCGGATCACCAAGCAGCTCACCCGTCGCAACCAAATCATCGATGACATCATAAGCAAGATACGGATACACACAGGTCGCACCAAAGCCAATCAGTACCGCTACTTGATGTGAGTCACGAGCTAGACCAGTCTCAATAATTAAATTGGCATCGGTACGAATACCTTGGGCAATCAGATAATGATGCACCGCACCTGTGACCATAATGGCGTTGGCCGGTAGTTTGTCGGCTGCGATATTCTTATCAGACAACACAATCAAAGTGTAACCCGCACGGATGCTGCTTGCCACTTGCTTACAAATGGCTTTAATAGCGGCTGCTAGCTCAAGATTGGCATCGTAGTTTAAGTCGATGCGCGCCATTTGAAACGCCGGATCAGCCAAATTTTCAAGCTGCTGCATTTTACTGGCTGATAAAACCGGCGACGATAAGATAATACGATGCGCGTCGCGTGCTGACGGCGCAAACACGTTGGTCTCGGCACCAAGACACGTCTGTAGCGACATCACAATGGACTCGCGCAATGGGTCAATCGGTGGATTGGTCACCTGCGCAAACTGCTGGCGGAAAAAGTCACCGACATGACGTATTTGCTGCGATAGCACCGCCATCGGCGTATCATCGCCCATCGAGCCGACGGGTTCTTGCGCGTTTTCGGCATTAGGACGAATGATTTCAGTGCGCTCTTCATTGGTGATGTGATACATTTTTTGCAAAGCTTTTAGCGGCTCACCGCGGCAGGCTTGGGCGGCAAGCATTTCTTCTAAGCGCTCATCATCACGAATACGCGTCGCTTCTTCGCGCAGCCATTTACGATACGGATGTGCTTTTTTCAGTAACGTCGCAATCGCTTTGGTATCCATAATTTGACCAGTCATGGTATCGATAACTAACATCTGACCGGGCCCAACGCGCCCTTTAGCAATCACATCTTTTGGCGCATAATCCCAAACGCCGACTTCTGAGGCCACCGTGATATAGCCGTTCTTGGTGGTCACCCAACGCGACGGCCGCAGACCATTACGGTCAAGCATACAGACCGCATAGCGACCGTCTTGAATCACTAGCCCTGCTGGGCCGTCCCACGCCTCCATATGCTGCGAGTAAAACTCATAAAACGCGCGCAAGTCCATATCCATGCTATCGACATTTTGCCAAGCGGGTGGTACTAGAATCGACATCGAGTGGAATAAACTCATACCGCCCGACATCAGCACCTCTAGCA
Source organism: Psychrobacter sp. M9-54-1 (assembly GCF_016613355.1). Taxonomy (NCBI): domain Bacteria; kingdom Pseudomonadati; phylum Pseudomonadota; class Gammaproteobacteria; order Moraxellales; family Moraxellaceae; genus Psychrobacter; species Psychrobacter sp. M9-54-1. Next base: position 27,918 of record NZ_JADGFW010000046.1, on the reverse strand, counting down.
TATTATCTAAGCTTGATGAGTCTGAGCCGGTGCTATTAACCAATGGCGTTAGTTCGCTTAAATTGGGCAATTTATCAGATTTTAATTTTGGCGTGCGCGCTTCAGACCAGCTACGGTTGCCGGTGATGGTATTAAGCTCACCATTGTGCGCCAGATAGCGAAAAGGCTGTGCTAGGGGCCAACGCGGCAAGGTATTGGTTGAAAAACGCTGATGGAAGACCACGATATGCGAGGCCAAACGCGTATCTTGTAAGTCTAAAAAGAACGCTGGCAGGTCTGATGGCATGACCAAACCTTTATAGATAATGGTCTGACAGTTTAATGAACAAACATAAAATAACTCGTCATCATGCAGACGCTGTTCGGCTTTTTTACGGGCGACAAATAATTTGCGGTTAAAGTCATCGGCCGCTATCTCGTCTGGTGCATTGACAAATATCTGCTGAAAACCAGGTAATGTCTGACGCCCAATCTCACCAACGATACTTAAGTCAAGCGGTACATCGCGCCAGCCCGCCACTGCTAAACCTTGGGCGGCAATCTCTTCATTAAGCACCTGCTGACTATACTGCGCTTTTGTCTCATCCAAACTGACAAACACCATGCCAACGGCAAAATCAGCAGTCAGGGTAAAGCCTTGCTCAGCGGCTATATCGCTAAAAAATACCGTCGGCGTTGCCAGCAATAAACCGCAGCCATCGCCAGTCTTACCATCAGCTGCAACACCGCCGCGATGGGTCATACAACTTAGACTATGAATAGCTGTTTTTACCAAATCGTGACTGGCTTGGCCCTCGATATGAGCTATCAAACCAAAGCCGCAATTATCAGAGAAGTCATCTGGCGCCGCCAAATGCGTAGAGGAGGAAATCATTGACATAGCTTGTCCTTTTGAGTGAGCGGACGGCCTATACTTTCAATATGAAGTAGCAACCAAACTCCGCGGGCAGAACGGGCTAAATATATTCACATAAGCGGATTAACAAAGCGCAAGCGGAGAAAATAGTGCAAGCGTTTTGAGGGTGATAAAAATACTTATCACGACTCTCTTTATTTTATAACCATCACAGCGATTGATTTAACGTTACCGCTAAGACATCTATACCTAAATTCTTATCGGACTCTACTTACTTTTATGTCTGTTTTAACGGTTAAAAACTCAATATGAGCGGCGTAAACGTTAATAAAAACGGTGACGCCTTAACCCCTCCAATGGACAATAAGCAAAGCAGCTGATAAGAAAGTTATGGATAAATTGGCGATGAATAGGTTAAACCGCCGTCAAATATGAATATCAGACGCTCTACATTCAAGCGCCTTAACAATCCCAATCGGGATAAAATGAGGAGTTGCGCCACTTGCGATAAGCTTAAATAGGTAGCAAGTAGCAGCGCTTGAAACGACCATATCGAGGTATGAAATAACAATTTACGATAACTATACAGAACGTCGCCCTCAGTTATCTTAGTTAATGATGATTAAAAAATCTAGTCTTTTCTATCAACTCATACTCTAGTTTTTGTAAAAAAATATATTATTAAAGTCGTATTAATGACTAACTATTGAGAATAATTACTTATTCAAAGCCGCTCTTGTAAGCGTTACTAAGCTTTTTTAATAGTAAATAAATCGTTCACAAAAAAGCCCCTGCCATAAAATACGACAGGAGCGTTTATAAAACGGTATGCTCGGTGAAGTTAGTTACTTTTTTCCTCTATAAGCTCTTTGATGCTGTCATTATTGCCTTTTGAAGCGTTAGCATTAGCATTGGGGTTTTTACCAGCTGCGTTGGCATTGGGGTTTTTGCCAGCAGCGTTGGTATTTTTATTGGCGGCGTTACTATTTGCATTGGCGCTCGGTGGTTTAGGCGCTTCAACCACCGGCGGTTTTTTCGGTGCATTATTATTGCTTGAGCCATTATTTGTTGCATTGCCAGTGGTTGCTTCAGGCTTACGGTTAGTATCTGTAGAGGAGTGCGTGGTCGTTGGTTGTCCTTCGATCTCGACCGTCCGCTCTTCATTGACAATCAAAGTGTCAGAAGTATCATCTGACTGACGTATGCTTTCATTAGCGCCATCTTGTGCGCCGCGATTGGCATTATTATTTACCATTTGGCCATTACTGTCATCAGACGTTTGTGTCTGTTGACGTACTGGTACTTCGCGTTTGGTTGGGCGCAAGTTTACATTGCGCGTGCGCTTGGTGCTCAAGTCCTTAACCGGATCCGGACGTTCATAATTATCGATGATACTGACGTAACGATTGATCTCTTCAGGTAAGACGCGTACATTTGCAGGTAGTTTAAAATCTATCAATTTCGCGGCACCGACCGCCTCTTGTGGACTGCTCATCAGCCCGTAAGTCAGCATATAACGTACCTGCTCATTTTCATCGAGGTAGCGGAAATAAGCGAACTTATCGCGATCTTCTCGGCTTTCTAAATAGCTGACAATGACATCATTTTCAGCGACATTCATCACCTGCACTGTCCACTTGCCTTTGTTAGCGAGCAGATAACGCTTGTCTTTAAACTCATCAGGATAGCTGCGTAAGTCTTTAACCGTGGTATCAAAACTAATCGGCTGCACGTCTGTATCGAGCTCATGCAAAGACTCTATCTTTAGCGGCTGCTCAAGCTCAGCGGTTGAGGTTTGTGGCGCTGAAATTGGCTCATTCTCAATCTTAGCACCCATCGCTGGCGTTTGGCTAAACATCCAAACTAAGGCGGTAAACACGCCCAATAGCAGGGTTGCTATCAGCCAGATCAGTGCTTGACGGCGATATTTCTGCCCAGCTGTGCGAGTCGTCGAGCGTGATGCTGCCATGGAGAGGTCCTTGGAAAAGGGTACTTGTAAAAAGATACTTATAAAAGAGTTTTATATAATAATGGTCTTAAAAAAATAATGGTTAAAATGATTATTTTAAGCGTTTAACGATTATATATTAACTGATAAATTAAACGTGCTACTTACCTACTGAATACTTCACGAGCTTGTACTATTGATGCTGCGACAAAACTTCGGTCAAAAGCTTGGCATCAAAATCATTGGTCAATACCGCTTTACCTAATGATTTTAACAAAATAAGGCGGATTTGTCCGTGTTTGACTTTTTTATCATGACCCATCAAACCTAAAGCCGTTTGTACGTCAATAGCGGGCGGCGTAATCGGCAAATCTGCCAAGGTGAGTACGCGTTTAATACGCTCAACGTCCGCAGTTGTTAACCAGCCAAGCTTTTGCGACAGCTCAGCCGCTTGCACCATGCCAGCCGCGACCGCCTCGCCATGTAGCCAATTACCGTAGCCTTGATGGGTTTCAATCACATGGCCAAAAGTATGACCGAAGTTTAACAAAGCGCGTACGCCGGACTCTCTTTCGTCTTGGGCGACGATATCGGCTTTATATTGACAGCAGCGGTTCACTGCCTCGCCAAGTACGGCTAAATCTAACGCCATCATCGCTGGTAGATTGTGCTCAAGCCACGTCAAAAACTCTGCATCCATAATCAGCGCGTACTTGATGACTTCTGCCAAGCCTGCCGATAGCTCACGCGCGGGTAAGGTTTTTAGCGTGCTCATATCGGCAAGCACCATTTGCGGCTGCCAAAATGCGCCTATCATGTTTTTACCTTGCGGATGATTGATGCCGGTCTTGCCGCCGACGCTCGAATCCACCTGTGATAACAGAGTGGTTGGGATTTGAATAAAATTGACCCCACGCATAAAGCTTGCCGCGGCAAATCCTGTCATGTCGCCGACCACGCCGCCACCAAGCGCGATTAAGGTCACATCACGGTTAAAATGCTCTGCCATCAGCGCATCATAGATCTGGTTAATACTGGTCTGGTTTTTATACTGCTCACCATCTGGCAGCACACAAACCTTGACCGTAAACTGCGCTTCAAGCTCATCCTGTAGAGCCTTTAAATATAAAGGCGCAACCGTCTTATTGGTGACGATAAGGACTTGATGACCGGTAATATAAGGCGCGATTTGACTTGCCATGCTGCTTTTTTTAGGGCTAATGGCATTACTATCTTCAGTAATAATAATAGGGTAATCATGACTTTTCGTCTGTACTGTTAAGTTGGCATGAAACAGTGGCGTTGCCATGAAAATCTCCTTAAGTATGAGGATTGAATTAAATTGAGCGGCGTTGTTTATTAAACTTTTTCTTATTGATCTTCTTGATGTGCTGAGCTAATAGAAGTTGAGGCACAAAATGCGTCTAGTTGCTGCAATAACTGATTGACCATATGGCGAGGATAGGTATGGCCGGTCGGCATAATAATATGCGCCACTTGCCGATATAAGGGGTCGCGAGCGCTGTATAAATCTTGCAATATTTTTCTAGGATTCGGTTGTTGTAATAATGGTCGCGACTTATCTTTGGCAGTACGCGCCATTTGCACGTCCACCGGAGCATTGAGATAGACGACGATACCACGTTCATGAAGAAATGCTCGGTTTTCAGGGGCCATTACCGCACCGCCGCCGGTTGCTAAGACAATTTGTGTTTGCTGCGTCAGCTCATCAATGGCGCGCGTCTCCCGTTCGCGAAAGCCCGCTTCGCCTTCTTTGGCGAATATCCAAGCAATATCTGCGCCGGTTTGTGACTCAATATACCAATCACTGTCTACAAACGAGCGTCCTAACTGCTTAGCAAGCAATCTGCCAATGGTGGTCTTTCCCGCTCCCATCGGCCCCACTAGAAATACCGACGGTAATTCCTCAACCATAATACGCACTCAGCTAAATTAGGTATGATACAACGTCATGGATATTCTGGCTAGTAACGTGTATTGATTATTGTCAGTAAAATCTAAGCAATTACGAAAATCAGCCATAAAAAAAGCAAGCGTTGCTGCTTGCTTTTTTCTATTATGAAATAATGAAACGCTAGATTAATTTAGGCGACTGGTACCATCATTAATCAATTTTGGCGTGACAAAGATCAATAGCTCTTCTTTGGCATTGTTACGTACATCCTTGCGGAACGCACGACCAACATAAGGTAAGTCGCCTAAGAAAGGTACTTTATCGACCCCATTGCTTTTACGGTTTTTAAATACCCCGCCCAGTACAACGGTTTGCCCATCTTCCACAATCACATTGGTTGAAATAGAATCTTCAGCAATCGCGACCTGATTGTTAATAATAGTCGGTGTGCCATTGGTAATAAGCAGCTGCAAACCAATTTTACCGTCTGGGGTAATGTTTGGCGTGGCTTCCAAGCTCAATGCCGCTTCTTTAAAGCTGGTGGTAGTCGCGCCACTGGCCGAGGCTTCTTGATAAGGAATTTGCGTACCAGAAGATACTTTTGCCGTTTGTTTATCAGCAGTCAAAATCTTTGGCGTCGAAATCACTTCACCACGGTTATCCGCTTGTAGGGCTGATAACTCAAGATCGAGCATCACATCTGACATGCTAAGCAGTCCAAAAGCAATCCTACCCGCTGGGTTGGCAACCCCTAAATCAACGTTTAAGTTATCAGGACGGCTGATATCATACTTAGGATAAGAAACTGTTTGACCATTGACGGTCGTCGTCTCTACGTCAAAATCTTTCAAGTCCCATAGCGTCTGATTGCTACCACCGACCAGCAAGTTACGGTTATTGGCAGCGCCGTTTGATAAAATCCCCCAACGCACACCAATCTCTTTACTAAAGCTATCGGTTGCGCTAACGATACGCGCTTCAATCATGACCTGACGGACTGGAATATCAATTTTACCAATCAATTTATGAATATTTTCGATGCTTTCAGCAACGTCTTTGATAATCAAGGTATTGGTACGCTCATCGACCGTTACCGTACCACGGTTAGACAACAAGGTATTGTTATCAACAGAGTTTGCGTTGCCGGTGTTACTACTACTGCCGCTACTACCTGTTGAACCACTGCCTTGAGAGATCAGCGTCAATACATCTGCTGCCTTAGCATAGCTTAAGCGAATGTATTCCGTGCGTAGCGGTGCATAAGACTCAACCGCTTGCTGCGCTTCAAGCTCACGCGCTTCTTGTTCTGCAAGCTCAGTCGAAGGTGCGACCAAAATCACATTACCGTTTTCACGTTTGCCAAGATTCTTACTTTTTAGAATGATATCTAACGCTTGATCCCAAGGAACATTAATCAAGCGCAAAGTGATGTTGCCCGCTACCGAGTCACTCGCCACAATATTCATTTCTGTAAACTGGGCCAATATATCTAAAACACTACGGATTTCGACGTCTTGAAACTCCATCGATAATGCTTCGCCGGTATAGACTTTTTCTTCTAATGTCGGCTCGCGTAGTAGCTCAGGCTTTCTGATATTGATGTTTAATTGATTGCCTGATTGGTAAGCCTGATATTCAAAATCTTCTTTGACATTAATAGTGATCACACCATTTTGCCCTTGGTTTTTGGTATCAATACTATCAACCAGACCGCTATTAACATTCAAGCGGCGCAGCAAGTTTCTCGGTACCGTGCTACCCGTTAAACGCACCACCAACTTATTACCTTGGCGTTGAACGTCTACTGGAATAGCTTCATTGACAAGCGCAATACTGACATTACCGCCGCCGTCATTGCCTTTGGTGAAATTAACCGCCGTTAAACCATCATAACTATATTGCTTACTCACTTGTGAGGCGGCAAGCTGTGGGCTTAACAAAGGATTGACGCGCACTACCATAGTATCAGCAGGTGCCTGTGTTGTAACTGCTTGAGTTTTCACTGCTTTGGTTTTAATTGGCGCAACGGCAACGCTACTGCTCTCAACAATTGGCGTCACTACCGCAGTAGTGGTGATAGCTGCGTTGCCATTTAGTACGTCTTGGACTGGGTCATTGGTAACTACTTGATTAACCACCGGACGATTAGGGTCGCTGATGGTTAGCAGCAAATTATTGCCTTCAATAGCGGTAGTGTAATTCCCTGCTTGTTTGAGACCGACGATCAGACGCGTGGTATTGTCGCTATTTAGGGTGGTGACATCGTTGATCATACCGACATTATATTCACTAAAACGGCTGGCAAGCCCATTTTGCACTTGTTCAAAATCTAATACCAAACGGCTTGGATTATCAAGCTGATAGGCAGCAGGTAATACTGGCTTACCGGCAAACCCTAAGCGCATTTGGGTAACCGCTGGCGCTGTTTGTACCACAGAGACGTTATTGATACGCTGCTCAGCATGAGCACTGCTACTTATTGCTACCATACTCATTGCCAATACAGAGATGGCAAAACTAGAAGATACGCGGTCGCTCATCGTCATTACCTTGTTGTTGCGTACTGTCATTATATATTCCTCAAAAAATCTGCCGACTTAGCTTATAGGGGAGACCAGCGACTGGGGTTTTTCAACAAACCCAGCGCGGCTGTCTGGCACAATTTCGATCAAGTTAATCTGGGTCGGCGTGATTTCAACAATACGGCCGTCATTTAAGCCAAGATAATTACCGACTCTTACGCTCGCAACCGAACCGTCAGGACGCTGTACTAAAGCATATTGCTGACCTTCAGGTGAAATAACGACGCCGCGAAAGACGAGTTGCGATAGCTCATATTGTTCAAGTGGTTCTTTCACTCGGGTTATATCAGGGCGCACACCATCAATAGAGGTGGCAGGGCCTTGGACATTTACTAAGCTTGGCGGCAAAAATGGGCTGCGTTGCGTACTGGCACTATAAACAAAATCTTCTACCAGCTCAGCCTTGGGCGGCGGCTCAATCGGCTGTGCTGGCTGATTACGAATATCAGTCATCGCCTGCTCTGCCATGCCAATACGGTCAGTACAACCGGTCATTGACAAAACAGTCGCGCTTAAAATCAGCAGCATGGGCAGTTTTTGGATACGCATTAGTTGCCTCCTGCAGCATCAGTAGCAGCATCTGGTGCAGTGGTTTCTTCACCTTCAGGAGCGGCTTCTTTTGAGCGATAGGTTTTGGTTTGTAGCACAAGATTGAGCTCAGGCAATACATCTAGAGTTGGCTGTGGATTACTGACTTCAAAATCATGCATGGTAATAATACGTGGCAAGGCAGCAAGACCACTGATAAAGCTACCAAACTGATGGTATTCTCCTAAGGCGGCGATACGAATAGGCTGCTCAATAAAAAACTCATTTTCAATTTCAGGCTCAACAGAGATATCTTGAAAACGAATGTTACTGCCAACGCCCGTCATATTGATACCTTCGACCAGCTCTGATACGCGGGTATCTTTTGGGAGTTGATCGAGTAAAGTATTAAACTCAGTTTCCATTTGAATCACTTGCGCTTGATAGGCTTTTAAATGACGTGCACGCGATTCTTTTTCGCGGTAGCTATCAAGTAAAGTTTGCTGCTGACTTTCAGCCGCATTAATTTCATCAATTTTGCTGCTGATTGGCAGCGCCCAAGATAGTGCTGCAATCAAAGCAATAATAAATCCAATCACGGTGACTTTGACAGGAAGCGGCCAGCTGCCGTAGTTTTCGCTGTCTAGTGATTCGAAACTGCGGCGAAACTCATTTAAGTCAAACTGCTTTTTTGTACTTAGCGCCTCTTTCTTGGTTTTAACCAAGCTCTTTTTTCGAATCAGTTTCATAACTCACCTCCAGACGCAGCGTTAGCCTCAATCTCTTCTGCTGTTTCTGACTGTACTTTAGTCGTGACAACAAACTGAACATAGCTGTCTTCAGGATAAACCGGGCGCGACTGCTCTCCAGTGGTTACCGTATTTTCTAAGGCGGGCGCGGCTTGATAAGCGCTGATATTCTGCTGAATATTGCTTACCGCTGAATTGCCCATCCATTTACTGCTATCTAAATTACGAATCAAGCTAGAGACGACGTTTGGATTGTCAGCAAGACCTGTTAACGTCAGTACATCGCCTTCGCGTTTTAAATTGGTTAAATACAGCGCGGGCGGTATTGCTTTGGCAAGATCATCCCATATACGGACTGGAACCGGGCGTCGTCCTTGTAAATCTTGGATAACCTGCATGCGTGAGATGATGTCTTCACGGCGCTGCTCTAAGCTATCAATCTCGACCAAGGCTTTGTCTAAGCGAACGTTTTCTTGCTCAATCAGCGCATTGGCATCCAATTGCTCATCGAGTTCATTGTTAAAATAGCTCCATGAGGCGAATGCCGCTAATAGAGTTAACAAAGTTACTGCAGCCACCAAAGTGATAAATTCTTTATTGCGGCGTTCGCGCTCTTCTTGCCGCCAGGGCAATAAGTTAATACGAGCCATTAGTCGAAGCTCCTTAACGCAAGACCGCACGCGGCCATTAAGCTTGGTGCATCAATCGCCAGTTGCTCATTGTCAATGTGCGGAGCGATGGTCATGTTGATGAACGGATTTGCGATAGTGACAGGGACACCCAATCGTTGCTGCGCCATACCGGCAAGCCCTGCAATAGAGCTGCTACCACCCGCTAGCACGACATGATCAATACTGCTGTATTGGCTAGATGAGAAGTAAAACTGTAATGAGCGCGTAATTTGCTGGATGGTATTTTCGATAAACGGTGTCAAAACCTCAGGATAGTAATCATCAGGTAAAGTGCGTTCACGTTTGCTAATGGTTGCTTCTTCAGCAGATAGTCCATAACGGTTTTGAATCGCATCAGTGAGCTGAGCACCACCAAATAATTGTTCACGACTATATATAAACTCACCATTTTTAGCAATATATAAGGTCGTTTGATTATGACCAATATCGACTAAAGCGACCAAGTCTGGTACATTTGGCAAGTTATCTGCCATTAATCCAAAAGCACGCTCAATGGCATGCGATTCGATATCCATCACTTTGGTTTGTAAACCGCCAAAAGTAAGCGCATCGACTCTTTGGTCGACGTTTTCTGAACGCGACGCCGCTAGGAGCACTTGCACCATATCATCGTTTATCAGTGACGGCCCTAGTACTTCAAAATCTAAATTTACATCTTCTAATGGATAAGGAATATATTGATCGGCATCCAAACGAATCTGTGCTTCACGCTCCACATCGTTAAGCACCATATCCATATCAATAATTTTGGTAATCACAGCAGAACCTGATACAGCAGTTGCCGCACTACTGCCCGCAGCTTGGCAATGCCTTGCTAGGCTTGTTATAGTACTACCCACTGCTTCAGTGTCTACGATGAGTTTGTCGACGACTACGCCTTCTGGTAGCGCTTCGATACCGTAAGACTTTAAATGAAAGATACCTTGTTGGCGCTGAATGTCGACCAGCTTTACTGACGTGGCGCAAATATCCACGCCAATCAAATGCCGACTTTTAGAAGTAAATAGCCTCACGAACTCTATACCTTATATTAAGTGTACATTCTGATAGTTATTTGTAATAATTTAGTACAATACTTTACTTAATAGATAGATTCAAGCATTTAAATTACCTATTAAGGCACAATTACACATTTATTATTACTTGCCTATTTTGTTCAAGGTATAATCTCCTACCTGTTGCAAATTTTAATTGATAAGCCTGATTATGACCAAAAAAAATGCTACCGCTCGTCTCATTCACTTTTTGGTGGGGCTTTTCATTGCCTGCTTAGCGTTAGCGCTTATTTTAGCGCTTGCTGTACCGATTGGTTTTTATGGTATGGCGATGTATTTAGCGCCAACCTTGCCCAGTACCCAAGAGATTAAAACCGCCAATCTTGAGATGCCTTTACAGATTTATAGTAGTGACGATAAGCTAATTGGCCAGTATGGCAATCGTCTATCGTTGCCGGTTACGTTTGACGAAATCCCTGAAGGCTTAACCCATGCCTTTTTGGCGGCAGAAGATGCAACATTTTTTCAGCATAGCGGTATCAGCATTAAAGGACTTGGTCGCGCTGTGACCGAAGTGGTAACCGACGATGAAAGTCAAACCGGCGGCTCTACCATCACTATGCAGGTCGCTAAAAACTATTTCTTAAGCCCGGAACGTACATTAAATCGTAAATTAACAGAGCTGTTTTTGGCCCGTAAAATAGAAGATGAGCTCAGTAAAAACGACATTCTTACTTTATATGTCAATAAAATCTATCTAGGCGAAGGCGCTTACGGTATCCGTGCTGCTGCCAAGAAATACTATAGTAAATCACTTGATAACCTGACGGTGGCCGAGATGGCTATGCTTGCAGGTTTGCCAAAAGCCCCTTCTAAATACAATCCTGTCGCCAATCCTAGTCGTGCGCTCACCCGCCGCAACTGGATTATCGGCCGTATGCATGAGCTTGGTTATATCACTAAGGCGCAGCACGACGAAGCCATCAACGCCCCTATCGGTATCAACCTGTATCAAGAAAAGCTTGATATGAACATGCCGTATTTGGCAGAGATGACACGTTCTGCCTTGGTCGAGCGCTATGGCGAACAAGTCATGAATGGCGGTTGGCGCGTGCGTTTGACTGTTGATAGTGAAGCGCAAAAAGCAGCAGAAAAGGCAATATTGACGGGGCTTGTGGCCTACGAGCATCGTCATGGTTGGCGCGGTCCAGAAGCAAACGGTGAACCGCTGGAAAAATTCCGTCGTTATAGCAGTATGTCGCCGGCGAAAGTCACTAAGGTTAACTCGCGCAGTTTTGAAGCAATCCTGCAGTCCGGTGAAAACGTCACCGTCAACTGGTCTGGCATGAGCTGGGCACGTAAATATATTTCTGCCGACCGTATTGGCTATTTTCCGAGTAATGCCAGCCAGATTGTTAGTAAAAATGACATCGTGCGCTTGATACCAGCCGCTAATGGCAGTTGGCAATTGAGTCAAATACCAGACGTACAAGGCAGTTTGGTTTCCTTAAACCCTGAAACAGGCGCGGTACGAGCCTTGGTTGGCGGTTTTGATTTCAATCACAGTAAATTTAACCGCGCCCTACAAGGCTGGCGCCAGCCCGGCTCAACGATTAAACCACTGGTTTATACCGCGGCCCTAGAAAAAGGCTACCGCCCAGATAGTATTGTTTCAGACCGTCCGATTCAAGTAGGCGACTGGAAACCTAAAAACTCTGACCAACGTTTTTTAGGCGATATTACCTTGCGCCGTGGACTTTATTTATCACGTAACTTAGTGTCCATTCGCTTGCTACAAGCCATTGGTATCTCCGATGCACGTAATTTATTAGATGAGTTTGGACTCGATAAAGAAAAGCTGCCTACCACTTTGTCATTAGCATTGGGCACAGGTCAAGCTACCCCATTACAAATGGCGACGGCTTATGCGACCTTTGCCAATGGTGGTCATCGTATTCAGCCTTATTTTATCGACCAAATTTATAATTATGATAATAAGCTGCTGTTTCAAGCCAACCCGCAACAAGCATGCGCGTTATGTTTTAATGAACAGCTCGACGACCTCAACAAAAAACTTATCGAAAATTATGAAGCAAAAGTAGAAGAAGAAAATAAGGCGTTAGAGAAGAAGTCAGATAGTAATTTGAAGGCAGAAAATAGCACTAATTCGACAGAAGACAGTCCGGTAAAAGATGATTCGATAAAAGATAGCAAAGCATTTGATGTAGAAGTTTATGATGCAAGTCCAGATTCAGATCGCCTAAAAGCGCCAGTTTTGCAGTATGTACGTGCTGAGCAAGCGCCGCGTATTTTGAAACCGCGAGTGGCTTTTGAGATGGCCGATATTCTACGCGACGTTATCCAGCGCGGTACGGCTGTGAGGGCAAAAGCATTGGGACGCGATGACATTGGTGGCAAAACCGGAACGACGAATGAAGCAAAAGATGCATGGTTTGCAGGGTTCCATCCTACCAATGCTACTGTCGTTTGGATGGGCTTTGATCAGCCATCAACGCTTGGACGCCGTGAATATGGTGGCGTGGCAGCGCTGCCTGTTTGGATGGACTTTATGAAAGCCCAGTTAAAGAACACCCCTCATCAATGGGTGCCTATCAATAACCGTGCCAAATCTAAAAAGCAGAAGCAGACTATCATAGAAATGATGGACGAAGGCGCAGCTGAGCTTGAAGATGAAGATACCGACGATGGCAAATCAGCAAAGCCAGTCAAAACCACTACCCAACAACGTAAGCCACCTGCTCCTGAGTCAGCTGAAGAGCAGATTCAAAATCGACCCGCTCCTGAAAAACCAAAACCAAGTCGTACAGATAACGGTAATTCCCAAAACAAACCTTTATCAGCCACGCCGGTTGAGCGTATGCCGCCGATGCCCGAATAAATAAGGGGCAGTTTTGGTGTAGATGTAAAGAAAAGGTCTGGCACAATTTCACTGTGCCAGACCTTTTTTATTAACACTTATTTATAAAAATAAAGCCTATTACTTAAACAGAGTATAAAAGCCTAGAGGTTATTTAAAACTCAACCATACCCGCGCGCAGTTGTTCGATCAGCTCTAATAATTGCTGACGCCATTCGCGTACGGTCGCCTCATCTGGCAGCCACTGATTTGATAAGGTAACGACATTAACAATCAGATCGGGTGCCGCTGCTGTGCCGCGACCTGCCCTGTCATCTATTACCTTATCATCTATTATATTCTCAGGTAACACTGGATATAAACAACGCTGATAGGCACGCTCTATATCAGCCAAAAAACCTTGCTGTAAAAGCTGCTCTAAGCGCTGTACTTCAGGTGATACTTGCGTGCGGGCGCCTAATGCTTCTTCAATGTCTGCTAAGGTTGGCGCGGTCATCGTTAAACCATAAAAATTTCCAAGCTCTTGTATAAAAGCAAGATAGGCGCCGTATAAATGAAAAATAGCGGTTTCACAGTGCGCTTGGTATAGTTGTTTATCGCTCGTATTAGCAGCTGCTTGACAGGCCAAACGACAAAAATATAATTTTTGATTGGTGCGATCAGCTTGATATTTAGCAACGCGAGTCTTACCTGCCATGCGCTTATCCTTATGTGTTTATGAGTTAATTGAGTGAAGTGAATCGTTTAATTGGCTACCATCATTGAAAATGTCATATCATTCTATAACGCGCTCAAAATCTATTAATAATAATTTAAAAAGCCTCTGTATGACAATGTACGATTCTCTTAAGTGACTGTCTAAGAAAATAATTTACCTGATTTATTTTCTTAAAGCCATAAAAAAGCCAGCGACTGAGGCTGGCTTTTTTATTGAGAAAAATAACTAAAGGTTATCTAGATTAATGATTACCTTGGTTAAGCTCTTGAGCAAAGGCTTCATCAAAGCTTGCAAAGTCTGTACTATCGGTACTAGCAGACATATCAAACGCTGCATTCAAATCATTATCTTGCAGTTTTTGCTCCGCTTTTTCTTTGCGGGCTTTATGATAAGCAAGACCAGTACCAGCAGGAATCAAGCGACCAACCACCACGTTCTCTTTTAGACCGCGTAGCTCATCGACTTTACCTGTCACAGCTGCTGCCGTTAGGACACGGGTTGTCTCCTGGAACGATGCCGCTGAGATAAAGCTTTCTGTTGCCAGACTTGCTTTGGTAATACCAAGCAATTGACGCTCATACTTAACTGGGAATTTATCTTCCGCTTCCAGTTTCGCATTCAACGCTTTAACATCAGCGTACTCAACCTGATCGCCTTTGAAGTAGCTTGAATCACCACCGTCTGTTACTTCAACTTTACGCAGCATCTGACGAATGATAACTTCGATGTGCTTGTCGTTGATTTTCACGCCCTGCAAGCGATAAACGTCCTGTACTTCGTTTACGATATAATCAGCAAGCGCAGTTTGTCCTTTCAGACGTAGAATATCGTGCGGGTTTTGTGGACCATCAGCGATAATCTCACCACGAGCAACCGTCTCGTTTTCAAAGACGTTGATTTGACGCCATTTTGGGATTAGCTCTTCATGGACTTCACCATCTTCATTGGTAATAATGAAGCGATTTTTACCTTTGGTCTCTTTACCGAAGCTGACGACACCGGTCATTTCCGCCATGATGGCATGATCTTTCGGACGACGCGCTTCAAATAAGTCAGCAACTCGTGGTAGACCACCGGTAATATCTTTGGTTCCTGAAGACGCTTGTGGTACACGGCCCAAGATAGAACCTGCAGCAACCTTCTCACCATCGCTGACACGAATAATCGTTTCAGCTGGTAAGAAGTAAACCACTTCTTTACCTTCGTCAGTGTTCAAGATAATCGCTGGACGTAAGTCTTTGGCTGAACTTGAACGGTCACGAGTCGCTAGGATTTCAAACGAGCTCATACCAGTGGCATCATCAACTTTAACCGTTGCTGTCGAACCATCAACAATATCACTAAAGCGTGCGGTACCGGCGAACTCTGTGATAATTGGGTGCGTGTGCGGATCCCATTTAGCGATGGTTTGACCACCTTCGACCTGCTCTTCGTTTTTCACAAGAACGCTAGAACCATAAGGTACTTTATAGCGCTCACGCTCACGGCCAAGCTCATCGGTCAATGCCAATTCTGCTGAACGCGATACGATAACCAAATGACCATCGGTATGTTGTACCGTTTTCATGTTCTCAAAGTGCACTTGACCCGCATTACGTGCCGAGATGCTATTGTCTACAGATGCAGAACTTGCAGCCCCACCAACGTGGAACGTACGCATGGTTAACTGAGTACCTGGTTCACCGATAGACTGCGCTGCCATAACACCGACTGACTCGCCGATATTGACTTTGTGTCCACGAGCAAGGTCACGACCGTAACACTGTGAACAAACGCCATGCTCAATATCACACGTGATGACCGAACGTACCCAGATATCATCAATCGCGTTGTTATCAAGCACATTTACCCAATACTCATCGATCAAGGTACCTGCTGGAATCAAGACTTTTGACGCATCATCGTTGTAAGTAACATCACGCGCGGTCACACGACCAAGGACTAGCTCACCGAGCTTCTCGATGATTTCGCCACCTTGAATGTGCGGCTTCATGAGCAAGCCTTCCTCAGTACCACAATCTTCGCTAGTGATAACCAAATCTTGCGCTACGTCAACCAAACGGCGCGTCAAGTAACCTGAGTTCGCAGTTTTTAGAGCGGTATCGGCAAGACCTTTACGCGCACCGTGCGTTGAAATAAAGTACTGCAGTACGGTCAGACCTTCGCGGAAGTTGGCTTTAATCGGCGTCTCAATAATTGAGCCATCCGGTTTTGCCATCAAACCACGCATACCTGCCAACTGACGAATCTGAGCGGCACTACCACGAGCACCAGAATCCGACATGATAAAGATAGAGTTGAACGATTTCTGCTCGTCTTCTTCACCTTTGGCATTGATAACTTTATCAGTTGCCAAGTTATCCATCATCGCTTTAGCGACTTTATCATTGGTACGCGACCAGATATCGACGACTTTATTATAACGCTCACCCGCGGTCACAAAACCTTGCTCGAATTGATCTTCAATTTCGCGAACTTCTGCTTCAGCGGTTTCGATGATTTGTTTTTTCAGCGGTGGAATAACCATGTCATCGATACCGATAGACACGCCAGATAAGGTTGCTTGTGCAAAACCAAGGTACATCAATTGGTCAGCGAACATAACACTTTCTTTCACGCCAACTTTACGGTAGCAAGAGTTGATCAACTTAGAGATATTTTTCTTGGTCATCTCTTGGTTACACTCATCAAACGTCATACCTTTAGGCATGATATTCCAGATAAGTAGACGGCCAGCAACGGTATCTTGCATCTTGACTTCTTTGGTCTCATTACCTTCGTCGTTGACATGAGTTTCCGTCACACGCACTTTAATCTTAGCGTTAACATGCAAATCGTTTGAACCAATCGCACGCAATGCTTCATTAACGGTGGCAAAGATCATGCCCTCGCCTTTGGCATTGATTGACGAACGGCTGATGTAATACAAGCCCAATACAACGTCCTGTGACGGTACGATGATTGGATCACCGTTGGCAGGCGACAAGATATTGTTGGTCGACATCATAAGCGCACGTGATTCAAGCTGTGCTTCTAGGGTCAATGGCACGTGTACCGCCATTTGGTCACCGTCAAAGTCAGCGTTGAACGCGGTACAAACGAGAGGGTGCAGCTGAATCGCTTTACCTTCAATCAATACTGGCTCAAATGCTTGTAGACCCAAACGGTGAAGCGTCGGCGCACGGTTCAGTAGTACTGGATGCTCACGGATAACCATGGCCAGCATATCCCACACTTGTGGCTCTTCACGCTCGACCATCTTTTTAGCGGCTTTAATCGTTGTCGCTAAACCATGAGACAATAGTTTGTTATAAGTAAATGGCTTGAATAGCTCAAGTGCCATTTTCTTTGGTAGACCACACTGATGTAGACGCAGCGTTGGACCTACAACGATGACCGAACGACCAGAGTAGTCAACACGCTTACCAAGTAAGTTCTGACGGAAACGACCTTGCTTACCTTTGATCATATCTGCCAAAGATTTCAATGGGCGCTTATTACTACCGGTAATCGCACGACCACGGCGACCGTTATCAAGCAAGGCATCGACTGACTCTTGCAACATACGTTTTTCGTTACGTACGATGATATCAGGGGCGCTTAGCTCTAATAGACGCTTTAGACGGTTGTTACGGTTGATCACGCGACGATATAAGTCGTTTAGATCTGATGTCGCAAAACGGCCGCCTTCTAGCGGTACTAGCGGGCGTAAATCTGGTGGTAGTACTGGTAAGATATTCATTACCATCCACTCAGGCTTGTTATTAGAATCACGGAATGCTTCTAATAATTTAAGACGCTTAGACATCTTTTTAAGCTTGGTTTCAGAACCCGTTTGCGGAATGGCTTCACGCAGCTCATCAATCTCGATATCTAAATCGATGTCTTTTAATAAATCTTGAACCGCTTCAGCACCCATTTTGGCCGTGAACTCATCGCCAAACTCTTCAAGCGCTTTATAATAATCTTCATCATCAAGCAGCTGATACTTCTCTAAAGAAGTCAGACCAGGCTCGGTGACGATATAGCTTTCAAAATATAGGACGCGTTCGATATCACGAAGCGTCATATCTAGCAAAAGACCAATGCGGCTTGGTAATGATTTTAAGAACCAAATATGCGCAACAGGACTCGCTAGGTCGATATGACCCATACGGTCGCGACGTACTTTCGCAGTAGTGACTTCAACGCCACATTTTTCACAGATAACGCCTTGGAACTTACGGCGCTTGTATTTACCGCATAAACATTCAAAGTCTTTTACGGGGCCAAAGATTTTGGCACAGAACAGACCATCACGCTCAGGCTTAAAGGTACGATAGTTAATCGTTTCTGGTTTTTTAACTTCACCATGTGACCATGATTTGATCACATCAGGTGAGGCCAACGTAATTTGAATACTGTCAAATTCATGGTTACCGTTGCCGGTAGGGCTTTGCATGATATCGAGTAAATCTTTCAAGTTGCTTCTCCGTTATCTTTATAATCATCTGACAGCGTACTATGAGCGCGGCTAAGATGAATGAAGGCAATGAATAGGGTTGAGACAAATCACTAAAAGCAGCAGCAATAAAGCAGACTGCCTTTAGTGGACAACTAAGTTAAACAGCAATTTTGCCTGCGTTGGTTTTAGTTGCTTTGTTTTAACTCAATATTAATACCCAGTGATTTGATTTCTTTGGTCAATACGTTAAATGATTCAGGCATACCTGGATCCATATATTGCTCACCATCGACGATGTTTTTGTACATACGTGTACGGCCTTCAACGTCATCCGACTTCACCGTTAGCATCTCTTGCAAGGTATAAGTCGCGCCATAGGCTTCTAGGGCCCAAACTTCCATCTCACCGAAGCGCTGACCACCGAACTGCGCTTTACCGCCAAGTGGCTGCTGCGTCACAAGCGAGTAAGAACCGGTAGAACGCGCATGCATCTTGTCATCAACCAAGTGGTTAAGTTTGAGCATATACATATAGCCAACGGTTACTTTACGGTCAAACTTCTGACCCGTACGACCATCATACAAGGTCTGCTGACCATCACGATCCATTCCCGCAAGCTCAAGCAATTCTTTGACTTGATACTCATGAGCACCATCAAATACTGCGGTACCCATTGGTACACCGTCACGTAAGTTGTCCGCCAGCGCCATGATGTCATCATCACTTAAGCTATCAAGATCAACGCTCTCACCGCCTACCTTGTTATAGATTTTATCTAAGAAATCACGCAAATCTTTAATCGCGGCTTGGGCTTTGAGCATACCGTCAATCTTTTCGCCGAGACCTTTCGCTGCCATACCCAAATGCGTCTCTAGTACCTGACCGATGTTCATACGCGATGGTACACCAAGTGGGTTCAAGACGATGTCAACGGTATTACCATGTTCATCATAAGGCATGTCTTCAACCGGCATAATGCGCGATACCACACCTTTGTTACCATGACGACCGGCCATTTTATCACCAGGCTGGATACGGCGTTTAACCGCTAGATATACTTTAACGATTTTTTGTACGCCATGCTGTAAATCATCACCAGCGGTCAATTTGCGTTTTTTCTCAGCAAATTTCACATCGATGTCTTTTTGCTTATCGACCAAGTAATCAGCGATTTGGGTCAGACGCTCAGAGATTTCTTCTTCAACCGGCTGAATATCTAATAAGGTTTCAAGGCTCATCTCTTTCATGTCAGCCAAGGCCATAACGGTACCGGCTTTTAAACCAGAACCGCCACTGACTTTTTGACCGTCAAGCAAGCTTGCGATACGGCCACGAGCCGCTTCTTCAAAGATGCGTAGCTCTTCTTTTAAATCTTTACGATAGCTATCAAGCTGTGATTTTTCAATCGCTTTGGCACGCGCATCTTTTTCAACGCCATCACGGGTAAAGACTTGTACGTCAATGACCGTACCTTTGCTTGATGTAGGTACACGTAATGAGGTGTCTTTCACATCAGCCGCTTTTTCACCAAAGATCGCTCTGAGCAGTTTTTCTTCTGGCGTCAATTGCGTCTCACCTTTTGGCGTGACTTTACCAACTAAGATATCACCAGCGTCAACTTCAGCACCGATATAAACGATACCTGCTTCATCAAGGCTTGATAACGCCGCTTCACCAACGTTTGGAATATCGGCAGTAATCTCTTCGGTGCCAAGCTTAGTATCACGCGCCACACAAGTTAATTCTTGGATATGAATGGTGGTGAAACGATCCTCTTTGACCACTTTTTCAGATAACAAAATCGAATCTTCGAAGTTGTAACCATTCCAAGGCATAAAGGCGATGCGAATGTTCTGACCTAAGGCCAATTCACCAAGATCCGTCGATGGACCATCGGCTAAGATATCACCAAAGGCAATTTCGTCGCCTTGGTTAACGATAATACGTTGGTTAATACAAGTGTTTTGGTTTGAGCGCGTATATTTGATCAAGTTGTAGATATCAATACCCGCTTCACCAGCGACCATTTCATCTTCATTGACACGCACGACGATACGCGACGCATCAACGTCTTCGATCACACCACCACGCTTCGCGATCACACAAACACCAGAGTCACGAGCAACGTGACGCTCCATGCCAGTACCAACTAACGGCTTATCAGCACGTAGCGTAGGAACAGCCTGACGTTGCATGTTCGAGCCCATAAGCGCTCGGTTAGCATCATCATGCTCTAGGAACGGAATCAAACCGGCGGCAACTGATACCACCTGACTTGGCGACACATCCATATGCGTCACTTTTTCTGGCGGCATACGCACAAACTCACCATAGCTACGCACACTGACCATTTCATCAGATAGCGCGCCTTCTGCCGTTACTGGTGAATCCGCCTGAGCAATGACCGTACCGACTTCTTCAATCGCTGACAAGTATTCGATTTGATCCGTGACTTTACCGTCAACCACACGGCGATATGGCGTTTCTAGGAAGCCAAAGCTGTTGGTTTTAGCAAAGGTTGCTAGCGAGTTAATCAAACCAATGTTTGGACCTTCAGGTGTTTCAATCGGACAGACACGGCCATAATGGGTATCGTGAACGTCACGAACTTCAAAGCCTGCACGCTCACGGGTCAGACCGCCCGGTCCTAACGCTGATACACGGCGTTTATGCGTCACTTCCGACAACGGATTGTTCTGATCCATAAACTGTGACAACTGGCTTGAACCAAAGAATTCTTTCACTGCTGCCGCTACAGGCTTCGAGTTAATCAAATCTTGTGGTGACAAGTTATCAGATTCCGCTGATGACAGGCGCTCTTTTACCGCACGCTCAACACGAACCAGACCCACGCGGAACTGGTTTTCAGCCATCTCACCAACCGAACGAATACGGCGGTTACCTAAATGGTCGATATCATCGACTTCGCCGCGACCATTACGAATTTCAATCAATTCTTTTAGGACATTGACAATATCATCATTAGTCAAAACACTACGCGCGCGCTGTACATCGGCATCGTCAGTGTCTTCAAACTCTAGACCCAAACGACGGTTAAACTTCATGCGGCCAACGTTTGATAAGTCATAACGGTCAGCGTTAAAGAACATGCTCTCAAACAGTTTTTCAGCAGTCTCAACCGTTGGTGGCTCACCTGGGCGCATAACTTTATAGATTTCAATCAAGGCTTCTTCACGGCTTGAGGTGCTATCGGCACGTAGCGTATCGGCAATATAACTGCCTTGATCGATATCGTTGGTAAATAGAATGTTGAATTCTTTGATAGAATCACTGGCTTCATACGAGCTTAACTTAACCAATAATTCATGATCAATAAGCGTATTGGCACGCGCAATCACTTCATCATTGACAACGATGTCTTCGGCCAAAATGCGCTCGTATAAATACTCATCAGGAATCGCAATTTTGGTCATACCCGCTTCTTCAAGCTGACGGATACGGCGGGCGTTGATACGTTTACCCTGCTCGACGATCACCTCACCTTCTGGTGATACGATATCAAACTGTGCCATCTCGCCACGCAGACGATCAGCAACCAAATCGATCTCAAACTGCTCTTCGCCTTTATATACTTTTACTTTGTCAAAGAACAAATCTAAGATTTCAGAGGTAGTCAGACCAAGCGCGCGTAGAATAATAGACGCAAGTAATTTACGGCGACGGTCAATACGAGCGAAAACCAAATCTTTAGCATCAAATTCAAAGTCTAACCAAGAACCACGGTAAGGAATGATACGGGCGTTGTAAAGCACCTTACCACTTGAATGCGACTTACCTTTATCATGGTCAAAGAACACACCTGGTGAGCGATGTAGCTGTGATACGATCACACGCTCAGTACCATTGATAATAAAAGTACCGTTAGCCGTCATTAGTGGCATCTCGCCCATATAGACGCTTTGCTCACGGATGTCTTTAATCGCCGCTTTGCTGTCTTTGTCTTTGCTGTCTTTATCTTTGATAATCAGACGGATTTTAACGCGCATTGGCGCTGCAAAGGTCGAACCACGTAAGATACACTCACGCTCATCAAACTCAGGCGTGCCTAAATAATATTCAACAAATTGTAGCTCTGCATTACCAGAGTGACTCTCAATTGGAAAAATAGAAGAAAACGCAGCTTGTAAACCAGTATTCTCACGAGCTTTTGGCTTTTTATGCTCTTGCAAAAATTGCTCATAAGAATCTACTTGGATAGACAACAAATAGGGAATGTCCATCACAGTAGGCAATTCAGCAAAACTTTTGCGAATACGCTTTTTTTCAGTATAAGAATATGCCATCGAGAGTCCTTACAGTAAACGTGGAAACAAATTGAAAGCGCGGCCGACTTGCATCAATACTATTTAATATGAATATCATGCAAACTTGGCAACGTAAACGATAATATAAAACGGATATTCATGCTCATTTAATGACTGCTAATTAATTCACGCGTATAGTGCATAATTAATCCAGTTTATTTAAGCGTAAATCGGCATCTAAGCATGCCTATATGAGTGCTAACACTAAAAATTTCAATGCTTTGCACCTTTTAACTTTGTAGTACTTACGAGTAACCACTGCACCGTATCTAAGACCAATAACTGGCATTTAGATACTATTGATTCTCTTTGTAAATTCACTTAAAGTACTATTGCTACTTCTCTTTTAAAAACCTACTCATCATCTACTATCATAAGTAATATCGTCGCTGATATCTACCGTCTACCAGTGCATATACTGACAGTAAAACCTTACCAGATGATTTAATTAACAACGTTTAGATTAAAAATCTGAGATAACTATAAATTTTGAAACAGTGACTTATGGTAAAGCAGTGACTTTTAGAATCAGTATAAATTATAGTGTTAATGAAAAGCATGCAGACACAAAAAAATGCCAAACATCGATCGACGTTTAGCTCGTTAACTGATTTCAATAACTACTAAGTGTGCTTGCATGTATATCGTCTGTCCTTTTGATGGGTATCCACCGTGATGTTGCATACGTATGTTGGCAGACACAAAAGGTCAAGCTACGGATTATAATAAAAAAAAGCTGATAATGCAAGGCATTACCAGCTTTTTTTGTACAGCAGTTGAACTTATTTTAGTTCAATAGTTGCACCAGCTTCTTCAAGTTTCTTTTTCAACTCTTCAGCTTCAGCTTTGTTTACGCCTTCTTTGATTGGAGCTGGAGCGCTTTCAACCAAATCTTTCGCTTCTTTCAAGCCAAGGCCAGTAGCTTCACGCACTGCTTTAATGACGCCAACTTTCTTCTCGCCAAAGCTAGCAAGAACAACGTCAAACTCGTCTTTTTCTTCAGCAGCGGCAGCAGCAGGACCAGCAGCAGCAGGTACAGCAGCGGCAACAGCAGCAGTTACGCCGAATTTTTCTTCCATGTCGCTGATTAACTCAACGATATCCATTACTGACATTTCAGCGATTGCGTTTAACACATCATCTTTAGATAGTGCCATGAGAACTCTCCGTTATCTGATAAAATTTAGTTGGTTTTAATATCGCTTGGATTGCTTGCCAAATGTTTAAATAGGGTTGGCAATGCAGTGCAATCGGCGATGTCAAAGTTACGTTAAAACAAGCAATTAAGCAGCTTCTTTTGCGTCTTTGATTGCCGCTACCGTGCGAACGAACTTGCCAGGAACTGCGTTCATAGTCTGGACAAGCTTGGTCACTGGTGCGTTCATAGTAGCCATTAGGATAGAGATTGCTTCGTCGCGAGTTGGTAGCTTCGATACGCGCTCTAGCTCTTCTGGACCATAAACTTCACCACCGACTGATACCAATTTGGTCTCTAAAGCTTTGTTATCTTTGCTGAAGTCGAAAACGACTCGAGCAGCAGATCCCAAATCTTCCATAGAGAAAGCCAAAAGTAGTGGACCAGTCATACGGTCTGACATGCTCTCAAACTTAGTGCCTTCAAAAGCGCGTTTTGCTAGGGTATTTTTTACCACTTTCAAAACGACACCTTTATCACGAGCTTGTTCGCGCAGCTGAGTAAGCTTTGCAACACCAATACCGTGATATTCGGCAGCTACTGCTGAGTAAGCATTAGCAGCAACTTCAGACACTTCAGCCACAACTTGTTGTTTTTGCTCTAGCGTTAATGCCATAAGTTGACTCCTTTAATCTTATCAATCCGCTCATTATTTAATATTCTAAAACCAAAGTTTTGGACAATGTAAATAACTTACGACGACTGACTTGATACGACACGTTATTTATAAACCCCATAAAGAGTTCATTCATAACGACTGATTACGGCACCGTTATCAGACTGACATCGAGTAATAATTTGGTATAAATACCAATCTATTGGCTCTTATCAACAACTGGGTGGGTCACCGTCTGCGTAGGACAACTAAGATTTTCACCTGTCGTCGATTAACAAAAGCAGCTTACCATCACAAGTAATCATAAACCGCTTTCTACCTACGGTCTTAGACAGCGGAGCGTTTGCTACGCTGACCTAATTCTTTAAGACAATATAGGCGCTTTATTCAAAATAGTTGAATAAAGAGCAGTTTTTATATAGAAAAATTATTTGGCAACGCGATATGGAACAGGATCAATTGAGATGCCTGGGCCCATAGTGCTAGACAAGGTAATTTTCTTAATGAAAGTACCTTTAGACGTCGCAGGTTTAGCGCGTTTAAGATCAGATAGCAATGCTTGAGCGTTTTGCATAACTTGCTCAGCAGTAAAGCCAACTTGACCGATCGTGGTATGGATGATACCCGCTTTATCAACACGGTACTGTGCTTGACCCGCTTTCGCATTAGTCACAGCTTCAGCAACGTTAGGCGTTACCGTACCAACTTTTGGGTTAGGCATTAGACCACGTGGACCTAAGATAGTACCCAATTGACCAACCACACGCATGGCGTCAGGTGCTGCGATAACCACGTCAAAGTCCATGTTACCAGCTTTAATTTGCTCAGCTAGGTCTTCAAAACCGACGATGTCAGCGCCTGCTTCTTTAGCGGCTTCAGCAGCAGCGCCTTGAGCAAATACCGCGACACGTTTGGTTTTACCAGTACCCGCAGGTAGGTTAGTAGCGCCACGAACGACTTGGTCAGATTTACGTGGGTCTACGCCCAAGTTTACTGCAATATCGATAGACTCTTTGAATTTAAGGGCTGGCAAATCATTTAGGATTTGAACCGCTTCTTCAAGAGTGTATAATTTTTCGTTTTCAACGCGCTCAGCGATTAGCTTTTGACGCTTAGTAAGTTTACTCATTTACACACCCTCCACGGTAATACCCATTGAACGTGCAGTACCAGCGATGGTACGGACAGCAGCATCAAGACCAGCAGCGGTTAAATCTGCATCTTTAGTCTTAACGATTTCTTCTAATTGCGCACGGTCAACTTTACCGACTTTAGCGGTATTAGGTGTACCAGAACCTTTAGCAATACCAGCAGCCTTACGTAGTAAGTATGCCGCTGGTGGTGACTTCATGATGAAGGTAAAAGATTTATCGCTGTATACGGTGATCTCAGTAGGAATCGGTAGGCCCGGCTCTTGGTTTGAGGTCGCAGCGTTAAATTCTTTACAGAACGCCATGATATTCACGCCTTTTTGACCCAATGCTGGACCAATCGGTGGTGAAGGATTTGCTTTACCTGCAGGCACTTGCAGTTTGATGTAACCATCAATCTTCTTAGCCATGATACTCTCCTAAATGGGTAATAGCGCCAAATCAATGTGGTATGTACATTGACTAACAGCTCCCCGGTTGATGAATGTTTTACAGGTTTAGTCTAGTTTTTCAACCTTACTAAACTCAAGCTCGACTTGCGTCGGGCGATTAAATACGTTTACCGTTAAATGCAGTTTAGACTTCTCATAATCCACTTTTTCCACCAACCCTTTAAAGTCAGTAAATGGACCATCGATAACCAACAACTCTTCGCCTGGCTCAAATAGAGTCTTCGGACGTGGGTCAGCTTCAGTCTGATTTAAACGGTTTAAAATACGGTCGGCTTCTACTTGCGTAATCGGTGCTGGCGTTTCAGGCGTGCCACCGACAAAGCCCATAATACGCGGGCAGTCTTTGACTATATGCCACGTGTTGTCGTTCATTTCCATCTGAATCAATACATAGCCTGGAAAGAACTTACGCTCACTTTTACGCTTTTTGCCGTCTTTCATTTCAACGACTTCTTCGGTAGGTACCAAAACATCGCCGAATGAATCAGCAAATTCACTACGATTGATACGATCAGTTAATGAACGTTGTACTTGCTTTTCATATCCTGAAAACGCTTGGACAATATACCAACGCATATCACGCTCCTGATCAGTAAAGTTAAGTCGTTATAAGTAAATTTGGTTTAATGGACACTAATACGCGTCATTAACCAATAAAAATACCAACGAACCAGTTAAAAAAGTTATCTAATAGCCAAACCAAAAAACCCACAATAGCAATCATGACAATCGTTTGCCATGTGTATTGAAAGGTTTCATCTTTGCCAGGCCATGTGACTCGGCGTAGCTCAACGGCGGCATCTTTTAATAATATTTTAAAAGCGCGGCCTTGATGCGTTAACGCTAAGCAGACCAAGGCAATAATAACTAGAGCAACGATGATACCAATACGCATCCAAACATCATTGGCAGGTTGCCAATAGCCTGGTAAGTATTGATTGACTAAGGTTGCTCCTATCAAAATTACTGCGGCAAGTAGCCACAATACCACATCTTTAACTGAACCAGTTTTAGCAACTTCAACAGCGGTTGTTTGATTATTCGCCGAAACGTGCTTATCTTTGGACAGCATTCCACCAGCCACTGCCTTAGCATCAGATAACTTAGTCTCGAGGTTATCTTGATTATTGCTCATAAAGAACTCACTTCGGAGATGGTGGGGTATGACAAAGATATGATAAGAAGATGGCAGGCGATGTAGGACTCGAACCTACAACCCTCGGTTTTGGAGACCGATGCTCTACCAATTGAGCCAATCGCCTATGGGTGTAAAGGACAGCATTATACAATATTGAGCATAGAATGCAAGCATTTAGGAATAAAATTCTGCTGCGATGCTAATATGACTGTTCTTAAGCGTCATTCTTAAACCACTTATATGAGAAATATAAAAATTAATCATAAAGGGTGCTAATGAATCGCAGCGTTAATATAGCAAGCTCGGTTAAGAATTACAATAGACACCGAGCAGATAATAAGCGCTTTTTAAGGTACATGTATAAACCCATATAAGGTGAGATTGGTTTTTGTCTGCCCTACTCTTCTACTATAGTGAGTGAAAAGTAATATAGATACATCACACACTGCTGATATCAATTTTTCTTGCTTGCTGTGCCTGTGCAGACAGAGGCTACAAAAAATTGATATCAGCAATATCGTCGCGTTTTTAGGATATGTTTACTATATGTCTTTTTAAATATTTATCCTCATTCATACCCCACAAAAAAAGCCACCCTTAATCAAGGATGGCTTTTTTCTTACTGCTTAACGCTTAGATAACTGTATAGCGTTAGGGTTTTGATGCTTAGCTAAGAACGTTAGCAACAACACCAGCGCCTACAGTACGGCCGCCTTCACGAATTGCGAAGCGAAGA
>NZ_JADGFW010000045.1:511-740 GCF_016613355.1 Psychrobacter sp. M9-54-1 | reverse complement strand
AACCCCAGTTCGGGATAAGCCACATTGTAACTCATTGATACTATTTACAATATGGCTACCTGTCCCTGCTGAGGCATGTTTTTGATGGTGGGTTTATAGGGAAACCAGCAATA
The DNA here is from genome assembly GCF_016613355.1 of Psychrobacter sp. M9-54-1. Lineage (NCBI taxonomy): Bacteria > Pseudomonadati > Pseudomonadota > Gammaproteobacteria > Moraxellales > Moraxellaceae > Psychrobacter > Psychrobacter sp. M9-54-1. The sequence continues at coordinate 627 of NZ_JADGFW010000045.1, read as the reverse complement.
AGCAATCAAACCTGACAGCAAGTTTGTGATAAACCCCGTGACACTACGATGGCGTGAGTGTTCGATTTGGCACAAGTTTTTAAGCTCTCCAAACACCGTTTCAACCAAAGAGCGAT
>NZ_JADGFW010000045.1:324-491 GCF_016613355.1 Psychrobacter sp. M9-54-1 | reverse complement strand
AATTGGGGTTTCATATTACGCCGAAGTTTGGTGATCAACATGGTATCACTGTGTTTTGTGAGCCACTCGTTTAGTGCTTTACTGATATAGCCTCTATCCCCAAACACCTTGCCAAACACAGACGTTGCCATATCCTTAACAGGCACTCTGTCATCCGTATTACCCGC
>NZ_JADGFW010000045.1:0-289 GCF_016613355.1 Psychrobacter sp. M9-54-1 | reverse complement strand
GGGCAAGTTTGGAAACTCCCGTTTCATCATGCCAAGCATGTGATGGTAGTAAAAAGACTTAAACTGTCGATACCGCAGTTGATGAAACAGTACCAAGATGGTCATCATCTCTGATACACTTATCTTGCATGCTCTTAGCCGTTGACGGCCCGTTGCGATTAAGTGAGCCTCAAACTCAGGTTTGAATTGCTGATAAAAGTCGTCAATATGGCAGTATAGTTCGGTTAGGTTGTCCATGTAAGAAGTCCTTTTTGCTTAAGTGGTCTTGGTAAACTTACTTTAGCAACTT
>NZ_JADGFW010000044.1:0-8971 GCF_016613355.1 Psychrobacter sp. M9-54-1 | reverse complement strand
TGTGAGAGTAGGTCATCGTCAGCTCTCTATTCCGATTACCCCCTTACGTGAATGCGTAAGGGGGTTTTCTTTGTTTGGGTTTTTTAAAAAACCATTAATTGCCTACTCCAACCAATGCTTACTTTACTTATCTAATGCTTACTTTACTTATCTGACGTTATACCAAACCCAAAATATATAGTATCATCCACTTATGACTATACCAATACATAACCTAGAAGACCATGACTTTGGCAAATACTCAAAGACTGAGCGCAATCCCAGAGCCCGACTACGCCTGCTCATCTTATACCAATATAGTATGGGCAAAGCCACTAACGATATTGCCAAAGACCTCTGCATACATCCTGAAACTGCCAGACGGACATTGAAGCGATATTATGAACGAGGACTTGAGAGTCTCTACGATCGTCATCGTCGAGGTCGTCACAGCAAATTGGCAGAAGCAGACACAGCCGCTTTTAAAGCCATGATAGTCTCTGAACAAGAAAAGCGCGCTGGCGGTCGTCTAACAGGCAAAGACATTCAGCAATTGGCTAAAGAACACTACAACGCTCACTACACCGTTAACGGTATCTACGAGCTACTCAAGCGTATTGATATGAGTTGGATAAGTGCTCGTAGTCAGCATCCAAAAGCCGACATACAAGCTCAAGACGCTTTTAAAAAAACTTTATAGCACAGGTTAAGGCGTCACTGCCTACTGATGTGAGCTTAGATCAAGTGGACATCTGGTTTCAAGATGAAACTCGAATAGGACAACAAGGCTCATTGACCAGAGTTTGGCATTACCGCGGTGGGCGACCTCGACTGATCAAGCAGCAACAGTTTCATTCCGCTTATCTGTTTGGTGCCTTTGGGTAAGCGACAAAGAAAGCGGTAGGCTTAGTACTACCTTTCGTTAATAAACACACCATGTTATTGCATATGCAAGAGATTAGTAAAGCCGTTCCAAAAGGACGTCATGCGGTGGTGGTGATGGATGGCGCATTATGGCATCAACCAAGCTTGAATCAGGCTAATGTCACTATGCTTAAACTACCGCCTTATTCACCTGAGCTCAATCCCTCTGAGAGAGTATGGCAGTACCTTAAGCAAAATGAGCTATCTAATCGTTGTTATGACAGTTATGAGGCTATTGTCGATGCCACTTGCTTGGCTTGGAATAATTTGCTTAAACAGCCACAAAGAATTCGGTCGTTAACTGCTCGTGCTTGGGCACAACTTTAATTGTTGGGTTTGGTATTATGTCAATATTTTCAATAGAGAACGGAGTACTTGGAGAAAATATAGATCCCTTTAGAGCTCACCTTAAGGGGGAAGAGTTTGGTATTGATGGAGTAGCTATCTCTATTCAGGGAACGCTTTGCACTGATATTGATGAAGCTATTGAAATTCTTTCTTTAGGAAGAAATCATTCTTCAGACTTCCATTTCTTTCAGTCAAAAACATCAGATAAACTTGACTACGGCAATATCTCAAAATTTCTTGATGCGGTATATGACTTTTTTACAGATCGATCGCATATTACAGGTGAACAATTACAAAATCTTGTTGAAGTAAAAGAGGCAATCTATTCAGCAGCAGCTAAAACGAGTCCTTCTTTAAGATGCTATTACTGTACTACCGGTTCTGGTCAAGCTTCAGAGTTAATAGAAAAATTAATAGAAACGAATAAAATACGTTTGAATGAGCTAAATATTTTTAATGACATCCATATTGAATGTGTAGGCGCCAAAATTATTCAAAATGGCTTTCGTTCGGCAACGAACTCTTCTTCCGCGAAGCTTAATTTTCAAAAAGCGGTCACGATGCCAAACCATGAAAAAGTTGATGAAGCATATATTGGATATGTTCCCGCATCAGAGATTTTGGCAATTGCATTTGGAGAGCCTGATCAAGATGGAGTTCGTCACATTAATAAATCTTTATTTTATGACAATGTCAGAGACTTTAATCCTGAATCTGAAATAAACAAATCAATAATCTCTGACTTAGAATCAGGTGGTAATGCTTCTTTCGTTTTTAAAAATAACGGAATTACTGTTGTTTCGAAAAATATAGATCGTAAAGGAGATATTTTTAGTCTTGAAGATTATCAGATTGTAAACGGATGCCAAACTACAAATATTTTGGCCTATATACCTGAACAAGCCGAAAGTATATTTGTTCCATTACGTTTAATTGGATGTAGCGATACTGATTTTGTATCAAGTGTTATCATAGGTACAAACCGACAAAATGAAGTTAGAGAAGATCAATTTTGGGCACTACGCCCATTTATGAAAGATCTAGAAGAGTATTGCGCTTCTCAAAGTGGTGATGCCCGCATTTATATTGAAAGACGCGATAATCAGTATAGAGATGTTGGAGTTGAACGCACACGAATCCTTCGTCCATCAGATTTAATGAAGGTTGCAGCAGCTATGTTTTTTTATCAACCACATCGTGCAGCGCGTGATCATAGAGGAATACGAAAAGAGTTTGATGGAAGAATTTTTTCAGAAAACCACAATGTTGAGCTTTACCATATTGCTGCTTTGGCATTGTACAAATTTGACTATTTAGTACGCTCAGGAAAAGTAGATAGAACACGAGTTATCTTTCGTTTTTATGCATTGTATGCTTTAGTAAAAAAACATTGGAAAACTGAAGATATATTAGATGCACCGTTAAAATCCCAAAAGAAAGTAACGACTGCTGTATTTGCTATTTTGAATGATAACGATGCATTTTCAGCTCAAATAGAGGAAGTCGCTAGCCATCTAGAAAGCATAATATCAGAGTCGAACATAACTACTCGCGAAAAAATTCGAGACTTTATCAGAACAGAAAGTGTAGTAGACGAGTTCACCCAAAGGTTATTCCCTACTAACAGAAACTCATAGCCCTAGACGAGCTAATTAAAAATTTATAAAAAAAGATTATGGGGCTGTAGTAGATAAGGGTTAAATATCACACCATTTTCTCAGCGTTTTAAGTTGATGAGATGGTGAGCCATAGTTAAATCTAAACTCACACTCTTTTAAAAACAAATGGAAGTTCTTTTTATCGATCCCATTATATTTTCTGAGAGTTCGTTTAGACTGATTCCAAAAGTTCTCAATGCCATTGATATGATTATTTTTACCGCAAGTGAACTCTTTAGAGTGATTGACTCTGAAATGTTTAAACTCGCTCACATCTAATGCATTGTAACTTCGATAACTATCCGTATAAACAAAGCTATCAGGCTTGATTTTACGCTTAATAACAGGTATTAAAGTAGTCTGTTTGGTGTCTGCTACGACAATGGTATAAACCTTGCCATTTCGTTTTAGTATACCAAATACGGCTGTTTTACCAGCAGCTCCGCGACCTCTTTTGCCTTTGCGCACACCGCCAAAGTAACTTTCATCTAATTTGACTTACGCCTAAAAGAGCTCATCAGCTTCTAATGAGAGATGGTAATCTATCACAAGTCTTATTTTATGATAAAAAAGTGCAGCAGTGTTAGGCTGAATATTGAGCAAATCTGAGGCTGTTCTAGCGATTACTTCAGCTGCGTAAAACTCTAAGAGCCTTCGCTGAACTTTTTTACTTAGTTTACAACGGGTTATCTTCATAAAAGTAGTCTAGCATAGTGCTTATCTACTACAGCCCCAAGATTATTTAATAAACATAACTCTAAAAGAGAATTTTATGACAACCTCAAAAGTAACATACCAAGGCGATTTGCGTACTACTGCCACACACTTGCAATCAAACAATGAAATCATCACTGATGCGCCAGTTGATAATCAGGGCAAAGGCGAAGCCTTTTCACCGACTGATTTATTAGCAACCAGTTTAGCAAGTTGTATGTTGACGATTATCGGTATCAAAGCGCGAGATATGGAAATCGATATTGCAGGTACTACTGCTGAGGTGACTAAGATAATGGCTGCTGAGCCAAGGCGGGTTAGTGAAATACATGTGGCGATTAATTTTAATCAAGAGTTGGATGATAAAACGCAAAAAGTATTTTATAACACCGCGCTGACTTGTCCGGTTGCGAAAAGTATTCATCCTGATATCATTCAAAGAGTAACTATCAATTCTAAAAGCTATTAATTCCGAGAACTAGTGACTTCTATAAGGGTGATTGATATGGCAACCAAGACCTTACTCATCGTCGCGCATGCGCCATCACCGAATACCAAAAAACTAGCGCAAGCAGCCTACGATGGTGCCAATCACACCGATATAGATATCAACGTCATACTTAAATATCCTCAAGATACGCAACCTGAAGATGTGTTGGCAGCCGATGCATTATTATTAGGCACGACTGAGAACTTGGCATATATGGCGGGGCTGACCAAAGACTTTTTTGATCGCTGTTATTATCCGGTGTTAGAGAAGAAGCAGGGCATGCCGTTTGCGCTGTATGTTCGCGCAGGTCATGATGGTACGGGTACCAAGCTTGCCATAAAGACCATTACCACTGGGTTGCGCTGGGAATGGATTCAAGAAGCGCTGATTTTACAAGGTGATTGGCAAGAGGTATTTACTGAGCAAGTCGAAGAGTTGGTGATGACACTGGCAGCTGGGGTAGAAGCGGGCATTTATTAATAAGGTGTTTTTATGGTTAAGGATAACTTAGGTAATATAATTTCTAATCTACCATTTTCTCAAGCTTGCGAAAATAATCAGCAGCCAATACTAGAAGTCTTACAGCAAGAGTTAAAAAATTCGCATCATGTCTTAGAAGTGGGTTCAGGAACGGGGCAGCATAGTGTCTATTTTGCGCCGCGTTTGACGCATTTACACTGGCAGACCAGTGATGTGTTTGCCAATCATGCCATTATCAACGCTTGGCATACTGCGTATCCTGCGCCTAATCTATATGCGCCGCTAAGCTTTGACGTAGCGTTTGATTCAGTGCCGATAAATAAGACTATCAATGCGCCTTACGATGCGGTATTTACCGCCAATACTCTGCATATTATGTCTTGGTCGCTGGTTACTCGATTATTTGAAATGGTTGGTGATATGCTACCTTTAGAGGGAAAGTTCATCATTTATGGACCCTTTAACGAAAATGGCCGTTATAGCAGTGATAGTAATCGACAGTTTGACTATAGTCTTCGACAGCGGGATAGCAGCAGCGGCATTCGTGCCTTAGAAGACGTCATTAAAGTGGCAGAAAAACAGCATTTATTGCTCATAAATCGCTATAAAATGCCCGCCAACAATGAGATATTGGTTTTTCAAAAGAAAGCTAACTTACTATAATATTTTAAAAGTATATTTTAAAAACTCACTGCTATCTTTTAAGTCATCCTAAGCATATTTATCCGCTAAAACCCTAAAATGCTTTTTATATCGCTTAATTCACCCTCAAAGATATCTGCTCATCAGCTTTTTCTATCTTTATCCTCATCACTATTTCACTATACAAGCGTGTCTGCAAACAGACGTGATTTGGCTGACGCGTAACCAAAAATCAACACGCTTAACGATATATGTGACATACCTACGGCAGATTTTAAGTAATATGATTGATGAGCTTATCGATGCTGTTATACCTCAATGTCTAACAGCATTCTCATCTATCAAGAAACAATCGCGCTGAACACAGACAATTAAACGACATCTGAAGTCAAAGCTATCTCTAAGGATATAAAACTGTGTTGGTGCTTATTTGGTGGGCTATCTGTAGTCCATTTTACTCATTAGCTAGGATGTTTTATGAAGAAGAATATTGATCATACCGACCCCGCTAAAAATATAAATACCGAACGTGGTAATGGCGGTGAAACGCATCAGCGTGCCGATGATGATACAAGAGCGATGACCACCCAGCAAGGCGTTGTCATTTCTGACAATCAAAACTCGCTTAGAGCCAATACTCGTGGCCCCACGTTATTAGAAGATTTTGTCTTACGCGAAAAAATTACGCATTTTGATCATGAGCGTATTCCTGAGCGTGTGGTGCATGCGCGTGGTAGTGCCGCCCATGGTTATTTTGAGCTGACTGAATCATTAGAAGAGTATACAACCGCAAAAATTCTTACCGAAACGGGTAAACAGACGCCTTTATTCACCCGTTTTTCTACGGTAGCCGGTAATAAGGGCTCAAAAGATACGCCGCGTGATGTGCGCGGTTTTGCGGTGAAGATTTATACCGAAGAGGGTAACTGGGATATCGTCGGTAATAATATGCCGATTTTCTTTATTCAAGATGCGATGAAATTCCCTGATTTGGTACACGCGGTGAAGCCAGAACCAGATCGCGGTTTTCCGCAGGCGGCCTCTGCTCATGATACCTTTTGGGATTTTGTCTCGCTTAGCCCTGAAACCATGCACAATGTCATTTGGCTGATGAGTGATCGCGCGCTACCGCGTAGCTTTGGTATGATGGAAGGCTTTGGTATTCACAGTTATCGTTTTATTAATAAAGATGGCAAGAGCACCTTTGTACGTTTCCATTGGAAACCAGTCCTTGGCGTACAATCGCTGATTTGGGATGAAGCAGTCAAAATCTCGGGCGCCGATCCTGATTATAATCGCCGTGATTTGTTTGAAGCGATTAATAATGGCGATTATCCAGAGTGGGAGTTTGGTGTTCAGTTATTTACTGAAGAAGAAGCCAATGAGTTCCCATTTGATCACTTAGACGCGACCAAACTGATTCCAGAAGAGTTGGTACCCGTGCGTATCGTAGGTAAAATGGTACTGAACCGTTATCCAGATAATTTCTTCTCTGAGACTGAGCAAGTGGCTTTCTGTCCATCACATTTGCCACCGGGCATCGACTTTAGTAACGACCCGTTATTGCAAGGTCGCTTATTTAGTTATCTAGATACGCAGCTGTCGCGTTTGGGCTCGCCAAACTTTGCGCAGATTCCGATTAATGCGCCAAAATGTCCGTTTGCAAATAATCAGCAAGACGGTCATATGCAAATGCAAATACCGAAAACTCGTACTCTGTATGATCCACAAAGTTTAGATCCTGAGCGCCCACGTGAAAGCGTAAAAAAAGGCTTTGAGTCGTTCCACGAGCAGCTAGATGATGGCGTTAAAGGCCGCGTGCGTGCTGAAAGCTTTGCGGACCATTATAGTCAACCGCGTATGTTCTATCGCAGCCAGACGCCAGCTGAGCAAGCTCATATCGCCTCTGCTTACGCGTTTGAGCTTGGCAAAGTAGATACCCCTCATGTACGAACACGAATGCTTGGTCATTTGGTGAATATTGACGAAGACTTAGCAAATCGTGTGGCAACAGCACTAGGAATGAAGCTTCCAGAAGCTATAGAACCAGCAGCGCCAGTACAAGACTTGCCAACCTCTGAGCCATTACAAACCATTGGTCGAACGCCAAAGAGTTTAAAGGCACGTATGATTGGTATTTTAGTCGCTGAAGGCTCAAAGCATAGTGAGATTAAGAAGTTTGAAGAGGCGGCTATGGCAGAGGGTGCGCGCGTTAAGATTGTGGCACCAAATAAAGAAGTCACTTTAGATGATGGCACTATCATACAAGCCGATGAGCGTGTCGCTGGTGGTCCGTCAGTCATGTTTGATGCCGTGGTGAGTATCATCATGCCTGACCAAGCGAAGAAGCTGGCTAAAGACAGCGCAACGTTGGATTGGTTCAATGATGCTTATGTGCACTGCAAAGCGATTGCTTATTGCGGCGCGACCGATGAGTTTATCTTAAGCAAACTACCCGTTGAAAAAGATGCGTTTGTGACGCCCCTCGCTGAGCTTGATAGTTTTATTGAAAATGCCAAATCACGTTTGTGGGAGCGTGAGCCAAAGGTACGCGACTTGGCTTAACTGTTCGTTTATTTTAATAACTAGCTTTTTTAATAATAGAAAACTCAGCCGCTGCGCTGGGTTTTTTATTGGGTAACATTTTAAATATCCTATGCATGCCTTATCATCGATTTATCTCTAGTCACAAGCGTTCACTCAAAGGCATTTATTTTAGGATAGCGAGCGTTATACTAAAGGATAAGTTTTCATCGTATTAGCAATAAGATTAATAAATAATTCGTTAATGAACCATAGGAATGACAAGATAAGCGGCCAAGGAAGATAAATGAGTTTATGTCAAATCGTACGTTTGGATGGCTATATTCAAAGTAGCTATCTGGCGGTTTATCCAGATAAATTAATGCTATTGGACGGCGGTTGTCGCCCTGATGTGGCGCTGGTGTTGGATTATATTAAAGATACGCTAAAGCGTCCTATTACTGATTTAAAAGTAGTGGTCGTTACCCATATGCATCCAGATCATGCAGGCGGCGCGCATAAGCTTAGAAAAGCCACTGGTTGCTTGATTGTCTCGGCTGCTAGAGAAACGCAGTGGTATAGCGGTATCGGCGGGCAAGTCATGCATTTGATTGATTTAGGCCTGGCTCACTATGTGGCCAAGCGACAAAGACGTCCTTTTAAAAGGCTATGGTATCCTGCGCATCTACAGCCTGATTTGACGGTCAGTGATGGCGATACCATACTGCATTTTGATGATTGGCAGGTGTTTGAAACGCCAGGACATACAGATCGTGATTTATCCTTATTTCATCTGCCAAGTCGTGAGGTCTATACCGCCGATTTAATCATCAAGCTGCGCCATAAGTTTGTCGCGCCATTTCCTATTTATGATCCCAAAGTTTATATCAAGTCGCTACAAAAGGTAAAAGACTTACAACCGTCTAATGTCATGATGGCGCATGGTTATGAGTTGGGTATCGATGCTGCAACTTTTGACAGTCTAATTGCGCAAGCACCTAAGCATCGGCGCACCATCAAAGATACCATTAAACATAAATTGCTTTGGCGCCAAGATGATGGCTTTAGCCTCCGTAAGCGTAAACGTTGAAAGCTAAAAACGTTTACGCTATAAACTAAAGCTTCACCAACATAAAAAGAGCATAGAAAAAAGCCCAATCATTAAATGACTGGGCTTTCTTAAATATGGTGGGCCGACCGCGACTCGAACGCG
>NZ_JADGFW010000043.1:0-1813 GCF_016613355.1 Psychrobacter sp. M9-54-1 | reverse complement strand
CTCTTTATTTTGGTAAGGGTTCTAAGTATTTTTTCTTAAAGTGTTACTCCAAAGGTGACGAGATAAACAGTAAAAAAAGCAATTTTCCTGATAGTTTACGGACTCCTCAAATGCTTGAATATGCTGATAGAGCCTTGCGTTTAGAGCTTGTATTGTGTTCTAAGGCATTAAGGGAATGGGGTCTAAGTCAGCCTTGCAATTGGACTGTTGATAAGCCTAAAATGTTACTCTTACAAGTTGTTAGGAGCTTGGACATGAGTAACAATTTTAAGTTATCCGATGAAATATTAGACTCTTTGCCTAGAAAACTGCGTACTTATTATAAGTTGTGGTTGTATGGTGAGGACTTGCGTCAAGATATGACTAGACCTACTTTTTATCGTGTTAGAAAACAATTGAAAGCATATGATATAGATATTGCCCTTGTCCGTGATGTCGATAAGGTTGCTGATAATGTCATACCGCTTATCAGGGTTTTAGAGGCTGAGCCTGTTGGAATACCTGATTGGGCTATTGAGCAGGGTCTTGTAGTCTGTGCTTAGTAGCAATAACCGATTGAACCCCCTTTTGGGGGCTTTTTTTTGTCTGCAATTTCTCAATGGCTCTGGCTGTATAGCTGCTTATGCTATTTCTCTAAATCCTCTGCCCTCCAGTTACAGTCTTTTTGAATAGAAGCGGTCATAGTTTTAATGTAATGCTGTAGCGGTCAATAGGATCAGTTTCCCTATTGACTAGCGTTAAGCACTCAATAAACTCTCTACTCGCAAATAATTATAACAATATTGGAAAAATCAGGTGCGGCGCACACCCTACGGCTGTACGTACGAACCTGATTTTTCCAATTACACGTTCCTAGTAATACGTGTAATGTGTCTCAAAATGATAACTCCACCGATAACCATAAAGTATAGCTGTGCCATGCTCTGTATGGTCTAAGGTCTGTTTAGGGGGGGGTAGTGGAATTTGTCTCACTTTTGGGATTGATAGCTTGATTTGATTGCTCCTGTAAGATACTATAATCTAAAATAGATACTCTTAGAGATACAGCCATGCCAAGCCAAAAACCTAGACTTAATTTAACCCTTGACGATGAGTTAAATGATTTGATTACTGACTTATCTGTATTGATGGGGATACCTAAAACCAGAGTTATTACCGATGTTCTAAAAGATGTTTTACCTGTTCTAACAGAAATGCGTGACGCTTTAGAATTAGCTAAAGAAAAAAAAGATGTTTTACCTCACTTAGCCCGTCTTGCTGCGACTGCCAATACCAAAACTGGAATTATCAATAGTGAAATGGCTGCTTTGCTAAAACAATATGATTTGTTGGAGAGTACAGCTAATGATTGATTGGGTAACAGCTAAGCTGCCTTGTGATAATAATTTGCGTAGTGGTTGTGTGGCTAAACTAGACGCTGATGGTAATGTGGAATGGTTAAGCGAGTCATGGCTGCCTGTTACTGGCTCTCATGAAATGAATTTTATGATTAAGTCATTAACTCCGCAAACTATCCAAGTATCAGGTAATCCTGCCAAGTGGTTACAAGGTCATAATCTTTTTGGCACAAATGATATTCAGGCTTTGATGGCTGCTTTTTTTTCTCAACTATATGAAGTTATGGCTGATGAAGGTTTAAACCCCACTATCGAGCAACTAGACGCTATAACAGACGGTAAATATGATATGTCTAGGGTGGATATTAACGAAACTTGGCACTTAAAAAGTCAATACGATGTTAAAGCCTGGATTAGAGCAGCAGGTGAGAAAATGAGTATGCCTTATCGGGGTAAAGGTGTGTTTAGTGGGGATA
>NZ_JADGFW010000042.1:0-3416 GCF_016613355.1 Psychrobacter sp. M9-54-1 | reverse complement strand
AGGATTATAGCGAAGGGTTCATGGAAGTATTTAAATACGCCATGAAGTTTACGGAGTTGACCCATTATCAAATATGGATAGCTCACGAAACATTATCACCAACAGGGCGGTTAACGCGACTGCAAGGCTCTATAGGGCTATTTCGAGGTGTTGAAGTACCCAACACTATGACTGATGACATAATCGCCGATGACGCGCCGTTTATGCTCATTCTTTACCAATTTTTGAAGGGGGTTGGATATTCTGTTCAGTTTATGAAAGATGTGCCACTTGGTGAAGTTTCTATTGATAATTTAGGGGACGCACTTAGTGAATATAATGAAAGTGGTGAGGTGCTCCCCTCCTATATTGTGATTACTAACCCTGAAACTGGGGAAACTAGTCGAATATTGGAGGTAGACCATGTTTAATAAACTTAGTGAAGTCATCGCTTATTATCAGGCATACCATTTGACCAAAAATAAGTACCAGTATCGGGCAGATAATTTAATGTATTTTGATGCTTATAATCTGCAAGATTTAAGAAAGCACCATGTGAAGGCTTATGCTCTTACAAGACGTGAAGATGTCACCAATGCAACCATAAATCGTGAGCTAAGTTTTGCAAGGGCTGCTGTAAACCTTGTTAATAGTGATTATGAGTTGAAAATTAATAACGTCTTTGAACGTGTGAAGTTTACCGAGTCTGACTATGTGGCTAATTATTTGAACAGGCAGGAATATGAACGGCTCTTGCAAGGTGCATTGGAGACAGGCAACACAGACTTGCATGACTTTATTGTGCTTTTGACAATGACAGGTTGTAGACCGGTAGAGCTACTAACCCTAGAATGGGCGAACGTACATTTAGACAAAAAGCAGTTTGTCGTCAGAAATCACTACAGTAAGTCAAAGAGAACTATGTATAAGTATTTGAATGATACAGCGCTTAGGCTATTACTTGATAGACAGAAAAAAGCTCATGGTCGGCATGTATTTACTAATCAAAGAACTGGCAAGGCTTATACAACCTTCACAAAATCCTTTGCTAGATGCAAGCAGCGTGCTGGGGTTAACTGCACTATGTACGATCTTAGGCATACTTATGCGTCTTGGTTAATCCAGAAGGGTGTTGGTATTTATACCATCAAGGATTTGTTAGGACACGGTGATATTGAGAGCACAATGCGATACGCTCATTTGGATTATGCCCAATATGTCAATGCTGTGGATTTACTCAATTAACGATTAATTTATAAGGCACGCTTAGACGTTTCTCACTTCGTGTAGAAACGGCGTGCCACCTATCCCAATCTTTTAAAATGCGCACTTACGACTTGGCAACTGCCCAAGTCTATCGTGCGGAAAACCTACCCATGCAATTTCTCTGAACCCTCTGCCCTCCAGTTAACAGCTTTTTGATAAGAAACGATAGAGACCCATCACTTTATGGCTGATAGCGCGCTCGGCATCTTTTCGCCGAGGGTAAGCGTTCAGCATTGCATGAATAATTAACTGTCAATAAACCATTGCAAACGATATTATAAAGTCGTATTATCTAATGGTTCACGAAATAAACCAAAAACCAAAATTACCTAAACTAACTAAAGGTTCAAATATGAAACTAACTAAACAACATTATGATGGTGACCCAATCCATTTTGAAGAACGTCCACCGCATGAACAGCGTTTAATGATGCTTATTGGTGGTATAACTGGTAACTATAAATCTGATTATATGGGTATGGAAAAGGCTATGAGTGTTCGGCTCAATGCTAATAATTATCCTAGGGTCAAAGCATTAGCTGATTTGTCAGGTAATAGCATGAACTTAGTTATCAATGATTTAATAGAAGTTGCCTATGGCGCGATTATGGAAAATGCCAAAGAGGAAAACTCTGAGACTTTATTTAATGCCGAATGTCTAATCCGTGAGGAATGGACTAATGAGCATCTTAAAAAGGGGCAAAAATAATGCTTCAGATGACAGGTTTAGTAGTGAATACGTTCACTCAAGCAGGTGGTAAGAACAAAGATGGTGAAGAATATGAGGAACGCCATAAAGTTCAATTATTAGGTGCTGCTGTATTACCGAATGGTGATACTAAGCAGGAATTGGTCGATTTAAAAGTTGATGATTTAAAAGACTGGATACCGCTTAAAGGTAAAAATGTCACTGTTGACATTGGAGCTTTCTCTCCAAGCAAAGGTACTATTATATTTTCTATCAAAAAAGGCTCTAAGCCTTATGTTGAGGGTTCCAAGCATGACTGATTTTATACCTCATGGTGAAATACACGAAGTGCAAATAACTGAAAAGAATTTATATGCTGTCGATGAATTGTTCACCGACACTATTTATGAACATCAAGAGGCAATAGCTGATTTAAGAAAAAAGCTTACTATGCCTAGTGAGTATCCAGATCAGACACATTTACTTGCTTGTATTCAGGTTCGACAAGGTAAAATCGAAATAATTAAAGATATATTGGAACAGCTCGGAATACCTTTGGAGCAGTAGCAACTAACCGCTGATTTCTTAATTATTTTTTTTGCGATGCACAAAAAAATAATTAAGAAATCAGCGGTTTTTCTTTCACTTGATACTATGGAATTAAAGTGGGGACACTTTATAAGGAATTACGGAATGATAGACAATAAAAAACCCCGTAATGATGAGCTTTTAGCGGAGCAGGCATCAGAACAGGGTCTAGAAATAACAGTGGATAGCAATGCTAAACACAGAGCTAGAATAACACGATTTGGGCATTTGCGCCAGCAATCTAAAGATATGTCTAATTGGTTATATGCTCAAAATGATGAGTGCTTATCATTGGATACACCTATGGGTGATTTAATGGCTAAACGCTTTATTCACTTTGCTAATACTCTGTCAGGTTGCGCTAACTACCTGCTATTCAAACATTACTACACGTTAGATAAATATAAGCTATCAGGTCTCAAGACCTGTAAAAAACACATGCTATGCCCTTTTTGTTCTGCTATCAGAGCTAGTAAACAAGCTACTGCTTATCATGACAAGATGGTTCACATACTCAAAGAACATCCTAATTTAAAACCAGTATTTGTAACACTTACTGTAAAAAATGGCGATGACTTAAAAGAACGTTTTAATCATTTGAAAGATTCCTTTAAGACTCTCCAAAGCCGTAGACGTGACTGGTTAAAAAAAGGGCGTGGTCATAATGAGTTATGTAAGGCTCACGGTATCGTTTTTGCTTATGAAATAACCAATAACGGTAAAGGTTGGCATCCTCATTTACATATGATTTTGCTAGTTGATGATTGGATAGATAAAGACAAACTCTCTGAACAATGGCTCTCGATCACTGGTGATAGCTTTATTGTCGATGTTAGACGTGTCAAACCTACAAAAATAGATATTGATACAGTAGATAGTAAGTCAGAGAAAAAAG
>NZ_JADGFW010000041.1:0-27813 GCF_016613355.1 Psychrobacter sp. M9-54-1 | reverse complement strand
ATACTTGTTTGCCAATTAGGGACACGCCCTAATGTGCTTTGCTTAATATTTTTTTATCGTTAGTCTAAACAGTGAGGTTATTATGCCCATTTTTCATAAGCCTGTCATGATAGATTGAGTACCAATTACCGCTATATTTGTTCTACTTTATAGCTTTTTTGCTAACATACCTTGTTACAATACCTATTCCCTGTTAGCACTTCAGTTAAAAATACTCTTTAGACCACTGAGTTTGTCATTTCACTCTTAAATATTTTTTATTTTTACCTAAAAATTAATATCGGATTTGATTGGGAGTTGCCGCCTTTTGTTGTTGCAAAGCGGCATAGCCTGCCAAACGTTTGCGTTCCGTCTCATTAAATAATTGCTGCTCAATTTGACTGATTTGAGCTTGCGCTTGCGTTTTATCAGCGCTTTGACTTAATAGCTGCTGTTTTTGTGCTTGATACTGCTTAAAACGCTGATCAAAATGAGCATCTTGTTGATCGACTTGCGCAAGCCTTGCTGCTGCTGGCGCGCCAACCAACTCACGACGCATATTGTATAACTCTTCAGCCGTTGCACTCTTGGCTTGCATCTGCTCTGTACGAGTGATTAACTCCTCCAGATTCGCCTGCTGAGCGATGTTGGCTTTGGTCGCATTATCCGGCATCCGGCTAATATAATCTTGCTTTGCCGCTTCTTTTTGGGCGTCGGACATTTGCTTATCTTGGTTAATTTTTACCATCGCAATACTATAATCGTCATATTCATCTTCTGCGCCAAAAAAGGCGGTGATAGTAGTTTTATCAAAGTGCTGCTGGCGTAATTTGGCGACATCTTGCCGCTGCTGCGCCACCATATTTAAATCCAGCTCGCCATTTTTGGTCGACTGTAGTTGCAGATTGCCATAACGGCTTTCTATAGCAGGAATCGCTTTAAGATAGGCGATATACTGGTCAAATATCTTCATCGCTTGGCTGGCGGCAGGCTCTGGCGTATGACTGCGGATATAACTCTCCACCCGCGCATAAATGACCGCTTCGTCCTCTTCGCCTAGCGCCGATAAAAAGTAATCAAATAAGCGCCGTAGCCCTTCGGTGACGACCAACTGTTTATTTTCATCAATGATAATCTCACCGTCGACCTCCGTTCCTTGCAAAGAGCGCGGTAAATTCTCAAGACCTGTGGTAAATTGAGAAGCGTCTTGCTTGGATAATGTGCCAACATTATTATTAACATTCGCCTCGTCTATGATGCTGGCATTAGCTTGACTATTCAGCGCCGTAGACTCTGTTTGAGAAGAAGGTTTACCAGCATTATCGGGCTTAAACCACCAAATAATCGCCACAACTAAAACGATTATCACGGCGATAATAATGAGCAAAAATGGTGGACGGCGATTATTGGACATAATAAAAATATCTTCTGTAATAACTCGGTTTATACCTACTTTTGCGATAAAAAACAGGGCCAACGATATTGACCCTGTTTTTATATAAACCAGACGCACTCAAGGCAATAGCAGGCTTATGTTATTTTTACGAAGCACTTTATAGATTGGCTTTTTTGAGGCGGTTGACTTGGTCACGGTACAAAGTTTTTGGATCGGGCTGTCCCCATGCGGTTAAACCAAGTACCTGATTGGCCGAATCTAAATGATTCATGCGGTAGTTATCACGAACTACGTAGCCGAGCCGGCTTGAGCAGGCCGATACCAAACCATCATTGGGATCTCCGTCAAACGTTGTTCCGGTCAACGCAAGCATGTAATCACTGGGATCAAGGCCATTGGTTACCTGACCAATACCGCTAAAAGAATAATATTTGATACCGTTGACCTCGGTATTTGCCGGCTGACCACAGTAGCTAGTCGGCATTGCTGCTGGAAATTTAGCATTAAATGTAGCGGCATAATCGGTCGATAATGCTTGGACTGCTTTCCAGCCATCTTGCTGTTGTAAGTCTTTAAAGCTTATACCGGCGCTAATATCCATAAAGCCACCCACAAGCTTAAAGAAGCCCAGTGCAATCTGCGAGCCCACATTAAACTCGCCTTCACCATAACCGTCGTTCGCGCTGCCTTCAACGACTTGTTTGATGACCCAATCGCCCATTTTTGAGCCTTGCTCTGGGCTGGCAATGGCTGTGACTGACGCCACATATTCTGGCGCTACTCCAGCCACATATCGGATATCAATTCCGCCTTGACTATGTCCAAGCAAATTAACTTTGGGACTGCCCGAGATGGCACTGATGGTTTTGACTTGTTGCAGTAGTTGCTCACCGCGAAACTCACTATTATTCACTGAGGAGGTCTTGGTCGTATAGACCTGACTGCCGCCACTCATCAAAGTTTCAGGAATACCATAAAAATAATCTATCAATCCGAAAGCCTTGGTAAACCCGCCAAGACCATGGGCCATAACAATAGGATATTTAGTATCGGTATGCTTGGAAGTCCAAGATTTGCTACTGACCAGTTTGCAACCAGTCGGATTGGCACAATTATAGTATTGACCCGCCGCTTGGGCAGAAGTCGTTTGCATTACCATCATGACAACGCCGACTCCAATAGCACCTAGAGTAGGCAGAAATGCGCTTGGCGTGACTGCCGCGCGAAGATAAGATTTTCGGCTCATAACAACATCCTTGTTATTGTAAAATAAAAGCGTGAAGCCACTTTTATGTGGCTTATCTTTAACGTTTATTTTTTCACGCTTAGCTATTGCATCCTGCAGTAAGCGCTAAAAATCGTTGCCAATTCATTTAGCAAACAAAATTACCATACTTCTATCATCTACAACATTCAACTGTTTTTTGATATATGAGTCATATTTCCATGACTTTATAGTCACGTATCTACATATAGATAAGCTGAAACAGCTAATATCACTATAACGCTAGGGTTGATAAATGTGTACAAAGTTGCTAAGGGTTAGCAGAACAGCGACGCTTGCATTTATGGTATAATTGCCTACCTAAATTCTATAACTATAAGTACGACTATGATGACCAAAAAATCCCTTATCCAATCTCCTGAAGCCATAGAAAAAATGCGCGTGGCTGGTAAACTTGCCAGTGATGTCCTTGTAATGCTCGACGAGCACGTCAAAGTTGGCGTCAGTACCGAAGCATTGAACCAAATCGCTCATGACTATATTGTTAACGTGCAAGACGCGATTCCTGCGCCGCTTAATTATAACGGCTTCCCAAAATCTATCTGTACCTCAGTCAATCATGTGGTTTGTCACGGTATTCCAGCCGACAATAAACTGCTCAAAGATGGCGATATCATCAATATCGATGTCACCGTGATTAAAGACGGCTATTACGGCGATACTTCAAAAATGTGGATTGTCGGCAATGGCTCAATCATGGCGCAGCGTATCTGCAAAGTGGCGCAAGAAGCCCTTTATGCCGGTATGAGTGTGGTCAAAAACGGCGCGCGCTTGGGCGATGTCGGCGCCGCTATTCAAGAAGTAGTCGAGCCTGAGCGCTTTAGTATCGTGCGCGAGTTTTGTGGTCACGGTATCAGTAATGAATTCCATCACGAGCCGCAAGTCATGCACTATGGTAAAAAAGGCACAGGCTTTGAGCTAAAAACCGGTATGACTTTTACCATTGAGCCGATGATTAACCAAGGCACGTGGCAGACCAAGATTTTGCCGGACGAATGGACGGCGATTACTAAAGACCGCAAGCTGTCAGCACAGTGGGAACATACCATGGTGGTGACGGACAATGGCTGTGAAGTCTTTACCACACGCCCCGAAGAAGACTTAAGCTTTTTGACCCAATAATACGTAAAAAGATCGCCTAGGCGGTCTTTTTTTTGCCTGAAAATTCAGGCATATTGGCGGTGCTATTTTTTGTTTTTCAGCGTGATATTTGCATTCACCCATTTTTTTAGCGCCTCTATTTACAACCTCTTAATCGGATACCCTTCATGTTTACTTGCGATGTCGCGACCATTGATTTGACACCTATGCCTCTATTATCAGACCATGGCACTACCACTGATAGCGCGACGTCGTTCAGTATTTCCGAACAGAGTATTGCTGAATGGCTGATTCAAATCAATGACGATATCAGCCGCGAGCTCGAACGCGGCGTCAATATTCGCCAATTGGTAGCAGCTCGTGCTTGCGTCATCGATGAATTACTCATTGCGTTGTTCAAATGGTTTGAGCTTGATAAAACGGACTTAGCCTTATTTGCCACTGGCGGTTATGGGCGCGGTGAGCTGTCGTTATATTCAGATGTCGATATTTTGCTGCTAACGCCAGACGAGATTACGGTTGATAATAAAGAGAAAATCGATAATTTAGTGGCGCTATTATGGGATATTGGACTTGAGCCCGCCCTATCGGTGCGCAGCGTCAGCGAATGCTTGGAAGCGGCGCTCGACCACACCGTTGCCAGTACTTTACTAGAGGCGCGGTTGTTAGTTGGTAATGAAGCACTGCAAAATGCGCCCCATAAAATCGTCAATACCCAATGGTCGCCACGTGATTTTTATGAGGTAAAAATCGCAGAAGCAAAAGCGCGCTATTTGCAGCACAATGCGACTGAATATAACCTTGAGCCTAATATCAAAACAGCACCCGGTGGTCTGCGTGATATTCATATCATTGGTTGGGTGACCAAACGCTACTTTCGCGTCAGTAAGCTTTATGACTTGGTGCAACAAAGCTTTTTGACCGAAAAAGAGTTCGATGAGCTTAACTTTGCCGAAGGTTATTTATGGCAAATCCGTCATTATTTGCATGAGCTGACTGGGCGCAATGAAAACAAGCTGCTGTTTGATTATCAGCGTGAAATTGCGCAAATGATGGGCTATGAGACGCAGCCTGATGACCAACCAAATGCCGCCGTTGAGCGCTTTATGCGCGATTATTATCGCTGTGCGATGCAGATATCGACGCTGTCTGAGATGCTGACCAATCATTATTATGAGACCATTATCGAGCCGCAACTGCCGGATGAAGAACGACCAAAAAAACATCCGATTAACGCTCGTTTTAACCGAGTCGGCGAACAGATTGCAATATCGCATCATCGCGTCTTTGCTCAGCACCCTGAAGCGATTTTAGAAATGTTTTTGCTGATGGGTCAATACGGTATCAAAAACGTCCGTACCCATACCTTGCGTGCGTTAAAAATAGCAGCGCGCGGCATCGATCAAGCGTATAGAGACAACCCGTCGCATCAAGCGCTATTTTTAGCCAATTTAAAAGAGCAAAATTATTTATTTCATCGCTTGCGTACCATGAACCGCTATGGCGTTTTGGGCAGCTATATCCCAGCTTTTGCGCAAGTAACGGGGCTGATGCAGTACGATTTATTCCATCGTTATACCGTTGATGCGCATACGTTATTTTTGATTCGTATTTTGCACCGCTTTACCGATCCGCGCTTTTTTGAGGACTTTCCACTGGTCAGCTCTATCTTTCAGCGTATCGAGCGCAAAGAGATTTTGGTGTTGGCGGCGATGTTTCATGATATTGCCAAAGGCCGCGGCGGCAATCATAGCCAGCTTGGCGAAACAGAAGCGATTGAGTTTTGTCTTGCTCATGGCATGAGTGCTGCGGACGCGCATTTGGTCGGCTGGTTGACGCGCTATCATTTGCTGATGTCGATGACAGCGCAGAAAAAGGATATCTCCGACCCAGAAGTGGTGACGCTATTTGCCGATTTAGTTGGCAACGTCACCCATTTAAACCATCTGTACGTGCTAACGGTCGCCGATATGAATGCCACCAATCCCCAGCTTTGGAACAGCTGGCGCGCAACCTTGATGAAGCAGCTGTATTCACAAACACGGCGTATCCTGCGCGCTGATATTGACGCCCCAACCAACCGCCAAGACATGATTAAAGCCACGCGCAAACAGGCGCTGGCGATGCTTGATAATGTCGATAATCAGCACATGAATCGCGATGAGGTTTTAAGGTTATGGGACGATTTGGGCGATGAGTATTTTTTGCGCGAGATTGCAGAAGATATCTTGTGGCATACCGAAGCCATTTTAAACCATCCGCCCATCGGACGCGCCTCCGATGCCAATAGTCAGCCATTGGTCGTGTTACGTGAGCATCGCGAGCTGGCACTTGATGCGGTGCAAGTGTTTGTTTATACGCAAGATCAGGTCAATTTATTTGCCGTTACCATGGCAGTATTTGACCACATGAATCTTGATGTATTAGATGCTCGCATCATTACCGCAACGCGTGATTTTGCTTTAGATTCCTACGTGCTGCTCGACCGCAGCGGCACGTTATTGGTCGATACAGACAGCCAACAAGAGCTTAAACAGCGCTTAATCGATGCCTTTAAAAATCCGACAGTGCCCAAGCTTACTAATAGAAGAATGCCGCGGCAACTACGACATTTCGATGTCGCTACCACGATTCACTTTGAGTTTAATGAAGCCTCAAATCAGCATATTATGAGCTTAGAGACGCTTGATCAACCAGGCTTACTTGCCCGCGTTGGTCAGGTGTTTTTACAACAACAAATTGAAGTACATGCCGCCCGTATTACCACGTTAGGCGAGCGCGCAGAAGATATGTTTTATATCAGCGATCAAAACGATCAGGCATTGTCGGCGGATAAACTTGAGACATTGAAGGCGGCATTGATAGCAAGCCTGAGCATTCGTAACGATGGTTAATTGCTATATAGCTGCTTATGTTAGAAGTTAATCGTTAGAAGCTAAATTATAAATACGAAAAACGCTTTATCGTTAACCTTCAACGATAAAGCGTTTTTTTAAGACAAAATATCAACGATAGCTTTTGACCAAATATTTATAAGCTACTTATATTAAACGCATACTTTATATGACACTTTTATAGACCATCTCGCTTGCCATTTCTTTAAGCTCCTCATCGGCAAGCTCCAACGGCAAAATCTCTGCTTCTACCTGCTGCTGCCCCAGCATCAAACGCCCAGCTTCTACCTCTCTTTGTAGCAGACGATGCAAACTGGCCAAATGAAATTCGCCGTCGTAGTATTCAAAGATTTGCTGTAAGGAAATCGGGGCTTTGGCATGCACATCATTATAAAGCGTGTCAGCGGCCAAAATGGTCATCTCGTTAAGCGCTTCTTCACGTAAGACATCGACTTGATTGATATTATTTTGTAAATGCGTGGCCATACGGCCCTTAAAACCCAACATGACGATAAAAATCAGCGTCTGTATCACAAACAAACCCATGTACTGCCATAAAGGCAATGAGATGTTTGACAGTTTGCTCAGGAGCATAAGCACCATCGCAACCACCACATAGCTGACCAATTGCCAGAGCAGCCACATCATAAAGCTGTTATCGCCAAACCAAAACATCTGCCGCTCTTTTAACAGCGTCAACTGCTGCCGCGCCTGCCACCAATTGTGCTCGCGCTGTTTTAGTTGCTCGTATAGCTCAACACGCTGGCTACCCTCAAATTGTTGCACATTGATATCTTTAGCGCCACGCTCATCGGTTTTTAAAACACTAGACATATCAAGTTTCCTTAAATAATCTGACGTTTTTACGGACAGTTATTTTCTGCTTGGTTAACAAATGACGCTATTTTAATTTTATCTATACTTAATCGCATGATTAAAATTGGCCAATCTCAATAGGGGTTACCGTCTAAAAAACAAGCGCTATGCAAGGTTATTCACCGTATAAATTGCGCAAAACGCTGGTTTTACATTGACAATAAACCGTCTGAGAAGAAAAAAGACAAAAAATAAGAGAAGTGCTACACTGCTCAAATGTAATTTTTCTTTATCACTTTATTATTAATTGTCTATTATAGTTAGCCTACCTATGAATCACAACTTGACGACTCTGCACCCTTATCCGTTCGCTAAGATGGCGACTTTACTCGCGGACAGTACGCCAGCCTATAACTATAGTGAAATTAAGCTCGGTATTGGAGAGCCAAAACACGAGCCGCCAGCATTTGTGTTGGACGTCCTACGCGAAAACTTGGACAAAATAAGCCAATATCCAACCACCAACGGCCTATTTGAGCTACGCCAAACCATCGCCCATTGGCTTGAGAAACGTTTCTTTCTCAATCATCTCGACCCGCATAGCCAAGTATTGCCGGTTATGGGTACGCGCGAGGCGATTTTTAGCTTGGTGCAAGCCGTTATTGACCATTCACAAACCGAGTTGTCCGAAGACGAAGCCAATCAACTGCCAGCTCATAATCAACCAAGCGCGCAGCCATTGCAAAAAGCAGATGAAGCACCAACGATTGTGATGCCCAATCCGTTTTATCAGATATACGAGGGTGCTGCCATACTCGCGCAAGCGACGCCGTACTTTATGCCTTGCAGCATCGATAATGATTTTAAAGGTGACTATCGCGCGGTACCGAGGGACGTTTGGACGCGCACGCAGCTATTGTTTGTCTGTAGCCCAAACAATCCAACCGGTTCCGTCATGACCATGGATGATTGGGAACACTTACTACGTTTATCCGACCAGTACGGCTTTATCATTGCCAGCGACGAGTGCTATAGCGAGCTGTATTTTGATCGCGCGCCGATTGGCCTACTGCAAGCTTGCGCGGCACTTGGTCGCCATGACTTTAAAAACTGCGTGGTATTTCACTCTTTATCCAAGCGTTCAAACTTGCCCGGCCTGCGTTCAGGCTTTGTCGCCGGTGACGCCGATATTTTGCAGCCTTATTTGCAATATCGCACTTATCAAGGCTGCGCGATGCCGATACCGCATCAGCTGGCTTCCATCGCTGCTTGGGAAGATGAAAAGCACGTGGCGCAAAATCGAGCGCTTTATCAAGAAAAATTCGCCTTATGGATGTCAGAGCTTGGCGAATTGCTTGATTTACGCATGCCAGAGGCGGGTTTTTACTTTTGGGTAAAAGTCCCTGAGCAATTTAATGGCGACGACGAAATCTTTGTCAAAGCTTTGTATGAGCAAGCAAATATTCACGCGCTGGCGGGGCGTTATCTGTCACGCGAGGTCAATGGTAAAAATCCTGGGCAAGGTTATGTGCGTATTGCCTTAGTTGCCAGCGTTGAGGAAAGCCGCGAAGCCATTAGTCGCATTCGTAAACTGCTTGGCGCTTAAAAACTCACTCAAAAACTGAGCTTAAAATTTAGTCAAAGAACCTCAGCATTAAACGATAGATACGACCTCAAGACTTAGTATAGTATCAGAGAACCACATATACCCACAATATCATAATGGTTATATGTAGTTCTCTACTATCTCGGTTGCGAAGAGTGCTATAGTAGAAATAACGCGACGCTATTTTTATATTTCTTTAGCAGTCGTAAAATTTCTTTTTCCAAAATTTTACTAAATATGCCATCAAGGATGATGCCATGCCCCATCTTGATTTTACCCAGCCACCCTTTGATGTAATAAGCGCGGCTGAACGTCAAAGTATTAGAAAAAACACCCAAATCCGTTATCTTGCTAAAGATGAGCGTTTATCTGCTGATGATTTAAGCTATTTTTATGTGGTGATTAAAGGACAAATCGAGCAACTGTTTGCTGGCGAGTTTGTGGCGACTTATTTAGGTAGCAATCATACCGACCATCTAAATAGTAATGATTGGTTTGACAGTCGGCGGTTGCCAAAATCGTTTACAGAAGAAGATAACGAAGCAGCCACTTTCATACCTATAAAAAGTACCGTACCCATAAACAATGGCAAACCCAAAAATGAAAGTGACATATCGCCCTACGAATTTCGTGCGATTGAAGACACCCTGCTGCTGCAAATCAATGGCGCTACCGTTGACAAAATCAGTGCGCAGAATCATTTAGTGCGCCAATTACTCTCAGAAGATTTACCTGAACGATTAAAAGCATTACAGCAGCGGCGAAGTGGGCAAAGCTTAGATGCTAGCTATCATGGCTATAATGAACAGCAAGAAGTCCAGCAAATCATGATGCAGCCGGTAATTGATGTCAGCTTATTACCCGTGCATATCATTGATGCCACCAGCAGCCTCTATGAGGCGGCACATATCATGACCAAAGCTGGGCTTAAGCATGTGTTGGTGCGGCCGCTCGACCAATCACACCCTGCTGACAAGCAAACACTAGATAATGATTTAAAAACAGACTTAGACCGAAATTTAGACAAGAATCTAGATAGCAGCTTAGTTACTGATAGCGCCAATACGCAAACTTCCAACAGCTACTCTGGTCGTACGTTAGGTATTTTAACCGATACCGATATCTGCCGCGCGGTAAGCGACCAGCAAAACCCTGCGACGACGCCTTGCCAGCGCTATGCAAGTTTCAATCTGCGCACCATTGATGCGGACGACGAGATTGGCGATGCGCTATTGACCATGACGCGCTACCGTATCCATAGACTGCCAGTGATTGATGCCAACGGCGAGGT
This sequence comes from Psychrobacter sp. M9-54-1, assembly GCF_016613355.1. NCBI lineage: Bacteria > Pseudomonadati > Pseudomonadota > Gammaproteobacteria > Moraxellales > Moraxellaceae > Psychrobacter > Psychrobacter sp. M9-54-1. The sequence goes on along the minus strand of NZ_JADGFW010000041.1, from coordinate 17,445 downwards.
TGCAGGCGTGCTTGGGCAAAGTGATATGCTCGCTCATATTGGTCATCATTCGCAGCTGATTAGTCTGCAGATTGAGCAAGCAAAAGATTTGCCGAGCTTAGCTACCGCGGTTGAGCTTATCGGGCGCTATATTCGCGCGCAGCACCAAAACGGTATCAAAATCGGTAATGTCAGCCGTATGGTACAAACCCTTAACGCTCAAGTTTTTACCAAACTATGGCAACTTATCGTACCTGATGAAGTGATGAAAAATACTTGCGTCATCGTCATGGGCTCAGAGGGTCGCGGCGAGCAAATCATGCGTACCGACCAAGACAATGCGCTGATTATTCGTGATGGTTACAGCCATCCTGACTTAGCTCAGTTCGCTGAAACCTTTAACCATCATTTAGCAACCTTGGGTTATCCACTTTGCGATGGCAATATCATGATGACCAATCCGCTGTGGCGGCAGCCGCTCAAACAGTTTAAAGCGCAGATTAGCTTATGGTTTAGAAATACCGACCCGATACATAGTATTTATTTGTCGGCCATATTTGATGGCGAATATGTCTGCGGCGATGAATCGCTACTGACGAGTGTGCGCGAACATTTAAAAATTGCCCATCGCCAGTCAGACCTGATGTTTGTCCGCCAGTTCGCCCGTGCCGCTTTACAGTTTGGCGATGTCGGTCAATGGTGGCAAAAGTTTGTGCCGCTCCTTGGCGGTAAAAAAAGCGCCTACGATATCGATCTTAAAAAAGCCGGTATTTTTCCGCTGGTGCATGGCATTCGTACTTTAGCCTTAGAAAACGATATTTTTGATGCGCCGAGTAGTAAAGGACGCCTTAAAGCCTTGGTGCAAGTGCGCGCCTTAAACCAACAGCGCGCTGACACTTTGCTTGAAGCGTTAGAGTTTTTTATGGCGCAGCGTTTGTCAGTGGCGCTATCAACAGATGATAAGCATGCGCGGCAAGTTGATCCGACCACTTTATCGGCACTCGAGCGAGACTTATTAAATGAATGCCTGGCCGTGGTCAAAAGCTTTAAGGGTCAATTAAGTCGCCATTATCAGCTAGAGTTTAATTAAAATAAATAAGTCAGCTGATAAGAACGCTGCGCGCAAAAATAAAGGGGAGCAAAATAAGATGGGTTGGCTAAAACAGTTATCGTCTCATTGGCAAAAGACCCATTTGCAGCGCCCTGAGCTGGCATCGATGTTTAATGAGCCTTTGGCTGATAAATGGGTCGCGATTGATTGCGAGATGACAGGACTCAATCCAAAAAAGCATCACCTGCTATCTATCGCTGCCATTCATATCAATGGCGATAGCATTGATACGGGTAACGGTCTGCATTTGGTTTGCCGACCGCCTGTCATGCCTGATCGTGATACCATTGTGATTCATGGGCTGCGTACTGCCGATGTTGAGCATGGTATGAGCTACGATGAAATGCTGGCTTTAGTACTGCCTTTTATAGACAATCGACCGCTAGTTGGGTTTTGTCCGCAGATAGATACAGGTTTTTTGAACCCTTTGGTTAAGCGCTATATGGGCACCACGCTACCAAATAAGGTCATTGATATACGGCAATTATACAGTCGGCGTATGGGCGATCGTACGCAGGGTATTCCTAATCAATCACAGCATTTGACCAATATTTTAGCGCATTATGAGATCCCAGAGCTCGGCACACACGATGCTTATAACGATGCCATCATGACAGCCATGGCATTTTTGCACCTACGCCAACGCTGATACTACGTGAAAATAGCAACTCATGTTACCATAGGCTGTTTTTGCCACCTGATGATAGACCGCTCATGCTACCCACTTCTAAAACTGATCACCGCCCTACCGTCTTTGCTAAATTAGCGCCTTTTTCTAAGCAACCATATACGCTCAATAAGCCTGCTCACTACCTAGTATCGCTGACCTTATTTGCGAGTGTTTTGCTAACGCCGCTATGTGCGCAAGCGGTTTTACCAGAAGCGATTCAGACAGCGCTTACGCGTGCAAACTTAAATGCGACCGATATTAGTATTGTCATCACCCCAGTCGGTGATAAAACTGCGAGCCGCTTACCTGCGCCTATGCAGGTGATTGATAGCCCTAAAGCCGCTAATCAGCCTGAATCGCTAACTACATATAGTGCTGCCGCAGAGCCTAACGGCATCCAAAAACAAACGACTCAAAATAGTAATACTAATGCTAAAGAAATAACGGTACATCAAAGCACTTTAGTGACGATTGAAAAACAGACGATTAAGCAACATGCAAGACAGCTGCATGCTTATACCGATGATCCTTATACCTATCAAAGTATAGAGAGCGTGCCACCGCTACTGCCCGATGACGCTTTAAAACCCGCTAAAAGTAGTAATGAAAATGAAAGCAGCAAAAACAATAACGACAAATCGACTGCTCATAATCCCGCTATCAAAATTTCGTTTTCACCGCTATTAAGCCATCAAGCCGATATTGCGCGCACGCCTGCAAGCACCATGAAACTGGTGCCAAGTTTTATCGCCTTAGATACGTTGGGCGCTGACTTCGTTTGGCATACCCGCGTTTATCATACGGGTATTATTATTGGCGATAAGCTCTATGGCGACTTGATTATTCAAGGCAGTGGCGACCCAAAAATGACCCACGAGCGCTTACAGCAACTGCTTTATAAAGTGCAAACGGCTGGCATCCGCCATATCAACGGCGATATTATCGTCGATAGTAGTGTCTTTAAAAACGTCACCAAAGACCCTGCCGCCTTTGACAACTCGCCGCTACGTCCTTATAACGCCAGCCCCGATGGTTTTTTGGTCAATTTTAGCAGCATCGGTATTAAAAGCTATCCGCTAGACAATACGCGCGCGCAGCTAACCTACACACCGCAATTGGCAAATTATCAAATGCCAAGCATGATAAATATGCGCTCGGCTGCTTGCGGGCAAGCGCGCTATAGTATTGCGCCGCAGTGGCAACCGGCACAATTAACGCTTAATAGCAATTTACCAGACAGCTGCGGCGAACATGCTTTTTATGTCGCCTACCCTGATGCCAAAGATTTTGCCGCCCGCGTCATTGCCTCTAAATGGCAAACGCTTGGCAATACCTTAAGTGGCAAAGTCATCGCGCAAGAAACGCCTTATCATGCCAATAAAATTGCCAATAGACAGAAAAAATCGCCACATGGTTTGGCAGCGATTGCCATGTCGCCCTTGCCCATTGTCAGCTATCCTTCTTTAAACCTTACTCAGCAGATTTATGATATCAATCACTTCTCTAATAATGTGATGACCGAACAAGTAGCGCTTTCTATCGGCGCTTATAAAACAGATGTGAATAAAAACGACACGCATCAAGAAAGCGTTAATAAGCAAGGCACTGATACCGATAAAACAATTAACAATCAAGCAATCAGCTTATATCAATTTGGTCAGCCAACAGCGACCGACTATCCGCAAGCGCTGCAATCAATCAATCAGTGGTGGCAAACCAACTTGACTAGCCCACCGCCGCATTTGACCAATGGCTCAGGACTCTGCCGCGATTGCAGCATCAGTGCCGCGAACTTAAGCGAGCTGTTGACCTACGCATACAACCAACCCAGCTTTGATACTTATGTGAGCTCGCTAGGCATTGCTGGGGTCAGTGGCACCATTAGTGCCCATAGTGACCGTTTACCAAAATCGCAAGCCATCGGTCGCGCTTGGATAAAAACGGGTACCTTAAATAATGTCACCTCGATGGCAGGCTATGTCAAAGGTTTGTCTGGGCAAGACTATGTGGTGGCCGGACTGATTAATACAGATCATGCGCTTAATGCCTATACTGCCCGTACCGTATTAGATAGCATGTTAGATTGGACAGCACAGCATTGACAATATCGACCACATTGATCAAAAACATTAATAAAAATCAGCGTTAATGCTTAATATGTTTTAACACCCTATGCTTTACCCTTTATAAAGGTTATTTTTATGTCACGCAAACCAATGCAGCTTAGCAAGCGTCTTAGTCCAGCAAAAGATGGTCAAACAGCGGGCAATACTTCTAGCAACCTAAACGTAATGCCGCCTAAAATGGCGCCATATATCGGATTCTTTGCGGTAGGTTATGTTTTGGCCAGTGCCATATTTATGATGGTGCAAACCAAATTTGCCCTAAACTCACAGCTGGTGACTGCCGTATCCATCATTGTCGGCGCTTATATCGCGGTGCATAAATTTATTAAGCATCAACAGCGCGCGCTAGATAAAAAGGAAATCAATCGCTTGATGTTTGGCGGCGTTGCGGTGGTTTGGCTACTTACCATAGTTTATTTCTTAGGTATCTGGTTTTTCTTATTTGATGCCGTAAGCCGTGAGGTATTAACCGAGATGGCTATACAGCGACCGCTACCGCTGCTTTCGGCATTGGTGATGATATTGGTGTTGAGCTTAGTCAGCGCGCGTCTTAGTATTTTATTAATCAACCGCCTCCTTAATCCTAAGCAGAGCCGTTAAGCATAAATTTATTGAACGCCCATCGCTGCCCTTAACTCGCTACTAAATGCTCAAAAATACAACCTCATACAAACTTTTTGCCCTATTAATGATGAAATTCCGTTACGCTGTTTGTAGCCTCATCACTTCTGATAGCGATAATACATTACACAGTTTTTTATGATTAATAGGAGTCCAGATAATGGAGATGCTGCTTTTTGACAATATAGAAAAACTTGGACGCATTATCCTAACAGCGGTCATGGTTTATGCGTTAATTGTGTTAATTACCAAAGTATCTGGCAAACGCTCAACCTCGCAGCTTAATAACTTCGACTGGATTGTGACGGTGATGATTGGCTCTTTGAGCGCCAGTACGATTTTACTCGAAGAAATCCCGTTTATCGAAGGCAGTGCCGCTATTGTGACCTTGTATTGTCTACAGTTTTTAGTGACTAAATATGCTTCTGTCTCAGCCAGTTTTAGTCATCTTATTTTATCGGAGCCGCGGATTGTTTTTTATCAAGGGCAATTCTTACCAGATGCCATGCGTGCTGAGCGCCTAACGCGTCAAGAGCTAGAAAGCGCGATGCGTTCTGAAGGGATGAATAGTTTTGATGTTATCGAAGCCATTGTTTTTGAGTCAGATGCGACATTGACGATTATTCCAAAACCTACGCCCTCGAATAGTAAAAACGACGAGCATCAGAGTGATGAGGGCGTATCAGAAACCATCAAACCGCTGATGTCAAACGATGACTAGGAAAGATGCTCTAAGCGCTTTAAGATGATAGCGTTTTAAAATAAAAGTATTGAGGTAATGGCTTAACGTTAAAGCACTAAAAAAGGACAGCACATCTCAATCTGCTATCCTTTTTGTTTTACAAGCTTGCTTTATAAATTTGCTTTTATAAGAGCACTGGTAAAAACTACTTAATGCGCTTCCACGTTTGCGAGCGGCCAAAGACAGGTGTGCCGACATAGCCGCGCAGCTTTAAGCTTTGACCATTGTCACTCAAGGTTAGCTTACCAGAGTAAGTTTTTCCCGACTCAGGGTCGACCAGCTTACCGTCACTCCACTGGTTATTACCATCGGCTTTTAGACCTGACAATATTTGTAGACCTTCAACCGGTTTGTTTTTTAGGCTGCCAGGACATTTGGTACAAAGCGCGTCTGCCTTTTCTTTATTCAATACTTTGATGATTTTTCCTGAAACTTTACCACCGCTTTCGGTCAATTGAATAACGGCTTTTTTCTCGCCAGTTTTATCATCAATGGTTTGCCACTGCGTGCCGTTTAAAGAAGCAGCAAATACAGAGGTTGAGAGTAGTGCGCCTGCGCTAAGTGCTAATAGGCTTGATATAGTACGGTTCATGAACGACTCCTTTCGTTTAAATAATATTGCAAACTATCTTATGCTCTATCAAAAAGACGGTACAGGGTTGCTGACGCTTTCTTTACCATTCAACGATAAGACTATGTAAAGATAAGACCATGTAACGATAAAAGCAATTAGTGTAAAAAAGAACAACTGTTGGTCGAATGCTAGTAAAGCATAAAAAAATACTTTGTAAAAGGTCTGTTTGTTACAATACCTTAAGCGCAGAATCTTTTTGTTACATTTAACCCATTATAAAAGTGGTCCATATTATGAAAGTAAGAATATTGAGTGTTGGAAATAAAATGCCCAAATGGGTACAAACCGGTTTTGATGAATATTTTAAGCGTATCCAGCCCATGCTTAATACTGAAATCGTAGAAATTGCCGCCGCTAAACGCGCCAAAAACCCCTCAGACGCCAATTTGGCGCAGTACCGTGAGCAAGAAGGTCAAGCGATATTGGCCGCTCATGCTGCGGCTGGACGCGAGCAATTATGGGTGCTCGACGTAAAAGGTAAAATGCTCTCAACCGAACAGCTGGCTGAAAAACTGGCTGATGGCATGCAGCAAGGCGATGATATTGCGTTGGTCATTGGCGGCGCTGACGGCGTATCGCCAGAGGTATTGGCAAAAGCAGATGTGAAATGGTCGTTATCGGCGCTGACGCTGCCGCATCCTTTAGTGCGCGTGGTATTAATGGAACAGCTGTATCGCGCCATGAGTATCAATCACAACCATCCTTATCATCGCGGTAATTAAAACCTTTATAAAAACAGTCATTTGCTATAAAAATCAACTATGCCCTATCAAAAATAATGGCGACGCGTCATGGTAAAACGGATTGAAATATAGGCGCGCGCCCTAATAAATGCACCATGAAACATCCTAAACCTGCGACACCTAAAGCCATGACCGCTGCCTCGCAACATAAGAGCGAGCGTCAAAATACAACAACATCCAAGCCCGCGCCCATTACCTCAGCGGCTGCTTGGACAGGCACGCCTGCGCTAGCAAGTGCTATAACGCCCTCAAAACAGGCTAAACTGCCCGCGCTATTTATCTCGCATGGCGCTCCGACGCTCGCCATCGAACAATCGGCAACCACCAGTGCGCTGGCACGTATCGGTCAAAACTTGCCCAAACCGCGCGCCATCATCATTATGTCAGCGCACTGGCAGTCGGCTAAGCTTGAAATCAGCAGCAATCCGCGACCAAAGACGTGGCATGATTTTTCTGGCTTTGCGCCCGAACTCTATGAGTTGCAGTATCCAGCAGTCGGCCAGCCAGCGCTTGCGGAGACATTGGCGCAGCAGCTAACGGCGCGTGGTATTACCTGCCGTGTAAACCCTTTACGCGTCAGTGACCACGGGGTTTGGGCGCCGCTTTTACACCTGTATCCTGAGGCTGATATACCCATCGTGCAAATATCCTTGCCACGCCATTATGACAGCATCGCTTGCTTTCAGTTAGGCGCGCAGTTGGCGCAACTGCGCGCCGAGCAAATTCTTTTGATTGGCTCGGGCAATATCACCCACAATTTAGAGGCATTACGTTGGCAAGCAGAGAGTATCGATGAGACCGCCAAAGACTTTAAAGTTTGGCTATTGCAGCAACTAAAAACGGATATTCCAAGCGCTTTAGATTGGCAGCAATATCCTAATTATCAAAATGTACATCCAAGCGATGAGCACCTATTGCCATTATTTTTTGCTTTAGGTGCCGGTCAACGCGTCTCTGTGGTGCATCAAAGCATGGCGCATCACAGTTTGGGTATGGATATTTATCGCTTTGATTAGTGCTTATCTACTACAGCCCCTAAACTTTTAATCAAAGCGTTTTTGCTAATCTCTACTTTTTAATATAGAAGTTATCAAAACTCTTTCATCATATAAAACTATTTCTCAAAAGCCGGTTTGGTAAACATGCCAGCGCGCTCCATCTCGCCTGCGATACTAAATAGCGTGGTTTCATCATTCATGCGCCCGATCAGCTGCATCCCAATCGGCAGACCTTTTTTACTCATACCAACAGGTAACGACATTGCTGGTAAGCCGGTGACATTACCCAAGATAGTAAAGCCCATTTTACCAAGTACTGGGGCGCTGAGCTTTTCAATCATACCTGAGCTAAAGGCAAATCTGCCCATATTAATGCCTTTATTGAGCAAGCCTGCGCTGCGCATCAGTGTTTCATCCATACGGCTTGGCGGCAGCACACCATGCTTGACCGCAGGCGTTGGCACGGTTGGACATAAAATCATATCGTACGTCTCAAGCAGCAAGCCTGTTTGATATTGGCTAGCGTGCCAGCCATGCTTAGCGTGGGCTAAATTAACAGCAGATAATGAGCGCCCAAGCATTGCCATATTATCAGTCTGCGGCTCAAGGTTTTGGATATGCCGCGCGCCGTAACAGCGCTCGATATTATCAATGGTAAAAGCGGTATGGGCACAGACCACCACTAAAAAATCATGCCAAAACTGCTCAATATTAATGTTCGGCTCAGCTGGGACCACACGATGACCCATGACCTCGAGTTGCTTCGCGGTTTTTTCTAATACAGCAAGTACTTCTTTATCGACCTCAGTATTGGCAACCAATGGCTGTTGATGCAGGGCGATGGTTAATTGTCTTGGCGCGCGCATGGCTGCTTGCAAAAACGTGCCGTCGGGCGGTGCAATGACGTAAGGCGCGCCGATTTCTGCGCCACTGGTCGCATCAAGCATCGCCGCGCTATCACGCACACTACGCGTAATCACATGGTCAGCGACCGCCCCTTCCCAGCCTTCACCAATTTCTGGGCCCATAGGGTTACGGCCTCGACTAGGTTTAAAGCCAAACGCGCCGCACCATGCCGCCGGAAAGCGTATCGAACCACCGCCGTCACCCGCACCCGCCATTGGCACAATACCGCTTGCGACTGCGGCGGCACTACCGCCCGATGAGCCGCCTGAGCTATAGCCTTTTTTAAAGGGATTATGCGTGACGCCATGGGCTTTGGGCTCAGTGGTAATAATGAGGCCAAATTCTGGGGTATTGGTTTTGCCAAAAGTATTGACGCCAGTGGCTCTCATACGTTTAACGATTTCGCTGTCGCTTTCTGATAAGATATTGACGCTGCGACTGCCCATGGTAATTGGCTCATCGGCAAAATGAAACGACAGGTCTTTGAGCAGATAAGGGACGCCGTTAAAGACGCCCGTCGGTAAACCTTGTTGCGCCGCAGCATATGCTCGCTCATCAAAGCGGTGGATAATGGCGTTTAATTTAGGATTGACTGTATTGGCTTGATTCACGGCAGCATCTAACAATTCTTTGGCGCTGACTTCCCCTGCGTTCACCAGCGCTGCCAACGCCAATGCATCATATTGGGTATATTCTTTAAACATAACTGACCGTCCTTGGAGAGTGATAGATTTATACTTTTTTAAATTGATGCTTATTTTTTTATAAACACTCACCAGTTTAGTATAAAAAATGACGATTTATAATCGATATACAAACTCATTGGTCATTCAGACGATGACAGTATTCTTTTCCCATAAAAAAAGACGAGCCACGTTCGTTACTCGTCTTTTTTTATGGGAAATCTATTAATTTTTACATCAACAGCTCGCGCTTACCACTTTTGCCCATAGAGCTGACCAAGCCAGCCTCTTCCATCGAGTCAACGATACGCGCCGCGCGGTTATAGCCGATGCTAAATTTCCGCTGGATACTAGATGCTGATACTTTACGCGTTTCCATTATAAAAGCCACGGCATCATTATATAAATCGTCATCTTCGCCAGAGGCATTTGCGGCACTACCGCCGCCACTGGGACTCGATAGCTCAAAGTTGCCGGCCATATTATCAATATAATCGGGTGCGCCGCGTTCACGCCATGCATCACAGACACGGTTGACCTCTTCGTCACTGACATAAGCACCATGGACGCGGTCGGGCTCAATTTGCCCAGGGCCTAAGAACAGCATATCGCCGTTACCAAGCATGTCTTCTGCGCCGCCGCTGTCCAAAATCGTCCGCGAATCCACTTTTGAGTTTACTCGGAGCGCAGCACGCACTGGAATATTGGCTTTAATCAAACCCGTGATAACGTCAACTGACGGACGCTGAGTAGCAAGCATTAAATGAATGCCAGCCGCGCGTGATTTTTGTGCCAATCGCGTAATAAGTTCTTCGGCTTGCTTACCGACCTGCATAATCATATCGGCAAACTCATCGGCGACAATAACAATCATCGGTAAGGTTTTAAGCTTAGGCGCTTGGCTAATACTGACGCTGTCATTCGGACGCCATAAAGGATCAAGCATTGGATTCCCAGATTTTTCAGCTGCGATTACTTTTTTATTAAACTCGTTAAGTTTACGCACTTTTAATAAACTCATCAGCTGATAACGGCGCTCCATCTCTGCCACGCACCATGACAAGGCGCTGGCCGCTTCGGTCATATCAGTGACGACAGGTGTGAGAAGATGCGGAATATCATTATAGTTGGCAAGCTCGAGCTGCTTTGGATCAATCAAAATCATACGCAGCTCATTTGGCGTATATTTGAGCAGCATCGACAGTAGCATCGAGTTGACCAATACCGATTTACCAGAACCTGTCGTACCAGCAACGAGCATATGCGGCGCGCGCGCAAGGTCAGTAATAATCGGCTTACCGCCGATATCTTTACCCATCGCCATGCTAATTTGCGCTTTAGGATCTTTAAATTTTTCCGTATTTAGTAGCTCAATCAAACGCACCATTTCGCGCTTTTTATTGGGCACCTCGATACCGATATACGGCTTACCCGGAATGACCTCGACCACTCGCAACGACGCCATCGATAGCGAACGTGCCAAATCGCGTGAAATACCCGTCACCTTGCTGGCTTTAACACCAGGCGCAAGCTCTACTTCAAAGCGCGTCACCACAGGGCCTGGAATGGCATTGACCACGTTTGCTTTGACATTAAACTCTTGCAGCTTAATCTCTAATAATTCCGATAACTGCTCAAGCTCAGCCAGAGTATAGCTTGGCTTACGGTCAGGGTCTGGCTTATCTAAAATCGACAGCTCTGGAATCGGCGTCAGGCTGCTACGATAAGCGGCGGTTTGCATCGAGCGTGATTTTTGACTAAAAGCGGCATCATCACTGATATGCGGCATCACTGGCAGATCAGTGTCGTCAGCTCTGCTGTCATCTTCTGGCACCATGTCGGTAATATGATTGCTGCTATCACCCTCTGGCACTGCAAAGCTTACGGTCGGTTTAGCGGCCGCCGGAGCAATATTGGTCACCGAAGTACCAGTGTCCACCGTCGGTGCTAATTTTGGATTGGCAGGCGGGGTATTGGTCGGCGTCATGTCAGTCATTTCGCTGACTTCATCTACTTTATCGATTTCATCACTTAGCGCAGCGTTATCTGTTTGCCAGTCTTTCGTCACTTCATGTTGAGTTGACAGCACCTCATGTTGAGTTAAAGGCTCAGAGTTATCGGTAAACTCAGAGTCTTCGATAGACCAAGCTTCAGAGAAGTCATCCATCGAATCATCAATGTCATTACCGATTAAATCCTCTGCTACTTTTTGCTCCTTGGCGAAAGAGGTCTGCATTACTGGCGCTTCAATGACGGTTTGTTTCTGTTCTACCTTAGACGCTACTGGCACTGCGGCGTGTTCTGCTAACCACGCATCTGCTAAGTGATTAACTTCTAAGCTATCAACTCCTAAATCAACGCTTTCTGTCATTTCATCTTCATCAGCAATATCATTAATGTCATCAAAAGCAACAGACGTAGCAGCAGAATCGTAACCAAACGTCTCTTGCTCAGCCATTGCTTCACGCGCCAACAAATCATCAACCGTATCGGCATCGTTCCAAGCAAAACTTGGTTCAACTTTGCGCGCAGGAGCGGTAATAGAATTTACAGTAGCTGTTTTTATAGTAGCTGTTGACGCTTGCGGCTGATGGACGTGTTTGAAACTACTTGTATTCGCAGAAGCTGGTTGCAATTGATCATCTTGCGCTGCGCTATTCGTTGCCGTTTGTGCTACTGCTGCTGCCGCTGACATAGAGGCTTTAACGCTAGCACCAAGACCTGACGTCGCCAAAAACTCTTTTAATACGTTGTTAAAACGACCATTTTTATCTGCTGTTTGGTTGTCATGAGCGTGATTAGCCGCTGGTAAATCCAGTGGTAACTGCTCAAAACCTTGCGCCGCTTTTTCATCGCTCGCACTTTCATCATTTTGCTGTTGCTCAGACGCTGTTGGCGCAGCTTGTCTATTTCCTCGCTTACTCTCATTCCCTTGAGCCGCATTGTCTTGAACTGCAGTATCACGCCATGACCACGTTTTGATTTTTTGATAAATCGCTAACCAATGAATATTAAAAGCAAAAGTGGCAGTAATCACCACAAATACCGTCAAAAATATTACACTACCCCACTGCGACAACAGCTGTGCCAAACGTGCTTGCAGCTCAAGCCCAATAATACCGCCAGCAACCCCTTTTAGCCCTGACGTCATCGGGTCTGCCACTTGCTGTACTAGCGCTACCAATTGCGCAAATAAGGCGCTGGCACTTAACAGCAAAAATACATAAGCCACGACACGTAATAACCAAAACGTTGGTTTATTATCCCACCAAATCAGTACCGACTCATAAACCAAAAACGCCAGCAACCACCAAGCACCAAAACCAAAAAAGCTATAAAGCAAATCCGACAGCCACGCCCCCATCTCGCCGCCCATGTTATTCACGGTCGTCATGTCACTGCTGATATGCGACCAGCTCGGATCGTTACCCGTATACGTCATCAAAATGACGAACAAATAAACCGCCAGTATTAACCCAAGCAGGGTAAATATGCCCTTTTTTAAATACTCAATAAGTGGTGCTGATATCACGTAAGATCTGCCTTGTTGTCAATACTCGTTGCTAATGCTCGTTAGTGCTCGTTAGTGCTCGTTAATAAGATAAATGCTTGTAGCTTATGATTGAAACCAATCATGTGAAATAATTTTTTACTCTTAAGAGGCAATGTATAAAAGCACTATATAACTAAACGTGTAATTTGGTGCATCATTCACTGTCTACTACGCTTGCATAACTTCTTATAATAACAAATACATAGGCGTAGTGGCGACAGTGTTATCAAGAAAGCGCAGAAGAAAATCAATTATTAAGCCGATGAGCAAAAAATGCAGTCATTAACCGAACATTCGCCACACTTTTTAGCAATAAAGCAGTATGCAATGAAAAAGTATGCTTTCATTTTAAGAGCAGTTTTTAAGCGCTCCGTGCTTTGATTCTAATGATACCCATATTCATTTTAGCAAACTTGCACTTTTTGCCCTCAGCCCTTATGTTATTATCACACAGCAATAAGAAAAACCATATTCATCGCGACTTTTAGCGACTATTTTTTATAACATTTATCATTTGTACCACGTATTTTAATTTTTATATTTCTTATTTAGATAGCAAGCAAGGAAATTTTATGGCAACTGATAACACGGCTCCGCGCCACGAAAAACTCATTATTTTAGGCTCAGGCCCTGCCGGTTACGCCGCTGCCGTTTATGCAGCACGCGCCAACCTAAAACCTGTTATGGTCACCGGTCTGGAAGTTGGTGGGCAGCTGACCACGACTACTGAAGTCGATAACTGGCCGGGCGATGCGCACGATTTGACCGGTCCTGCGCTTATGGATCGTATGAAAGCCCATGCCGAGCGCTTTGGTACCGAACTGGTCTACGACCATATCAATGAAGTCGATTTAAACGTACGCCCTTTTACCCTAATCGGTAATAACGGTAGTTACACTTGTGATGCCTTGATTATCTCAACGGGTGCTTCTGCGCAGTATTTAGGCTTAGAGTCAGAAAGCAAATTCCGTGGCCTTGGCGTATCAGCTTGTGCCACCTGTGATGGTTTCTTTTATAAAAACCAGAAAGTCGCGGTCATTGGTGGTGGTAATACCGCCGTTGAAGAGGCTTTATATTTATCAAACATCGCCTCTGAAGTGACACTAGTTCATCGCCGCGACAGCTTACGCGCTGAAAAAATCTTGCAAGATAAGCTGTTTGAAAAGGCCAAAAACGGTAACATCAAAATTGAATGGAACCACAAAGTTCGCGAAGTTGTCGGCGATGATATGGGCGTCAATGGTTTGATTATCGAATCGATGCTTGATGGCAGCACTAAGCAATTAGACGTGTTTGGTATGTTTGTCGCCATTGGTCATAAGCCAAATACAGATTTATTCAAAGGCCAGTTAGAAATGAAAGACGGCTACTTAATCGTTAATAGCGGTTTAAATGGTAATGCCACCCAAACCAGTATCGAAGGCGTATTTGCCGCAGGTGACGTCGCCGACCACGTTTATCGTCAAGCGATTACCTCAGCGGGTACGGGCTGTATGGCAGCACTTGATGCCGAAAAATATTTGGATGCAATGGGTGAAACAGTCGCTCGTGACCACACTTATGCCTCTACATTGACTGAAGATAAAGAAGCATAAATGAGCGATTTTGCTAAAGATAACGACCGCATTGATATTAATGCGGCTGCTATAGCGCCTGAAAACTTTCGTCAATACATAAAAAGTCTTGGGCGTTATAATTTTCCCGATCCTGCGATGGTGGACCCTGATGGCATCGGTATCGTTGCTGTCGGTGGAGATTTATCACCGGAAACGCTAATTTCAGCTTATGCGCAAGGATTATTTCCATGGTTTAATGAAGATGACCCTATCGCTTGGTGGTGCCCTGAGCCGCGCTGCGTCATGGTGCCAACGGATTATAAGCCGAGTAAATCACTACGTAAACAAGCGGGTCGCGAACGTTGGCAGTTGACCCTCAATCAAGCGTTCGATGATGTTATCCATGCTTGTAGCTTACCGCGTAGCGATGGTTTCAATGACGCGCTACCCGAGGGCGAACATACTTGGATTCATAGTGAGATGATTGACGCCTATACTGAGCTCCACGCGCAAGGCTTTGCGCATAGCATTGAAGTTTGGGATGATAAACAGCATCTAATTGGCGGTTTATATGGCTTAAAAATAGGCGGTATTTATTTTGGCGAATCGATGTTTCATGTTGCTTCAAATGCTTCAAAACTCGCTTTTTGGGGCTTAATGCGTTTATGTGAGCAAAGCCATGTCGAATTGGTAGACTGTCAGCTACCAAACGACCATTTATTAAGTTTGGGAGCTGAAATCTTGCCACGCGCTAAATTTTTGCTAGAGCTAGATACTTTAATTGGCAGCCGTTCAGTCAAATGGCAAAAGGACTCTCATCAATCTTTAGCGGTCTCACTTCTCGATAAACCTCAGCCTTGGCAATTGAAAGTATAAAGTAAACTTAAATAAATCTATTTATAGTTAAACATAGTAACGAATAATGCTTGCTATCATTTTTTACACAATTAGTAATTTAGGTATTTTACTTACGAGGTCAGCATGGCACCCGACACAGCGTTTTTATTGATTGGCACACTAGCGGCGCAGGCCAATACCACCAAAGATACCATTCGTCATTACGACCAACTGGGGCTACTGAAATCTCGCAAACGCCAAGCGGGCTCCCGGCTTTATACCGAGTTTCATCCCGAATGCGTCGAGCGTATCGAGCTCATCAAAAGTGCTCAAGCCATTGGTTTTACATTAACTGAAATCAAAGACAGCTTAAATGATTATTACGATGGTCAACTTGATATTGATTTGCAGCTAAGCCTTACGCAGCAGAAATTGGCGCAAGTTAGAAAACAGCAAATGACAATTAATCTGATGATAGAAATGTTGGCTGAACGCATCGAGGTGCTTGAACGCATGAAAACCGATAAAAACTATCTCTCTAATATCGAAATCTGCAAAAAGAAAATACCGCCGCAAGCATGATTTCACTCTTTTTTAATAACTATTTACTCTTCTAAACAACCAATTGCTAATCATAAACTCGTTGCAGGATTAATGCATCGACAGAAGGTTGATGTGGCAGTTGATAATAATTTTTACGTGTATGAATCACAGCAAACGCTTGCTGCTCATATAAAGCAAGCGCTGGTGCATTATCTGCGCGCACTTCTAACAATAAGCTCTCTACCTTATTATTTATTAACTCATTATTTAATGTAGCAAAAAGCTGCGAGGCAATACCTTGACGCTGATAGTCAGGATGGGTGCCAATACGCAGTATCTCTGCTTGCTCAAAAATTACTTGATAGAGGCAGTAGCCAATGACTTTATTATTATCGGCTTTACCTTCTGGTTTATACACTATCAGTATATGCGTACTATCTTGCGCGAGCATCTCAGCCAATGTCTGCTCAGTCCATGCATCGTGCGGCTGTACGAGCACTTCGATATTTGCGACAGCTTGAAGCGCTTGTTGCCGCTCTGAGGTATTGGTTGCTAACTTATCGATAATAAACACCACTTTTCCTTCTACTTTTCTTATGCCTTAACGGCTATGTTAGCGTAATTTTTAAACTTATTCATAAATGACATTCTATATATGTCATAAATACATACCTAAGCTGCCTATACTCAAAGATATCTTAGACGTTTATTTTAATATTGCCAAAATTTTGTAGAAAACATAAAAAAACTGCTTAGCCCTTATACTTAAGGATTAAGCAGTTCGACAGTATTTGAGCTTCAGCATTCAAGTAACTATCGACGCCTGATGATACCAGTCAAACGTCAATACACTTAAGAATTGTGATTAAGCATTACTTTTCAGATATTCTAACATGGTATCTGCATCTGATACTTCAAATGGATCTGTTGGGCAGTTGTCATCAAAACCCGCCTCTTTAAACACTTTTTTAATTTCTTTATTATCGACATACATCGAGTAGCGCCATGAGCGCATACCAAAGCCAAGATTGCTCTTATCAACCAGCATGCCCATTTTACGAGTGAACTCACCATTGCCGTCAGGAAGCAAAAAAACGTTTTCACGGTTTTGCTTTAGGCCCCATTGGTACATGACAAAGGCATCATTAACAGAAATACAAACGATTTCATCTACACCCAACGCCTTAAATTCATCATAAAGCGCTTCATAACGAGGTAGATGGCTGGTCGAACACGTTGGCGTAAAAGCACCTGGTAGAGAGAAAACCACCACTTTTTTATTGGCAAATAACTCATCTGTGGTTAGGTCATACCATTTAAATGGGTTGTCTCCGCCGATAGATTCATCACGAACACGAGTTTTGAAAGTCACATCAGGTACATGGGTAATCATTATTTACTCCAATTTAGGTTATTGTGTTTTTATTTTTAAAATGCTACCGCTATATAATAAAGGTTATAGTTATCTATAAGCAAATCTTTAATCTACTATATATAAATCAGTCCTTATAATTTATAGCTTTGGAATTTATTTTTTCAAATTAGAGAAAAATCCTATTATTTAACCCCTTATCCGCATTCATACCCCACAAAAAAAGCCACCCTTAATCAAGGATGGCTTTTTTCTTACTGCTTAACGCTTAGATAACTGTATAGCGTTAGGGTTTTGATGCTTAGCTAAGAACGTTAGCAACAACACCAGCGCCTACGGTACGGCCGCCTTCACGAATTGCGAAGCGAAGA